>NZ_JAAGMH010000117.1:0-1915 GCF_010548505.1 Streptomyces sp. SID14515 | reverse complement strand
CACCCCTGGACCTCTATGCCCACGCCCGACGACCCCGCCGCCCCGCGCCGCCGTGCCCTGGGGCGGGGGCCGGGGGTGGCGGCGCCGCCCGTGGCGGCGGAGAAGGCGGCCCCGGAGCCCGTACGCGTGCCGGAGGCCGAGCCCGAGCCGGCACCCGAGGCCGTACGGGAGCCCGTAGAGCCCGTACCGGAGCCGGAGCCGGAGGCCGTTGCCGTACCGGCGGCCGAGCCGGAGTCGGCGACCAGGCCGGAGCCCGCGGCCGAGCCCGATCCGGACGACAAGCGGTTCACCGTCCGCCTGGTGAACTTCGAGGGCCCTTTCGATCTCCTCCTCCAGCTGATCTCCAAGCACAAGCTGGACGTGACCGAGGTCGCCCTCTCCAAGGTCACCGACGAGTTCATGGCGTACATCCGTGCCATGGGCCCCGACTGGGACCTCGACCAGACCACCGAGTTCCTCGTCGTCGCCGCCACGCTCCTCGACCTCAAGGCCGCCCGGCTGCTGCCCGCCGCCGAGGTCGAGGACGAGGCGGACCTCGCGCTCCTGGAGGCGCGGGACCTGCTCTTCGCGCGGCTGCTCCAGTACCGCGCGTACAAGCAGATCGCCGAGATCTTCCAGGGCCGCCTGGAGTCCGAGGCCCGCCGCCACCCCCGTACCGTCGGTCTGGAGGACCACCACGCCGCGCTGCTGCCCGAGGTGGTGATCAGCATCGGGCCCGAGGGCTTCGCGAAGCTCGCGGTGAAGGCGATGCAGCCGAAGCCGAAGCCCCAGGTGTACGTGGACCACATCCACGCCCCGCTGGTCAGCGTCCGGGAGCAGGCGGGCCTGGTGGTGGAGCGGCTGCGCGCGGCCGGGGCGGCGGTGAGCTTCCAGGCGCTGACCGAGGACGCGCCGGACACCCTGACCGTGGTCGCCCGCTTCCTGGCCCTGCTGGAGCTGTACCGCGAGAAGGCCGTCACCCTCGACCAGGACGAGGCGCTGGGCGACCTGCTGGTGGCCTGGTGCGGCGGGGCGGACGCGGAGCCGGTGGTGACGGACGAGTTCGACCAGGAGCTGAACGGGAACCCGGAAGAGGAGGACGTACGGGAATGAGCGCGCAGCCCACCGCACAGGACGACGGCGGACCGGACGACGGGAGCGCGGTCGCCTCGCTCGACCTCAAGCCCGCCCTGGAGGCGGTCCTCATGGTCGTCGACGAGCCCGCCACCGTCGACCACCTCGCCAAGGTGCTCCAGCGGCCCCGCAGGGCCGTGGCGGACGCGCTGCGGGAGCTGGCCGACGAGTACACCGTGCAGCGCCGGGGCTTCGACCTGCGGCTCGTCGCGGGCGGCTGGCGGTTCTACACCCGGCCCGAGTACGCGGCGGCCGTGGAGGGCTTCGTCCTGGACGGCCAGCACGCCCGGCTCACCCAGGCCGCGCTGGAGACCCTGGCGGTGGTCGCGTACCGGCAGCCGGTGAGCCGATCCAGGGTCTCGGCGGTGCGCGGAGTGAACTGCGACGGGGTCATGCGGACCCTCCTCCAGAGGGGCCTGGTGGCGGAGGCGGGCGCGGAACCCGAAACAGGTGCGATCCTGTACAGGACGACGAACTACTTTCTGGAGCGAATGGGCCTGCGCGGCCTGGACGAGCTCCCGGAGCTCGCGCCCTTCCTCCCGGAGGCGGACGCGATCGAGGCTGAGACGCTAGAGGGTGTGCCGTCGTTCGATCCGGACGCACCGGACACCCCGGATACTCACGCAGACGACAAGACGGAATTTTGATGCGAAGCAGTGGCAGGAACAGCGGAAGCGGCAACGGCGGGAGCGGCCGGAGCAGCGGCGGCGGCGACCGGAACCCCCGGAGCGGCGGCGGCGCGGGCAGCGGTGGCCGCAGCGGCGGCGGGTCCTTCCGCCAGGGCCAGGGCGGCGGCCCGGGC
>NZ_JAAGMH010000113.1:0-40042 GCF_010548505.1 Streptomyces sp. SID14515 | reverse complement strand
GGCCACGGTGGGCGGCCGGCCACCGGACCGCTGAGGGCCGCCGCCGGTCGAGGGCGGCCGCCCGTGAACGCGCCGCCGGTCGAGGACGGCCACCGGTCGAACGGCCGCCGCCGCCCGGCCGGATGACGGCGGACGCCACCGCCGGGCCGGTGACCGCGGGCGCGGAGTCCTGCGTCGCTCACCAGCTCCCGGGCAGCCCCGACCAGGCCGGGTGCGACGGGTCGTCCGCCCGGACCACCACGTCCGCCCGCTCCGATGGCGCCACCTCGTCCTCGTACCGGGCGAAGGCGGGCAGGGTCCAGCGTTCCGACTCCTGCGTACGCCGCCGCAACGCGCCCGGGGACAGCCGCAGATGAACGCTCAGCGCGAACGGGAACCAGTGCCCCAGCAGGAACGGGCCGTGCACGACGACGACCCCGCCCTCGGGCAGCGCGTGGTACGGGCTCCGGGTCGCCCGGTCGGTCACCGGGTCCCACAGATCGGGCAGCACCCGGCCGGAGCCGCCCGCCTCCAGCGGCCCGAACACCTCGCGCCACAGCGCCCCGGTGTCGAACCAGCCGTCGACGTACGCGTCCGGGTCCTGCTTCCCGTACTCGAAGCGCAGGCTCGCCGGGCGCAGGAAGCCCTCGGTGGGCACCACGAGGACCGAGCGGCCGAGCAGCCGCAGCTCCTGGGCGACGCGTTCGGCGCACTCGCCGGTGCGGGCGGCCGGAGCGCCGTCGATGCCGAGAGCGAGCCAGGGCCCGCCGTCGGCCGCGGACAGCCCGTCGCCGTACCGGGCCAGCTCGCCGGCCAGCCGTTCCCAGGTGATCGCTTCGAGTCGCACGGCTCCATCATCGCCGGATCCGGGCGCGGCCGCTCCCGCGAGCGCTCCGGCCCCCGGAACGTGGCTCAGGATCCCCGCAGTTCGGTGGCGAGCGGGCTCTCGCCGAACACCTCGACGCGGCCGTCCTTCACCGCCTCAGCGAGTCCCGCCCCGCCCTGCGCGAGCTCCAGGCACACCCCGGCGTCGAGAACGATCCGGGCGTCGGGGCGGTCGGCGGGGCCGTATCCGTACACCGGTCCGTACGCCTCGGCGCCCGACAGCACGCTCCCCGCTCCCCCGCCGACATGGAGATGGAACTCGCCCTCGTCGAGCCGGACTTCGAGGACGCCCTCCTGGGTGAGCCCGGTGAGGGCGCCGAGCAGCGGCAGCGCGAACCAGTGGGCCCGCACCGCGTCGGTCGGGCGGCGCTCGGCGAGGGCGGGCGCGCCCCATGCGGCGAGGGCGGCGAGGACGGGCCGCAGGGCGTGACCGCGTTCGGTCAGCTCGTAGACCGACGCCGCCGAGGGAGGCGGCAGCTTGCGGCGCAGCGCCAGTCCGCCCTGCTCCATGTCCTTCAGGCGGGAGGCCAGCACATCCGTGCTGACGCCGGGCAGATCGGCGTGCAGGTCCGTGTACCGGCGGGGCCCGCCCAGCAGTTCACGGACGATCAGCAGCGTCCACCGGTCGCCGACGGAGTCGAGGGCGCGGGCGGTGGCGTCGAACTGGTCGTAGCTCCGGCGACGGGCGGGGCGTGCTGCTGGCTGCTGCTGACGTGGCATGCGACGCAGTCTAGACATGTTGTTGGACTTTCCAAGCTGAAGCTTGGTAAAACCAAGTATCGCAATTCGGCTCGGGAGGCAGCGCATGGAGTTCCGGCAGTCCAGCAAGCTCAACGAGGTCTGCTACGAGATCCGGGGCCCGGTCATCGAGCACGCCAACGCCCTGGAGGAGGCGGGCCACAGCGTGCTCCGGCTCAACACGGGCAACCCCGCGCTCTTCGGTTTCGAGGCTCCCGAGGAGATCGTCCAGGACATGATCCGGATGCTGCCCCAGGCGCACGGCTACACCGATTCGCGCGGCATCCTCTCGGCCCGGCGGGCGGTCGTCCAGCGCTACCAGGCCATGGGGCTGACCGAGATCGGCGTGGACGACGTGTTCCTCGGCAACGGGGTCTCCGAGCTGATCTCGATGGCGGTGCAGGCGCTGCTGGAGGACGGCGACGAAGTGCTGATCCCGGCCCCGGACTTCCCGCTGTGGACGGCGGTGACCACGCTCGCGGGCGGCAGGGCCGTGCACTACGTCTGCGACGAGGAGTCCGACTGGAACCCGGACCTCGCCGACATGGCATCGAAGATCACCGACCGGACCAAGGCCGTCGTGATCATCAACCCGAACAACCCGACCGGCGCGGTCTATCCGCGCGAGATCCTCGAAGGCATTCTGGATCTGGCCCGCCGGCACAACCTGATGGTGTTCGCCGACGAGATCTACGACCAGATCCTCTACGACGGGGCCGAGCACCACAGTGCGGCGGTCCTCGCCCCGGACCTGGTCTGCCTCACCTTCAGCGGCCTGTCGAAGACGTACCGGGTGGCCGGGTTCCGCTCCGGCTGGATGGTGGTGTCCGGCCCGCGGCAGCACGCCCGCAACTACCTGGAGGGCCTGACCATGCTGGCCTCCATGCGGCTGTGCCCCAACGCGCCGGCGCAGTACGCCATTCAGGCCGCGCTCGGCGGCCGGCAGTCCATCCGGGAGCTGGTCGCGCCGGGCGGCAGGCTGCACGAGCAGCGCGACCGGGCCTGGGAGCGGCTGAACGAGATCCCGGGTGTCTCGTGCGTGAAGCCGAAGGGCGCGCTGTACGCCTTCCCGCGCATCGACCCGAAGGTGCACCCGATCGTCGACGACGAGAAGTTCGTGCTGGATCTGCTGTTGCGGGAGAAGATCCAGGTGGTGCAGGGCACCGGCTTCAGCTGGCCGCGCCCGGACCACTTCCGCATCCTGACCCTTCCGTACGCTGATGATCTCGACGCGGCGATCAGCCGCATCGGCCGCTTCCTGAACGGATACCGCCAGTGACCTGCGCCCTCTGCCCCGCCCCCGTTTACACCCAGTTCGTCACGCGGGAGCTGGTGGGGGCGATCGTGGAGGGCGGGCTGGATCCGGCCGAGGACCCGGGCTGGGCGGAGTCGGGGGCGTCCTCGCCCGCCGAGTACGCGCGGTGGGCAGGTCATCTGTGCGGTATGACCTGCCTGCGCATGGCGCTCGGCGCCGATGCCCCGTCGCTGTTCGCGCTGCGCGACGGGGCGCTGAAGTACGGGGCGTACACGGAGGACGTGGACGGCACGATCCGGGGCCTGGTCTACGCGCCCTTCGCGGAGTACGTCAGTGAGGTGTACGGGCGTCAGGCCACGGTGCACCGGCACCTGGACGTGGCCGAGATCCCCGCACTGCTGGACGCGGGCCGTACGGTGCTGGCCTCCGTCCACTACGGGATCCGGCATCCGGAGCGGCCGGCTCCGGGGCGGGGCGGGCATCTGGTGCTGGTGACCGCGCGCACGGCCGACGGGTCCGGCGTCCACTTCCACAACCCGTCGGGTACGGACGCCGGGACGCGGGCTGCCGTGCTGCCGCTGACGGAGTTCGAGCGGTTCTTCGCGGGCCGGGGCGTGTCGCTGGGAGCGGCAGAGGCATCGGAGACGGGAGCGGGCCCGGAGGCGTAGCCGGCCTCCGGGCCCTGTGAATGCCGCCCATCTGGCACGCCGGCACGTTTAAGGATCCGGGTCAGTCATGATGTCGTCGCGTCCTGCCTTTGGACCACCGCAGATCGGAGCTCTGCGGGCCGGACTTGAACCGGCATCTCGACGCGCGCGGGCCCGGGCCCGTTCGATCCGGCGATCGGCGGCGAATGCTGAGTCTGGAGCAAGAGTCTGAGATTGACGGCGGTCTGCCTCTGCCTGCTTGGGCTACTCCGGCCCGTGCCGGAGGGAGGAGTCGAACCTCCACTGGGACCGCGCCTTCACGACAAGCTTCAGTTTCAGCTTGCGCTCCTCGCGCACCCCGGCCCCCTTGATCGGCGGCCGGGGAATCCATGGTCGGTCACCCGAAGAGGTAACCGAATACCGCATCACCCACCCGCTGGTCGGTGACGTCCGTGCCGTTGGCCTCCTCGCGGGCGAACTTCACGGCCTGCTGGAGCTTCTCGATCCGGTCCAGGAGTTCGTTGACGCGCCGCGCGGGCAGCGCACCGGAGAACTTGACGGTCGTCCAGTACCCGATCGGGATGTCCTCGTAGTACACCTCGACCTGCGCCGGGTGCTTGTCGGTGGCCTCCGCCTTGACGTGGTTGCGGGGCACCTTCTTCGTGCGGAGCGTGCGGACCGGCTCGGTCTTCCAGGAGTCGGTCGACGGGTCCTGCACCCAGGCCTCGGCGGCGTCCAGCACGGGCAGCTTGCGGACGAAGGTGTTCAGGTCGGTCAGCTGCTTCTCCAGGAAGAGCAGATACGACACCGGCACCTCGCTCACCAGCACCCGGCCGTCGACCGACACATCGGCCCTGGCCGAGCAGTTCGCCCAGTCCTTCGTGGCGGTCACGTCGAAGAGTCGGGTCAGCGTGGCCGCGGTGTCCCGCAGCACGTCCTCGGCCTTGACCTGGACCAGCGTCGACTCGGGCGGAAGCTGTTCGCCCTCCTCGTCCTTGGGCTGGTAGGTCCGGGAGATCCCGGCCAGCAGTCCGGTCTTCTGGAGGCCGTGATGTGCCGCCGTCAGGTCCTGGTGTGCCTTGGACTTGACGCCCTTCTCCACTGCGATGATCTGATTGAGTTTCGCCACGTCGAGGACGCTAACAGGGCCAACCAGCCTGTGGCCAAGGGTTTTACCGTACGTACAGCGGGTCGTCGGTCCCGGACAGGTCCGCGGCGGAGTCACCGGCCAACAGCGCTTCCAGGGCGGTCACCGGGTCGGGGTCCGGCGCGGCGCGCGGCCACCAGTCCTCGCTGCCGGGGTCGGATTCGTAGCCGTACCAGCGGTGGTCGTGGCCGAAGCGGAGCTGGAGCGAACCGGCCGGGTGGGTGAGGTGGTTGCGCCAGGGCGTGAAGCGCGGGAACCCGGCGGCGGCGAGCGCGGGCCTGGCCCGGTCGAAAGGCCCGGCGGGCGGGTCCCAGGGCGTCTCCAGGACCGCGAGGCCCTCGGCATCGCCCTGGCGCCAAGCGGCGACGGCGCGGGCGAGGTCGGTGGTGGTGCGGCCGGTGGCGTACGCCAGCTCGCGGTAGAGCGCGCGGGTGGTGGCGGTGAGCCCGGCGGTCGGCCGCGAGGCGGCGAGGCGGACGGCGTCCTGCCAGGCGGTGATCCCGGCCAGCGGATCGCGGCCCGTGGTCAGCAGGGCGTGCGCGCGGGCGGCGGCGTCGGTGGCGAGGTGGTCCAGGCCCAACGGATCGCGGGCGCCGGGCAGATCCGGGTACGAAGGCGGCTGGCCGGGGTGCGGCGGGACCGGGAGGGGCGCCGGGAGCGGGGGCAGGAAGCGTCCGGCGAACGCCTCCTCGGCTCCGACCGACGGCACGGCGGGGGCGGCGGGGCGCTCGCGGGCGGAGTGTTCGGCGTTGCGCCGGCCCAGCTCGTCCAGCAGCTCGCGCTCGCCCCGGCCGCGCATCAGCAGCAGGACGAACGGGTCGCTGTCGAGCAGCAGTGCCGTCTGGAAGCAGAGGGCGGCGACATGCTTGCAGGGCCGCCCGTGGTCGGGGCAGGTGCAGCTGGGATCGAGGTCGTCGGCGGCGGGCAGCAGCCGGACACCGGCGTCCTCCGCCGTACGGGCCAGGGAGTGCGGCATCTCCTTGGCCAGCAGCGCGGACAGACGGCCGGGGTGCGCGGCGACCGCGTCGAGCAGCGCCTCCCAGCCCGGGTCCGCGAAGGTGCGCAGCCGCAGTTCGGCGCGGTAGGGGCGGGCCCGGCTGCCGTGCACATAGGCGACGACACGCCCCGGGGTGACGGTGATCGCGGCGACCTGGCCGTCGTCGGCGTACGCACGGCCGCGGGCGAGCCGGGCCTCGTCCATCGACAGCGACTCCAGGGCGTCCACCCAGGCCCGGCCCCACCAGCTGTCCGCGAACGGCTCGCCCTCGGCGGAGGTGCGGGCGGGCACCGCCTCGAAGGTACGCCGCAGATCGTCCGGGCCGATCCGAGCGCGCGGGGCGGACCTGCGGGCGGCCGGGCCGGTGGTCGGGCGCGGGCTCATGCGGGGACTCATGCGGGCCTCCGCAGCGATACGAGGTCGGCGAGGTCACGGTCGCTCAGCTCGGTCAGGGCGCTCTCGCCGCTGCCGAGCACCGCGTCCGCCAGCGCCCGCTTGGACTCCAGCAGCTCGGCGATCCGGTCCTCCACCGTGCCCTCGGCGACGATCCGGTGGACCTGGACGGGCTGGGTCTGGCCGATGCGGTACGCCCGGTCGGTGGCCTGCTCCTCCACGGCCGGATTCCACCAGCGGTCGAAGTGGACTACATGGGCGGCGCGGGTGAGATTCAGCCCGGTGCCGGCCGCCTTGAGGGAGAGCAGGAACACCGGGACCTCGGCGGCCTGGAAGCGGTCCACCATCCGCTCCCGCTCGGGCACCGGCGTACCGCCGTGCAGGAGTTGGGAGGGGATCGCGCGGGAGGCGAGGTGCGCGGAGAGGAGCTTCGCCATCGACACGTACTGGGTGAAGATCAGGACCGAGCCGTCCTCGGACAGGATCGTGTCGAGCAGTTCGTCGAGGAGGGCGAGCTTGCCGGAGCGGCCCGCGAGCCGGGTGGGCTCCTCCTTCAGATACTGGGCGGGGTGGTTGCAGATCTGCTTGAGCGAGGTCAGCAGCTTCATGATCAGGCCCCGGCGGGCGATGCCCTCCGCCGCCTCGATCTGCGCCATCGTCTCGCGGACGGCCGCCTCGTAGAGCGTGGCCTGCTCACGGGTGAGGGAGACGGGGTGGTCGGTCTCCGTCTTGGGCGGCAGCTCGGGGGCGATGCCCGGGTCGGACTTCTTGCGCCGCAGCAGGAAGGGCCGCACCAGCCGGGACAGCCGCTCCACCGCCTCCTCGTTGCCCAGGCCCGCGGCGGTGTCGGTGTTCTCCACGATCCGGGCGTGCCGGGCCCGGAACGCCTTGAGCGGGCCGAGCAGCCCGGGGGTGGTCCAGTCGAGCAGCGCCCAGAGCTCGGAGAGGTTGTTCTCGACGGGGGTGCCGGTGAGGGCGACCCGGGCCGGGGCGGGGATGGTGCGCAGCGCCTTGGCTGTGGAGGAGTGCGGATTCTTGACGTGCTGCGCCTCGTCGGCGACGACCAGGCCCCAGCTCTGCTCGGCGAGCTGGGCGGCGCTGGAGCGCATGGTGCCGTAGGTGGTGAGGACGAAACCGCCGTCCGGATCGCTCAGGGTGCGGTCCGTGCCGTGGAAGCGGCGCACCGGGACGCCGGGGGCGAAGCGGTTGATCTCGCGGTGCCAGTTGCCGAGGAGGGAGGCGGGGCAGACCACCAGGGTGGGCGAGGGGTGCGCGCGGTGCAGGTGGAGGGCGATGAGGGTGATCGTCTTGCCGAGGCCCATGTCGTCGGCGAGGCAGCCGCCGAGCCCGAGCGAGGTCATCCGGTCCAGCCAGGCCAGACCGCGCAGTTGGTAGTCGCGCAGCGTCGCGTCGAGACCGGGCGGCGGCGCGATCGTCAGGTCCTGGCTGAGGATCCGCGTACGGAGGGCGGCCAGCGCCCCGGTGGGAACGGCGTCCACCCGCTCACCGTCCACCTCGGCGCTGCCGGTGAGGGCGACGGCCAGCGCGTCCACCGGATCCAGGAGCCCCAACTCCCGCTTGCGCGCCTTGCGTACGAGGGCGGGGTCGACGACCACCCACTGGTCGCGCAGCCGCACCACCGGGCGGTGGGCCTCGGCCAGGGTGTCCATCTCGGCCTCGGTCAGCCGCTCGTCGCCCAGGGACAACTGCCAGTCGAAGGCGAAGAGGTGCTCGGCGTCGAAGAAGGACGTGCCGTCGGTGGCCGATCCGGGCGCGGGCCGGACGACGGCGGCCGCGGTGAGCGAACGGGCCAGCTCGCGCGGCCAGTGCACCCCGACCCCGGCGGCGGCCAGCCGGGATCCGGCGTCGCTCAGCAGCTCGTACAGCTCGTCCTCGGTGATCGCGAGCACATCGGGGACGGGCTGGCCCAGGAGCCGTTCCAGCGGGGCCCAGACGCGGGCGGCCCGGCGCACCGCCAGCACCGCGTCGACCTGGGCGCGCGGCCCGAACGGCTCGCCCGCCCCGCCGTTCCACAGGGCCGCCGCGTCCACCACGTACGTCGGGTCGGCGAGGCTGTGGACCTGCACGATCGCCGCGGCGGCATGGCGGACCGCCGGGTCGTCCGGGTGCTCGGGCCGGGCGGATCCGTCGGCGGCCTCCGCGTCCTCGCGGGCGGCCGTGACCGCGTAGGTGTCGGCGGTGTCGAACAGTTCGTACGCGGAGAGGTCCAGGCGCAGCGAGACCCGCACGCCCGCGTCCAGGCCCGAGGCCACCTCGACGGCCCAGGCGGCGGCCTGGGGCAGATGCTGGGCCTCACGGGCGGCGAACGGGGCGCCCATCGCGAACGCGGCGGCGGGTGTGCGCGGCAGCGTGTCGGCGACGGCGTCCAGGAACGACCCGATCAGGGCCTCGGGGTCGGGGAGGCGGGGCGGCGCGGAAGCGGGGACCGGCACCGCGTGGCCCTCGGGGGGCAGGGCGGCGGCGACCGCCCGCAGATGCGCGACGTCCTCGGCGTCCCTCGGGCCGGCCCGCCAGGCGTCGTGGCCGTCCGCCGTGAGTCCGGGGAGGAGCCTGCCGCGTGCGACGAGCTGAAGGGCGTGCAGCGCGGCCGCGCCCCAGCAGCGGGCGGCGGGGTGGGCGGACGCCTGATGACGTGCCCGGACGAGCACGGGCAGCGCGTCGGCCACGGACAGCAGTGCCGCGGGCACCTCGGCGGTGCGGACGCGGCCGGGGCCCGCCGCCCGGTCCGGCCGGACGACCGTGAGCCGGGCTTCGGTGTACGGGACGGGGGCGGGGGCCGCGCCGGCGTCGGCGTACGCGAAGGATGTTCCGCCCCGCGCCCGCTCACCGTCGTGCCAGGGGTCGCTGTCCGCGTGCGGGTCCCAGAAGGCGATGCGGCCGTCCCTGGGCACCGGGCCGGGCAGGAAGACCGTCGCGCAGCGCAGCAGGCGGCCGATGTCGGCGACTCCGGTCGCGCCCTCGGCGCCCCGCGCCTCGCCCTCATGGGTCCGTGCCGTCATGTCCGCCACCTCCTCCCGCCTGGTCCACGGTCTCGTCGGCACGGAATGTGCTGACTCCGCGAGTCTAGGCGGGAGGTCTGACACTGCGGACAGCCACCGCATCACCCCAGCTCAGCGGCGGAGAGGCCGGTCGGTCACCGGCCCGGATCCACGAGTGGCCCCACCACGCTGAGTGATGGGCGAAGCCCCTCCGAGGACACCGGGGCCGGTGGGACGGGTGGGGCGTGTGGAGTGTGTGGGGCGTGTGGAGTGCAAGGGGTGGCAGGGGTGCATGGGCTGTAAGGGGTGCATGGGGTGGCAGGTGCGTATGCGGGTTGCAGCGTGGACCTCTGCCGAACCGCGGCTCGCCCGGTCGGCCGCGCACGGGATGCCGGGGCGGTCCCGGGCGGGCAGGGTGGCCAGCGCCAGCACGTCTTCCCGACGTACCGATTCGCCGGACGAGCACCGGACGAGCAGACGAGGACCCGCCCATGTCCGTGACCGCCACCGTTCACCGCCGACGCCGCCTCGGGGTCGCCGCCGGTGTCACGCTCCTCGCTCTCGCCACCACGGGCTGCTCCGGGCTCGGCCGCACCGCCGTGGGCCCGGTGACGTACACGACGGAGCGCGAAGCGGTGATTCAGGTGAACAGCCCGTCGGTACGCGGCTGCCACCGGATCGCCCCGGCGGGGGCCCACGAGGTGGAGAACGGGACGCTGGTCGACGTGATCCTCTACCGCACGCGGAACTGCACGGGCGGCGGGACGACGTATGTGCCGACCAGGTTCAGCGATGTGACCGCGCCGGGCAGCGGCCCGTGGCGCAGCTACAGCTTCGTGCACTGAGGAACATGCCGGTCGGAGCGCGGAGGTCACATCGCCGAGGTCAGAGCGCGGGCCGGGCCAGCAGCCAGGTGCCGTCGTCGGTGAGGGTGCGGTCCACCCTGAGCCCGGCCGCCGCGAGATACCCGGCGAGCTCCTCGTCGGACAGCTCCCGCGACAGGAAGGTCTGCGTCCACCGCGCGTCGTCGAAGTGATACTCCGCGCGCACCGAGCGCACGCCGTCGCCCACCGGATCCGCGGAGACGATCCGGATCAGGCCGCCGGACGGGTCGGTCCGCTCCCACGGCAGCTCCGAGCGGTGCGCCGCGCCCTCGCGCTGGACGAGGACGATCCCGTCGTCCCGCACATGGGCCCGGCAGACGCGCAGCATCCCGTCGCGCACCCGGTGCTCGCCCGCGTGGACCAGGAAGGAACCGAGGAGCACCACGTCGAACCGCTCCTCGCCCAGATCCAGCGACTCGATGGGGCTGCGCACCGTGCGCGCCCCGACGATCTGCTCCAGCATCTCCGGCGACTCGTCCACCGCCGTCACGTCGAAGCCGCGCCGCACCAGCGGGTGCGTCACCCGGCCCGCCCCGCAGCCCAGTTCGAGGATGCTCGCCCCGGCGGGGGCCACGCCCGCGATCACGTCCGGTTCGTCGCCGACGGCCAGCCGGCGATACAGCTCCACCGCGCACCCGTCCGGCGTGATCGCTCCGGGACCGGTCCCCTCGTACCCCTCGCGTACCGGTGATTCGCTCATGAAGAACGAACGAGCCGCCGCCGTGCCCGGTTCCGTCCGCCGCCGGGCGGGTCCATCCTGGTGAGTGAGGTGATCGCCATGCGTACCGGCAGTGAACCCGCGACCGCCCGCAGTCCGCTGCGGATGCGGCTCTGGCTGAGCCTGTGGGGGATTCTCTGGGCCCTCTTCGGCCTGGTGGCGTTCTCCCTGACCGGGCGGCCGGGCTGGGCGGTGGCCTGCGCGGTGGTGCTGCTGCTCGCGGTGACGGACCTCGGTGTGATCGCGTACCGCATGCGCCAGGGCCCGCACTACCAGCCGGGCCGTGACGTCCCGCCGTACGAGCCCGACCACGGCGACGGCCGTCCGCGTCGGCCGGGGCGGGGCGCGGACGGCGGCTGGATGGACGGCGGAGAGGCGGGCCCCTCCGCCCGGCGTTGATCGACGCCGGTCCGGTCCGTCAGGCCCGCTCGTCGAACTTCGCGGCCCGCAGATACTCCGGCTTCGGGTCGAGCGCCGCAGCCAGGCGGAAGTGCCGGGTCGCCTGCTCGGGGCGGCCGGCCCGTTCGAAGGTGCGGGCCAGCGCGAAGTGGGCGAACGCGTTGTCCGGCTCACGCTCCAGCACCAGCTCGAATTCCAGCTCGGCGGGGCGCAGTTGGGCGGCGGCGAAGAAGGCGCGGGCCCGGAGCAGCCGGGCGGCGGTGTTCTCCGGGTGGGCGGCGATCACCGAGTCGAGGAGCTTGACGGCACCCCGGGGGTCCCGGGCGTCGAGCAGTTGCTCGGCCGCACGGAAGTCGATGACGTGGGTCTCCGGATTCCTCTCGGGCACGGTCGCATCCTTCCCTTCCCTCGCGCGTTTCCAACGTCCGCCCCGGCCGCGGTATTCCGGCCGGGGCGTACTCGTACGCGGACTCAGCGGGCGGCGGCAGCCCTGCGGACCAGTTCGTCCCACACGTCGCGGGCCTGCGCCTCCAGCGCCTCCCGCGGCCCGTCGTTGTCCACGATCAGGTCGGCCACGGCCCGGCGCTGCTCGCGGGTCGCCTGGGCGGCCATCCTGGCACGGGCGTCGGACTCGGTCATCCCTCGCAGTGTCACGAGCCGGTGGAGCTGGGTCTCGGCGGAGGCGTCGACGACCACGACCAGGTCGTAGAAGGGGGCGAGCCCGTTCTCGGCGAGGAGGGGGACGTCGTGGACGACGACGGCGTCCTCGGGGGCCTCGCGTTCCAGCTCGGCGGCGCGCGCGCCGACCAGGGGGTGGACGATCGCGTTGAGCGCGGCCCGGCGTTCGTCGTCGGCGAAGACGAGCGCGCCGAGCGCCGGACGGTCCAGGACGCCTTCGGCGGTCAGGACGCCCGGCCCGAACTCTTCGACGACGGCCGCGAGTCCGGGCGTCCCGGGCTCGACGACCTCACGGGAGATCCGGTCGGAGTCGATCAGGACGGCGCCGTGCTCGACGAGCAGCCGCGCCACTTCGCTCTTGCCGGCTCCGATGCCGCCGGTCAGGCCCACTTTCAGCATGGGCCGCAGCCTACGGGCCGGGCCCGGGCGCTCAGCCCTCGCCCTCCCGCTCGGCGAGGAAGCGCTCGAACTCGCGGCCGATCTCGTCGGCGGACGGCAGGTCGACCGGCTCGGCGACGAGGTTGCCGCGCGTCTCGGAGCCGGCGACGGCGTCGTACTGGTGCTCAAGGCCCTCGACGAGGGAGACGAGTTCCTCGTCGCCCTGGCCGATCTGCCGGTCGATCTCGGTCTGGGTGCGGTGCGCCTCGGTGCGCAGGGAGTGCGCGAGGGCGGGCAGCACCAGACCGGTCGCGGCCGTGATGGCCTCCAGCGCGGTCAGCGCCGCGTCCGGGTAGGAGGACCGGGCGACGTAGTGCGGTACGTGGGTGGCGACGCCGAGGACGTCGTGGCCGGACTCCATCAGCCGGTACTCCACGAGAGCCTCGGCCGATCCGGGCACCTGCGCCTCGTCGAAGGGGCTGCGGTGGCCGGGCATCAGGTCGGTGCGGTTGCCGTGCGGGGTGATGCCGACGGGGCGGGTGTGCGGGACGCCCATCGGGATGCCGTGGAAGTTCACCGCGAGCCGGACGCCGAGACGCTCGACGATCTGCTCGACGGCGGCGGCGAACCGCTCCCACTCCACGTCCGGCTCCGGGCCCGACAGCAGCAGGAAGGGCGCTCCGGTGGCGTCCTGGACCACCCGGACCTCCAGGGTCGGGGCCTCGAAGGACGTCCAGCGGTCGCGCCGGAAGGTGAGCAGGGGGCGCCGTGCGCGGTAGTCGACGAGCCGGTCGTGGTCGAAGCGCGCGACGACCTGGTGCGGCAGCGTTTCGAGCAGGCCGTCGACGATCTGCTCGCCGGTCTCGCCCGCGTCGATGTAGCCGTCGAAGTGGTAGAGCATGACCAGGCCGGCCGACTCCTGCGCCAGCGCCATGTCGACGACGGCCAGGCCCTTCGGCTCCCATTCGTACAAACTCTGCGGATCAGGCACGGTTACCGCTCCTCCTCGTGTTCCTAGGAAAGAACACGACCGGCTGCACGAGCATTCCCGCACCCGGACCTTTCCCCGGAAGGGGCGGGTGACACCACGTCAGTTGTGTGCGCCGCACGAGCGTTTCACCGCGTCCGGCACCGCCCGCCGATCCTGGTCCAGACCTTGACGCGCCCCGCCGCCGTCCCTACCGTCACTGGGCAACGCGTTCAGACACGCGTCCCACATTCACGTACAGGAACATTCTGGACCCCTTCGACGGGAAGGCACCCCCATGCGCACCCGCTCCCCCCTCACCGTCCCGCTCGCCGCCGCCCTGGCCGCCGCCGGTCTCACCCTGGCCGGCGCCGGACCCGCGAACGCCGCGGTCATCGACGTGAGCACCGCCGCCCAGCTCAAGACGGCGCTCACCACCGTCTCCCCCGGCGACACGATCCGGCTCGCCGACGGCACGTACACCGGGAACTTCAAGGCCACCCGGCCCGGCGCCTCCGGGGCCCGGATCACCCTCACCGGCTCCAGCAGGGCGGTCCTGACGGCGGGCGGCGGCTACGGGCTGCACCTGAACGGCGCCTCGTACTGGACGGTCCAGGGCGTCACGATCAAGGGCGGCCAGAAGGGCATCATGGCCGACGCGGCGAACGGCGTCGTCATCGACTCGGTGACCGTGCACGACCTGGACATGGAAGGCGTCCACTTCCGCAAGTCCAGCAAAGACGGCGTCCTGAAGAACTCCCGGATCCACGACACCGGGCAGAACGGGCGCGGCATGGGCGAGGGCGTGTACGTCGGTTCGGCCGGCGATCTCTCCGACCGCAGCGACAACGTGCAGATCCTGAACAACACCATCGGCCCCGACGTCGGCGGCGAGTCCATCGACATCAAGGAAGGCACGACCGGCGCGAGGATCATCGGCAACACCTTCGACGGCCACGGGCTGACGGGCGCCAACTACGACGACTCCTGGGTCGATGTGAAGGGCAACGACGTCCTGGTCGAGGGCAACAAGGGCTCCCGCACCACCAACAACGGCTACGAGACCCACACCCAGCAGAGCGGCTGGGGCTGCGGCACCGTCTTCCGCGACAACGCCTCCGACCTCTCCGGGGCCACCGGCGACAAACAGCTCGCCATCAACGTCACCAACAACAGCTCCGGTTGCCGCACCACCGTCCATGCGAGCAACACCGTCACCGGCGGCAAGGGGCTGACCAACATCGCCGTCACACCATGACTCACTGAACACGCGAGTGAGGCCCGCCCCCCGAAGGGAACGGGCCTCACTCAACGCTCTACAGCTACTGCGGCCGATGAGCCGCCGGGGTCAGAGCGTCAGCTCTGGCCGCCCGCGAGCTTCTCGCGCAGCGCGGCAAGGGCCTCGTCCGACGCCAGGGCGCCGGAGTTGTCCGCCGACTCCGAGGAGTACGAACCGCCGCCGCCACCGCTGCCGCCGGAGGCGGCCGGAGCAGCGCCGGCCGGGGCGGCAGCGCCCTCGGCCGCAGCGGCCTCGTCGGCCTCGCGGGACTTGATGACCTGGGCCTGGTGCTGCTCGAAGCGCTGCTGCGCCTCGGCGTACTGGGTCTCCCAGACCTCGCGCTGCGCCTCGAAGCCCTCGAGCCAGTCGTTGGTCTCGGGGTCGAAGCCCTCGGGGTAGATGTAGTTGCCCTGGTCGTCGTACGACGCGGCCATGCCGTACAGCGTCGGGTCGAACTCGACCGAGGCCGGGTCGCCACCGAAGGACTCGTTGGCCTGCTTCAGCGAGAGGCTGATGCGGCGGCGCTCGAGGTCGATGTCGATGACCTTGACGAAGATCTCGTCGTTGACCTGAACGACCTGCTCCGGGATCTCCACGTGGCGCTCGGCCAGCTCGGAGATGTGGACCAGACCCTCGATGCCCTCGTCGACGCGCACGAACGCACCGAAGGGAACGAGCTTGGTGACCTTACCCGGGACGACCTGACCGATCTGGTGCGTCCGGGCGAACTGCTGCCACGGGTCTTCCTGCGTCGCCTTGAGCGACAGGGAGACGCGCTCGCGGTCCATGTCGACGTCGAGGACCTCGACGGTGACTTCCTGGCCGACCTCGACAACCTCGGAGGGGTGGTCGATGTGCTTCCAGGACAGCTCGGAGACGTGCACGAGACCGTCGACGCCACCCAGGTCCACGAAGGCACCGAAGTTGACGATCGAGGAGACGACGCCGGAGCGGACCTGACCCTTCTGCAGGGTGGTGAGGAACGTCTGGCGAACCTCGGACTGGGTCTGCTCGAGCCAGGCACGGCGGGACAGGACCACGTTGTTGCGGTTCTTGTCCAGCTCGATGATCTTGGCCTCGAGCTCCTTGCCCACGTAGGGCTGGAGGTCGCGGACACGACGCATCTCGACGAGCGACGCCGGGAGGAAGCCACGGAGGCCGATGTCGAGGATGAGACCACCCTTGACGACCTCGATGACGGTACCGGTGACGATGCCGTCCTCTTCCTTGATCTTCTCGATGGTGCCCCAAGCACGCTCGTACTGAGCGCGCTTCTTCGAGAGAATCAGGCGGCCTTCCTTGTCCTCCTTCTGGAGAACCAGGGCCTCGATCTCGTCGCCGACCTTGACGACCTCGTTCGGGTCGACGTCGTGCTTGATCGAGAGCTCGCGGCTCGGGATGACACCTTCGGTCTTGTAACCGATGTCGAGGAGAACCTCGTCCCGGTCAACCTTGACGATGACACCATCAACGATGTCGCCGTCGTTGAAGTACTTGATCGTCTCGTCGATCGCCGCGAGGAACGCGTCCGCGTCGCCGATGTCGTTGACCGCAACCTGCGGAGTGGTGGCGGTGGTCTCGGTGCTGCTCGTCATGTGGGAAAGGGCTCCGGTACGGACAGAGAGTCGTAGGTACTGCTACGCCGAAAGCCCGTATCGCCTCTGCAGAAGCCGGACAGCCTGGAAAGCGCGCAATCCGTTTCCGGAGAGACGCCTCGACAACCGAGGGGACATGCAACAGACGCGAGCGCGGCCTGCTAGGTCTGAGGCGCGCAGGCTCGCAGCGCAACTTGTAGCATACGGGGGCAGCCGGACAGGGTCAATGCGCGAAGGCGCACACCCGGGGCACATCGCCCCAAACCCGGCACAACTCGTGTTCTCCGAGGCCACATCGGCCCGAGAACACTACGGCACGGCGCCGCGGACGCGCGTCCGTACCCCCGGGGTGCGCCCCCTGGTACGTACCGCGCGCGGCGGGTGAAGGCAAACTACAACGACGGGCACGATGAGCCAAGAGATCCACGGAACCTACTCCTCGGAACGCTCGGAACCCGGGGAGTCCGCCGAGCCCGAGGCCACCCGCCGCGCGGCGGACGAGGCGGAGAGCAGCCGGGCGAGCCGCGGCTGGTGGGACCGGAACGCCGACGAGTACCAGTCGGACCACGGCGGCTTCCTGGGGGACGACCGTTTCGTCTGGGGTCCGGAAGGGCTGGACGAGGCGGAGGCCGCGCTGCTGGGGCCCGCCGCCGCCCTCAAGGGCCTCGACGTCCTGGAGATCGGGGCCGGGGCCGCCCAGTGCTCGCGCTGGCTGGCCGGCCAGGGCGCCCGCCCGGTCGCGCTCGACCTCTCCCACCGCCAGCTCCAGCACGCCCTGCGGATCGGCGAGGGCCTCCCGCTGGTCGAGGCGGACGCGGGCCGGCTCCCGTTCCGGGACGGCTCCTTCGACCTGGCCTGCTCCGCTTACGGGGCGGTCCCCTTCGTCGCCGACCCCGTCCAGGTCTTCCGCGAGGTCCGCCGGGTGCTGCGGCCCGGCGGGCGCTGGGTGTTCTCCGTGACGCACCCGATCCGCTGGGCGTTCCCGGACGAGCCCGGACCCGAGGGCCTTTCCGTCGCCGCCTCCTACTTCGACCGCGTCCCCTATGTGGAGCAGGACGAGAACGGCGACGCCGTCTATGTGGAACACCACCGCACGCTGGGCGACCGGGTCCGCGACGTGGTGGCGGGCGGTTTCCGGCTGGTCGACCTGGTGGAACCGGAATGGCCCGCCTGGAACGACCAGGAGTGGGGCGGCTGGTCCCCGCTGCGCGGCAATCTGATCCCGGGCACGGCGATCTTCGTCTGCGAGCGGGACTGATCCGAGCGGGACCGACGGCTCGCGGACGGAAGCGCCGTACGACACTGGGGGCGTGATCCGTACCGAAGCCCTGGACCGTCTGCCCGTCCGCACCGCCGTGCCCGCCCTGGAGCGCGCGCTCGACGACCGGGGCGTCGCCGTCCTGTGCGCCCCGCCCGGCACCGGCAAGACGACGCTGGTGCCGCTGGTGCTGGCCGGGCTGACCGGCCGGGGCCCGGTGCGCCGGGTCGTGGTCGCCGAGCCGCGGCGGATCGCCGCGCGGGCGGCGGCGCGGCGGATGGCCTGGCTGCTGGGCGAGCAGCCGGGCGGCCGGATCGGGTTCACGGTGCGCGGCGAGCGCGTGGTGGGTCCGGAGACCGTGGTGGAGGTCGTGACCACCGGGGTGCTGCTCCAGCGGCTCCAGCGGGACCAGGAGCTGGCCGGGGTCGACGCGGTGATCATCGACGAGTGCCACGAGCGGCATCTGGACGCGGACACGGTGGCCGCGTTCCTCCTGGACGTACGCGAGGCGATCCGGCCCGATCTGCGGCTGGTGGCGGCGTCCGCGACGACGGACGCGGAGGGGTGGGCGCGGCTGCTGGGCGATGCCCCGGTGGTCGAGGCCGAGGGCGTCTCGTATCCGGTGGAAGTGGTCTGGGCGCCGCCCGCGCGGCCGGTGAAGCCGCCGCACGGCATGCGGGTCGATCCGGCGCTGCTGACGAATGTGGCGGCGACCGTGCGGCGGGCGCTGGCGGAGCGGGCGGGCGATGTGCTCTGTTTCCTGCCCGGGGTCGGGGAGATCGCGCGGGTGGCCGGGCAGCTCGCCGGGGTGGACGCGGAGGTGCTCCAGGTGCACGGGCGGGCTCCGGCCGCCGTGCAGGACGCGGTGCTGGCCGGTTCCGCCGAGGGGCGGCGGGTGGTGCTGGCGACCTCGGTGGCGGAGTCGTCGCTGACGGTGCCGGGCGTGCGGGTCGTCGTCGACTCGGGTCTCGCGCGCGAACCCCGTACCGACCATGCCCGGGGCCTGAGCGCCCTGACGACGGTGAGGGCCTCCCAGGCGGCCGGCCGGCAGCGTGCCGGGCGGGCGGGGCGGGAGGCTCCGGGGGCGGTGTACCGGTGCTGGGACCAGGCCGAGGACGGGCGGCTCGCCCGCTTCCCGTCGCCGGAGATCAAGGTCGCCGACCTCGCCGCGTTCGCGCTCCAGGCGGCGTGCTGGGGCGATCCGGGCGCCACCTCGCTCGCACTGCTGGACCCGCCGCCCGCCGGTGCGATGGGCGCGGCCCGTGAGGTGCTGGACGCGATCGGCGCGGTGGACGGCGAGGGCCGGGTGACCGACCGGGGCGTACGGATGTCCCGGCTCGGGCTGCACCCCCGGCTGGCGCGGGCCCTGCTGGACGGTGCGCGGGAGGTCGGGGCGCGGCGGGCCGCGGAGGTGGTGGCCCTGCTGAGCGAGGAGCCGCCGAGGGAGTACGGGGACGATCTGGCGGCGGCGCTGCGGACCGCCCGCCGGGGTCAGGACGGGTATGCGGCGCGCTGGAAGCAGGAGGTACGCCGGCTGTCGTCGTCGCTGGGCGGCGGCTCGTCGGGCGGGAAGAACGCCTCCCGCACCGACGACGCCGTCGTGGGGCTCGTCGCCGCGCTGGCCTTTCCGGAGCGGGTGGCGCGGGCCCGGGGCGACGGGGCCTTCCTGATGGCGTCGGGTACGGGCGCGGAGCTGCGGGAGGGCTCGCGGCTGCGCAGCGCGCCCTGGCTGGCGGTGGCGGTCGCGGACCGGCCCTCCCACGCGGCCTCGGCGCGGGTGCGGCTGGCGGCGGTGGTCGACGAGGCCACCGCGCTGCTGGCCGCCGGGCATCTGCGGGTGCGGGGCGAGGAGGTCCGCTGGGTGGACGGTGAGGTGGTGGCCCGGTCGGTGGACCGGCTGGGGGCGGTGGAGCTGGCGGTACGGCCGTTGAAGCAGCCCGATCCGGAGCTGGTGCGCGGGGCCCTGGTGGAGGGGCTGCGGCGGGAGGGGCTCGGGCTGCTGCGGTGGACCCGGGACAGTGAGCAGCTGCGGCTGCGGCTGGCGTTTCTGCACCGGGTTCTGGGGTCGCCGTGGCCGGACGTCTCGGACGAGGCGCTGCTCGCGGAGACCGGGGCGTGGCTGGAGCCGGAGCTGTCGCGGGCGCGGCGGCGGGCGGACCTGGGCCGGATCGACGCGGGCCAGGCGTTGCGGCGGCTGCTGCCCTGGGCGACCGGGGAGGGGGCCCGGCTGGACGAGCTGGCGCCGGAGCGGATCGAGGTGCCGAGCGGTTCGCGGATCCGGGTGGAGTACGGCGGTGAGCAGCCCGTGCTGGCGGTGAAGCTCCAGGAGCTATTCGGGCTGGCCGAGACGCCCGAGGTGGCCGGGGTGCCGGTCCTGGTGCATCTGCTCTCCCCCGCCGGACGGCCCGCGGCCGTGACGGCGGACCTGGCGTCGTTCTGGCGGGAGGGCTACAAGGCGGTCCGGGCGGAGCTGCGCGGCCGCTACCCGAAGCACCCGTGGCCGGAGGACCCCGCGACCGTACCGGCGACGCGGTTCACCTCGGCGCGGCTCAAGCGCTCGTAGGGCCCTGTGATGTGCGCGAGCGCGCCTCCAGCCACAGGGCGAGCGCGAACAGGCCGATGCCGAGGCCGAGGAAGCCCCATGGCAGGTACGAGGTGAGCAGGAGGACCAGGACGCGCTGGGACTTCACCAGGTCGACGGTGTCCACGATGTAGTCCTCGCGCATCTTCACATGGCCGGAGAACGCGGTGACGGTGTCCTCGGACATGCCCATCTTCTTGGCGTCGCGCAGTTCTTCGGTGTGGATCTCCTCGCCGTTGACGGGGGCTCCGGTGACCGGGTCGACCCAGAACATGCGCTGGGTGGTGTACCAGCGGGTCATGCCGGTCTGCGCGATCTGCTCGGCGGTGATGCCCTCGATGGGCATCTTCTTCGGCATCGGGACCTTGGTCCACGGGATGGTCTGCTCGAAGTAGTAGACCTCCAGGCCGCGGAAGGTGCGGGTGCCCTTGTAGTGGATGGGGGCGGTGGTGCGGCTCTGGGCGTCGAAGTACTCGTAGTCCCGTTTCTCGGTGAGGAAGGGCCACTTGAACTCGATGCCCTCGCGCCGGACCGGGTCGCCGTCGACCATCTCGCCGGTGGCGTTGACGGGGGCCTGGGTGTGGGCGTCGAAGATGTAGCGCTCGGGTATCTCGGAGACCATCTTGCCGTCGGGGCCCTGGATGTAGGAGAGGGCGTCCCAGACGACGACGTCGCGGCCGGCGCTGCGTTCGATCTTCTCGGACTCCTCCACGTTGCCCTTGAGCGTCTGGACGATGGTGACCTTGTCGACCTTCCTGGCCTTGAGGGTGGTGTAGTCGAGGAGGGTCGCGGGGGACGCCTCCAGGACGACTTCCTGGTACTGGCTCGGCGGGACCTTCGCCAGGTGCGGGAAGGCGTACCAGCGCATCAGCGGTGACAGGGCGGCGAAGAACACGGCGAAGGCCAGGAGTACGAGACCGGCTCGGCGGCGCATGGTGGTGACCTCTCCCTCTGCGGCGGCTATCTCTTCGGGCCCGGGACGGTGGTCAGCAGGGGTTCGGGCGAGGTCTCCCCGGCCGGTGAGCCGACGGCGGAGATGGTGAACACGAGCGCGAGGGCGGCGGCCAGTCCGATGGCGGCGGCGACGAGGGCACGCATGCTCGGCCTCCCGGGGCGGTGATCCGATGACGGCGACCTGATGGGTCGTCAGGGCTGGGGCACCGTAGCAACCGGGGCGCGAGATGAGAACACAGCGGACAGCCCCTCCACCGGGTGGTGAAGGGGCTGTGCGGCAGCTGTGCGGTACGGCGGGGTCAGGCTTCGGGGGATTCCGTCCTGCCCGGGACGGTCTCTTCCGGGGCCGTCTCCTCGGGAGCCGTCTCCTCCGGGGCCCGGACGGTGAGTTCGATGACGACCGACGCGCCGCCCTCGGTGGTGAGGCGCAGCAGATAGGTGCCCTCGGTGTCGTCGGCGAAGATCTCCGGGAGCCGGAGCACGCCGTCGGCGTCCGTCGTCAGGGTGGTGAGGGTGCGGACCGGCTTGCCGTCCGCGTCCTTGAAGTACGGGCCCTTGTCGTTGTCGAAGAGCCCGAGCGGGTCCTTGACCATCGTGGCGGTGACCGCCACTCCGGCCGCGGCGGCGTCCCGGTAGGTGGCCTTGACGGTGACGGCGTGTCCGAACTTCTCGCCGGGCGCGGCGACGAGTTCCTTCTCGTCGGTGCGGGCGATCGCGTCGGCCTGGCGGGCGGTGACAGTCGCCGCGTAGGTCAGGGTGCGCGGCCTGCCGGCTCCGGCGACGGCGGTGACCGTGAACTCCCCGGCCTTCTCGCCGGCCTGGAGCGCCGGTGCGGTGGCGGTGCCGTCGGCACCGGTCGTCACCTTGACGGTCTTCTTGCCGCCGGCGAAGAGCGTGCCGGTGTCGCCGGTGACGGTGAACGTGACGGGCACCTTGGCGAGCGGGGCGCCGAGCGCGTTGCGGGCGCGGACGGAGACCCGCTCGTCGAACGCCTGGCCCGCGGTGGCGCGCAGCGGTCCGGTGCCCGCGTTCTCCAGGGAGCCGAAGGTCTCGGCCGGCGGCGTCGGCTTGGGGGTGGGCGGCTTCGGCGTCGGGCTGGTGGAGCCGCCGCCGGGCTTCGAGGGGCCGGGGCTCGGCTTTCCGCCCGGCTTGTTCGGGGAGGGCTTCGGGCTCGGGGTCCCGCTCGGGCCGGTGCTCGGACCTGTGCTCGGGCCCGGGTTCGGGGAGGGGGTGCTCGGGGTGGTGGGCAGCGTTCCGGTGCCGTCGGGGATCTCGTGCGTACCGCGCTGGTAGTAGGAGAACCAGGAGCGGACGGTGCGCAGATACTCCGTGGAGCGGTTGTAGCTCAGCACCGCCTTGTCGAGGTCGGCGGCGATCGCCAGATCGCGGTCGTTGGCGCAGAGGTAGCGGCCGGCGGCGAGCGCCGCGTCGTAGATGTTGTTGGGGTCCTTGCGGCCGTCGCCGTTGGCGTCCTGGCCCCAGGAGGCCCAGGTCGACGGGATGAACTGCATCGGGCCGACCGCACGGTCGTGGACCGCGTCGCCGTCGTACGCCCCGCCGTCGGTGTCCTTGATCAGCGCGAAGCCCTGGCCGTTGAGGGCCGGGCCGAGGATCGGGGACGTGGTGGTGCCGTCGGCGTTGACCCGCCCGCCGCGGGCCTGGCCGGACTCGACCTTGCCGATCGCCGCGAGGAGTTGCCAGGGCAGCCGGCAGTTCGGGTCGGTGGTCGCGACGGTCCGCTCGGCCTGCTTGTACGCGGCGAGGATCGACGCCGGAATGCCCGCTTCCGCACTGCCGGCGACCGGGAGATTGCTGGAGGATCCGGGCTTGTCGGGCGTGACCAGGGGCGGAAGGTCCGTGTAGTAGGGCGAGTTGCCGGTCGCGGCGCCGTCGTTCTCGGCACTCGCGGTGTCCTCGCCCGCCGCCTTCGGGTCACCGCTGCCCGCGGATCCTTCGGCCAGGGTCGCTGCGGGCGCCTGCGAGGCCGCGAGCGCCGCCACGGCGGCTGCCGCCACCGCGGTGGTCGTGGCCCCCTTGCGCAGACGTCGGCGAATGTGCGCTGCCATACGTTCCGGTCCCTCCCCCTCGAAGGCTGTTCGCGCTCCCCAGCGCGAGGACTCCAGCGACCCTACGGCAACTTGTGTCCCCCGGACACCGAGCCCTGACCGCTTCTTACTGTTTTTTCACGTTCCCGTCCGCACGTTGTCCGGTCGGCCACGGAAGGGTGCCCTGACGGTCCCGCATACTTGCCGCCATGCCGTTCACGCTCAGTCATGCCGCCGCCGTGCTCCCGGCGATCCGCCGGAACGGGACAGCCCGGTGGCCGCTGTTCCCCTCGGCCCTCGTCGCCGGTTCGTTCGCCCCCGACATCACCTACTTCGCGGACACGGTGGTCCCCGGGGCGATGGAGTTCGGTGCGTTCACCCACACCTTCCTCGGGGTGGTCACGGTGAACGTGGCCATCGCCGCGGTGCTGGTGGCGGTGTGGACGCTGCTGCGGGAGCCGCTGGTGGCGCTGTTGCCGGTACGGGCACGGGGCCGGGTGCACGCGTTCGTCCGGGGGCAGCGGTGGACGCGCGCCTCCTTCGGGCCGTCCGCCTGGCTGTGGTTCGCCGTCTCCGGCGCGCTGGGGGCGGCCACCCATGTGGTGTGGGACGCGTTCACCCACCACAGCCGGTGGGGGACGGAGCTGGTGCCGGTGCTCAGCCGCAGCGTCGGCGGCTTCCCGGTGTTCCAGCTCGTCCAGTACGGCAGTTCGGCCCTGGCCCTCGTGGTCATCGGCTGGTTCGCCGCCACCGGGCTGCGACGCACCGCACCCGCCCCCGCGCCCGATGAGGTGCCGGTGCTCGGCCGCCGGGAACGGCGGGGTGCGCTCGGGCTGCTGGCCCTGTGCGTGCTGGCCGGCGTCGTCCACCGGTGCGCCCGCTGGTACGCCCACTTCGGCCGGGTGGAGAGCCCGCTCGACATCATCCCGACGGCCTGCTTCGGCGCGGGCGCCGGGCTGGCGGCCGGACTGCTGCTGTACGGGGTGTGGATGCGGCTGCGGCCGCGCCGGGAAGCGCGGGGTCCGGGCCGGGCCGGTCCCGTACCGGAGGAGTCCCGTACCGGAGAGCCGGCCGGCCGGGCGCAATAGCGACAAACGGCAAGCGGCAAGCGGCAGGCGGCAAGCGACTTGAGGGGCGGCGGCGGAAAAGGGGTGGGCCCGGAACCGGGACGCGGTTCCGGGCCCACCCCCTGACGCGGGGGCGCCGGTGGCTCAGTGCGCGGCGGACTCCCAGTCCTTGCCGACGCCGACCGAGACGTCCAGCGGGGCGCGCAGCTCGACGGCGTGGGCCATCTCGCGGCGCAGGATCTCCTCCACCTGCTTCCGCTCGCCCTTCGCGATCTCCAGGACGATTTCGTCGTGGACCTGGAGCAGCATCCGCGAGGTCAGCTTCGCCTCGGTCAGCGCCTTGTCCACCCGCAGCATCGCCACCTTCACGATGTCCGCGGCGGTGCCCTGGATCGGGGCGTTGAGCGCCATCCGCTCGGCGGCCTCGCGGCGCTGGCGGTTGTCGCTGTTCAGGTCGGGGAGATAGCGGCGGCGGCCGAGGATCGTCTCCGTGTATCCGGTGGCCCTGGCCTCCTCGACGACCCGGTGGAGATAGTCCCGTACACCGCCGAACCGCTCGAAGTAGGTGTCCATCAGCACCCGGGCCTCGGCGGGGTCGATGTTCAGCTGCTGGGAGAGGCCGAACGCGGAAAGACCGTAGGCAAGGCCGTAGGACATGGCCTTGATCTTGCGGCGCATCTCCGCGTCGACCGCGTCCTTCTCGACGCCGAAGACCTGCGAGGCGACCGTGGTGTGCAGGTCCTCGCCGGAGGTGAACGCCTCGATCAGACCGGCGTCCTCGGAGAGGTGAGCCATCACCCGGAGCTCGATCTGGCTGTAGTCCGCCGTCATCAGCGTCTCGAAGCCCTCGCCGACGACGAAGCCGCGGCGGATCGCCCGGCCCTCGTCGGTGCGGACGGGGATGTTCTGGAGGTTGGGGTCGGTGGAGGAGAGCCGGCCGGTCGCGGCCACCGTCTGGTTGAACGTGGTGTGGATACGTCCGTCGGCGGCGATCGTCTTGATCAGGCCCTCGACGGTGACCCGCAGCTTGGCCTGCTCACGGTGGCGCAGCATCAGGACCGGCAGCTCGTGCTCGGTCTGCGCGGCCAGCCAGGCCAGCGCGTCCGCGTCCGTGGTGTATCCCGTCTTGGTCTTCTTCGTCTTCGGCAGCCCCAGCTCGCCGAAGAGGATCTCCTGGAGCTGCTTGGGCGATCCGAGGTTGAACTCGCGGCCCACCGCCGCGTGCGCCTCCTTCACCGCCTGCTGCACGGTCCCGGCGAACTGCTGCTCCATACCCTCCAGATGGGCCCGGTCCGCGGCGATCCCGTGCCGCTCCAGCCGGGCCAGGAGGATCGACGTGGGCAGCTCCATGTCGTGGAGCAGCTCGGTGGCGTTGACCTCCTTCAGGCGGGTCGTGAACGCTTCGCCCAGGTCGAGCACGGCGCGGGCCTGCGCCATCAGGGCGTCCTGCTCGGCCCGGTCGTCCGCGCCGAAGGCCAGCTGCCCGTCGGAGGCGGCGGCCGGAGCCAGCTCGCGGCCCAGATACTCCACGGCCAGCGCGTCCAGGGCGAACGAGCGGCGGCCCGGCTTCACCAGATACGCGGCGAGCGCGGTGTCCATCGTGACGCCTTCGAGCCGCCAGCCGTGCTCGGGGAAGACCCGCATCACGTTCTTCGCGTTGTGCAGGACCTTGGGCCGCGCCGGGTCCGACACCCAGGCGGCGAACGCCTGCTCGTCGGCCTCCTCCAGCTGCGCCGGGTCCAGCCAGGCGGCGGCCCCGTCGGCGGCGGCGAGCGCGATCTCGGTGACCGTGCCGGCGCCGAGCGCCCAGGTGTCCACCGTCATGACGCCGAGCGGCTGCGCGCCGTGCTCCTCCAGCCACGGGGCGACCTCGCCGGAGCCGAGCACGGCCCCCTCCAGCTCGATCCCGGCGGCGGGCGCGGGCGGCTCGGCCTCCGCCGCACCCGGGTCGACGGCCAGCAGCCGCTCGCGCAGGCTCGGGTTGCGGATCTCCAGTATGTCCAGGACACCGGTGACCGCCGTGCGGTCGTACGGAGCGCGCTCCAGCTCGGCCGGGGTCTTCGGCAGCTCCACGTCACGGACCATCTCGGTCAGCACGCGGTTCATCTTCACCGCGTCCAGGTGGTCGCGGAAATTCTGCCCGGCCTTGCCCTTGACCTCCTCGGCCCGCTCGACCAGCTCGGCGAACGAACCGAACTGGTTGATCCACTTCGCGGCCGTCTTCTCACCGACCCCGGGAATGCCCGGGAGGTTGTCCGACGGGTCGCCGCGCAGGGCGGCGAAGTCCGGATACTGCTGCGGGGTGAGTCCGTACTTCTCGAAAACCTTCTCCGGGGTGAACCGGGTCAGCTCGGAGACCCCCTTGGTGGGGTAGAGCACGGTCACATTGTCCGTGATCAGCTGGAAGGAGTCCCGGTCGCCGGTGACGATCAGGACCTCGAACCCGGCCGCCTCGGCCTGGGTCGCCAGCGTCGCGATGACGTCGTCCGCCTCGAACCCGTCCACCGCGAACCGGTCCGCGTGCATCGCGTCCAGCAGCTCGCCGATCAGCTCGACCTGCCCCTTGAACTCGTCGGGGGTCTTGGAGCGGTTCGCCTTGTACTCCGGGAACTCCTGCGCACGCCAGGTCTTGCGGGACACGTCGAACGCGACCGCGAAGTGCGTGGGCGCCTCATCACGCAGGGTGTTCGCCAGCATCGACATGAAGCCGTACACGGCATTCGTCGGTTGCCCCACCGCCGTCGTGAAATTCTCCGCGGGCAGGGCGAAGAACGCCCGGTACGCCAGGGAGTGCCCGTCCATGAGGAGCAGGCGCGGTCGGTTGTCTGCCGTCTTCTTCGATGCCGTCTCAGCCACGCCCCCGATCCTGCCACGGACCACTGACAATCCGGACCGGCACGACATCCGAAGGGCCGTGACAGGATCGATGGTGAGGACATGAACATGAGTACGCCGCCACGTGGAAGAGCGCTCGAAGGGGAGCAGCATCATGGCCACCAAGCCGCCGACCGGTGACCCGGTCCAGGACGCCCCGCAGGTAGAGGCGGCCCCGCACGCCGCCGCCGGACTGCCCGCCGTCGCCCACTCCCTGCGCATCGCCCAGCAGCAGATGGGCGTGCGCCGCACCGCGCAGACCCTCCTCAAGGTCAACCAGAAGAACGGGTTCGACTGCCCCGGCTGCGCCTGGCCCGAGGGCGACAAGCGGCACACCGCCGAATTCTGCGAGAACGGCGCCAAGGCCGTCGCGGAGGAGGCGACGCTGCGCCGCGTCACCCCCGACTTCTTCGCCGCCCACCCGCTCGCCGACCTCGCCGGCCGCAGCGGGTACTGGCTGGGCCAGCAGGGCAGGATCACCCACCCGGTGTACCTCCCCGAGGGCGCCGACCGGTACGAGGCGGTGACCTGGGAGCGGGCGTTCGCGATCATCGCCGAGGAGCTGACCGCGCTCGACTCCCCCGACGAGGCCCTCTTCTACACCTCGGGGCGCACCAGCAACGAGGCCGCGTTCCTGCTCCAGCTCTTCGCCCGCGAGTTCGGCACCAACAATCTGCCGGACTGCTCCAACATGTGCCACGAGTCGTCCGGCTCGGCGCTCACCGAGACCATCGGCATCGGCAAGGGCAGCGTCTCGCTGGAGGACCTCCACCAGGCCGACCTGATCATCGTCGCCGGCCAGAACCCCGGCACGAACCACCCCCGGATGCTCTCCGCCCTGGAGAAGGCCAAGAAATCCGGAGCGAAGATCATCTCGGTGAACCCGCTGCCCGAGGCCGGCATGGAGCGGTTCAAGAACCCCCAGACACCGCAGGGCATGATCAAGGGCACCCCGCTCAACGACCTCTTCCTCCAGATCCGCATCGGCGGCGACCAGGCGCTCTTCCGCCTGCTCAACAAGCTGATCCTGGCCACCGAGGGCGCCGTCGACACCGCGTTCGTCACCGAACACACCCACGGCTACGAGGAGTTCGCGAAGGCCGCCGAAGCAGCCGACTGGGACGAGACGCTGAGGGCCACCGGCCTCACCCGCGCCGAGATCGAGCAGGCCCTCGCCCTGGTCCTCGCCTCGGAGCGCACCATCGTCTGCTGGGCGATGGGCCTCACCCAGCACAAGCACTCCGTGCCCACCATCCGCGAAGTCGTCAACTTCCTTCTGCTGCGCGGAAACATCGGCCGCCCGGGCGCCGGGGTCTGCCCGGTGCGCGGCCACTCCAACGTCCAGGGCGACCGCACGATGGGCATCTTCGAACGGCCCGCACCGGCCTTCCTCGACGCCCTCGACAAGGAGTTCGGCATCACCTCGCCGCGCCATCACGGCCTGGACGTGGTGCGCTCCATCCAGGCGCTGCGCGACGGCGAGGCGAAGGTCTTCTTCGCCATGGGCGGCAACTTCGTCGCGGCCACCCCCGACACCGCCGTCACCGAGGCCGCGATGCGCCGCGCCCGCCTCACCGTCCACGTCTCGACCAAGCTCAACCGCTCGCACGCCGTCACCGGCGCCCGCGCCCTGATCCTGCCGACGCTCGGCCGCACCGACAAGGACGTCCAGGCGGGCGGCAAGCAGTTCGTCACCGTCGAGGACTCCATGGGCATGGTCCACGCCTCCCGCGGCAACCTCACCCCCGCGAGCCCCCACCTGCTCTCGGAGCCGGCCATCGTCGCCCGCCTCGCCCGCGCGGTCCTCGGCGCCCGCTCCCGTACCGACTGGGAAGCCTTCGAACGGGACTACGCCACCATCCGCGACCGCATCTCCCGCGTCGTCCCCGGCTTCCAGGACTTCAACACCCGCATCGCCCGGCCCGGCGGCTTCACCCTCCCCCACGCCCCCCGCGACGAACGCCGCTTCCCCACCGCCACCGGCCGCGCCAACTTCACCGCCGCACCCGTCGAGTACCCCGAACTCCCCGACGGCAGGCTCCTGTTGCAGACCCTGCGCTCCCACGACCAGTACAACACCACCATCTACGGCCTCGACGACCGCTACCGGGGCATCAAGGGCGGCCGCCGCATCGTCATGGTCAACCCCGAGGACGCCGCCGCCCTCGGCCTCACCGACGGCGCGTACACCGACCTCGTCGGCGAGTGGAAGGACGGCGTCGAGCGCCGCGCGGAGGGCTTCCGCATCGTCCACTACCCCACCGCCCGGGGCTGCGCCGCCGCCTACTACCCCGAGACCAATGTCCTGGTCCCCCTGGACTCCACGGCCGACACCAGCAACACCCCGGCCAGCAAGTCGGTCGTGATCCGCTTCGAGGAGCCCCGGAGCGCCCCCGGCGGCGACTGAAAACCGCCACTCCCTAAGCGTCCGCTCAGCCGTCTGATAAGAACAGTGCAGACACCAACGAACCAGCGCAGACGAACGGAGCCGGACCCATGGGCGAGCACACCGCACCCCTCTTCCCGCAGGAAGTCATCGACGAGTACGCGGCACTCGGCGTCGACCTGCCCGCCCTCTTCTCCGCCGGCCACCTCGGCGAACGCATGGGCGTCACCATCGTCGAGGCCTCCGCCGACCGCGTCGTCGGCACCATGCCCGTCGAAGGCAACACCCAGCCCTACGGCCTCCTGCACGGAGGCGCCTCCGCCGTCCTCGCCGAGACCCTCGGCTCCATCGGCTCCATGCTCCACGGCGGAACCGCCAAGCTCGCCGTCGGCGTCGACCTGAACTGCACCCACCACCGGGGCGTCCGCAACGGCCTCGTCACCGGCGTCGCCACCCCCGTACACCGGGGCCGCTCCACCGCCACGTACGAGATCGTCATCACCGACGAGCACGACAAGCGGGTCTGCACCGCACGCCTCACCTGCCTGCTCCGCGACACCCCCAAGCCCGAAGCCGGCTGACCCCACCACGCACCGACACCGCGCCAACCGCCCCGCCCAGCACCGCTGCCCGGCCCGAATCGCACCCCGCGCATTCCGGCCGGGCAGTGCCACATCTCCACCAAATCCTCACCGAAGAAAGGGCGTTGACCAACACACTCGGTCAACACCCTTGACGCCACCGCGCGTTCCATGAGCCACTCAGCAGCCACATCAGCCTCAACGATCCCGAGGCCCCGGACACCGATGTAACACTGCGTAACAAGCAGGAAATGCGGGATCCAGCCGCGCACCCCGGCCCGAACCACCCGGGACACTCCGCCGCGCCTCCGCGACCATCGACCCGCGTCAGCACCAAGATCACCTCAAGCCCCTTAGCAGAGCTGCGTGTTCTCACCATGTGGTCATTTCGCACTCCCGTCGAAACCATCACATCCCCTCACAGGAACCTCAAGCCTTGCTCAAGGGCATAACAAGAGAGTCACATCCGCCGCCGACCCGTCCCGATGGCCCCCGGCTGCGCTTAGAGTCACCGCCAGTCACCGCGCCGCCGGGCGCGTCTGCTGCACGGCCCTGTACCAACCCAGTACGGCCCGGCGAACAACACGGCACCTCATGCCAGAGGAGCGCCGCGCCAGGGAAAGGACCCTCTCGTGCGACACCGTTCTTTGCTCATACTCACCGCAGTGCTCACCACCGGAGCACTGACGCTCACCGCCTGCGGGTCGCGCGACGAAGGCAGCAAGGACAGCGGAGACAGCGGTGGCAAGACCACCGTCGTCATCGGCGTGGACGCGCCCCTGACCGGCTCCCTCTCCGCGCTCGGCCAGGGCATCAAGAACTCCGTGGACCTCGCGGCCAAGACCGCGAACAAGAACAACGAGGTCCCCGGCATCGAGTTCAAGATCGAAGCCCTCGACGACCAGGCCGTCCCCGCCTCCGGACAGGCCAACGCCACCAAGCTCGTCGGCAACACCGAGGTCCTCGGCGCCGTCGGCCCGCTGAACTCCGGCGTCGCCCAGTCCATGCAGGGCGTCTTCAACAAGGCAGACCTCGCCCAGGTCTCCCCCGCCAACACCAACCCCGCCCTCAGCCAGGGCGACAACTGGGCCAAGGGCGACATCAAGCGCCCCTTCAAGACCTACTTCCGCACCTGCGCCACCGACGTCGTCCAGGGCAAGTTCGCCGCCCAGTACCTCTTCAACGACGCCAAGAAGAAGAAGGTCTACGTCGTCGACGACAAGCAGACCTACGGCGCCGGCCTCGCCGCCATCTTCTCCGCGGAATTCAAGCGCCTCGGCGGCAAGGTCGTCGGCACCGACCACGTCACGGTCAAGGAGACCGACTTCTCCAGCACCGCCGACAAGGTCAAGAGCTCCGGCGCCGACTCCGTCTACTACGGCGGCCAGTACCCCGAGGGCGGCCTGCTCTCCGACCAGATCAAGAAGACCGGCGCCAAGATCCCCACCATGGGCGGCGACGGCATCTACGACCCGGCCTTCATCAGCGCCTCCGGCGAGGCCAACGACGGCGACTACGCCACCTCCATCGGCTACCCCGTCGAGGCTCTCCCGACCGCCAAGAAGTTCATCGAGGACTACAAGGCCGCCGGCTACAAGGACCCGTACGCGGCCTACGGCGGCTACTCCTACGACGCCGGATGGGCCATCATCCAGGCCGTCAAGGCCGTCGTCGCCGACAACGACGGCAAGCTCCCCGACGACGCCCGCGCCAAGGTCGTCGAGGCCATGTCCAAGGTCTCCTTCGACGGCGTGACCGGCAAGGTCTCCTTCGACGAGAACGGCGACACCACCAACAAGCAGCTCACCGTCTACGAGGTCCAGAAGGGCGCCTGGAAGGACGTCAAGAGCGCCACGTTCGAAGACTGATCCCCCCAGCACAGCCCCGCCCCACCTGACCCCAGCCGCGCGAGGGCGCAAACAGCGCCCTCGCGCGGAGTCATATCCGACAAGCTCATCGGAGGCCCTGCGGTGCACGAACTGCCGCAACAGCTGGCCAACGGCCTTGCCCTCGGCGCCCTCTATGGCCTCATAGCCATCGGGTACACCATGGTGTACGGCATCGTCCAGCTCATCAACTTCGCCCACGGCGAGATCTTCATGATCGGGGGCTTCGGCGCCCTCACCACCTACATCATGCTCCCCAGCGGCACCACACTCCTCGTGGCCATCCCGCTCATGATCATCGGTGGAGCCATCGCCTCCGTCGCCGTGGCCACCGCCGCGGAACGGTTCGCCTACCGGCCCCTGCGCGGCGCCCCCCGCCTCGCCCCGCTCATCACCGCGATCGGCCTCTCGATCGTGCTCCAGCAGCTCATCTGGGGCTTCTACCCCGACGCCAAGAAGCCCCGCAGCTTCCCCGAATTCCAAGGCGAATCGTTCAAGCTGTTCGACAATCTCTACCTCCAGCGCGCCGACGCCTTCGTCCTCGTCCTCGCCCCGCTCTGCATGCTCGCCCTCGGCCTCTTCGTCGCCAAGAGCCGCAGCGGCCGCGCCATGCAGGCCACCGCCCAGGACCCCGACACGGCCAAGCTCATGGGCATCAACACCGACCGCATCATCGTGATGGCCTTCGCCATCGGCGCCGCCTTCGCAGCCGTCGCCTCGGTCGCCTACGGCCTCGACAAGGGCCAGATCAACTTCGAGATGGGCTTCGTCCTCGGACTCAAGGCCTTCACCGCAGCCGTCCTCGGCGGCATCGGCAACATCTACGGAGCCATGGTCGGCGGCGTCGTCCTCGGACTCGCCGAAGCCCTCTCCATCGCCTACATCGAAGAAATCCCCGGCATGCAGCAGCTCGGCGGCGGCGCCTGGGCCAACGTCTGGGCCTTCGTCCTCCTCATCGTCGTCCTCCTCGTCAGGCCACAAGGCCTACTCGGCGAGCGCGTCACGGATCGGGCGTGATACCGATGACCACCAAAACCAACGAGACGACGCCCGTCCTCGCCATCCCCGCAGCCCGCGCGGCCACCGCCGCCGGAGCCGCACTCACCCTCGCCTCCACCTTCCTCGCCTGGACCTGGACCGCCGAATTCCCCGGCGACCTCACCGTCACCGGCTACCCCGGCGGCCTGCAGGTCCTCACCCTCGTCGGCGCCGCCATCACCCTGCTGTTCACCCTCTCCGGGTTCGGCATCAAGGGCCTCGGCTGGCTCACCCCCGGCGGCACCAACAGCCCCGTCCGACTCGCCGCCCTCGGCGTCCTCGGCACCATGGGCTTCACCGTCGCCGCCATCTCCATCGAGCTCGGCGGCGTCGTCAACCTGGAACCCGGAGCCTGGATCGGCCTCGTCGGCGCCATCATCACCGTCGTCGCCTCCCTCGGCCTCCCCCACGACCAGAACATCACCGACACCACCACCCCCACCCCCCTCGAACGATTCCTCAACAGCCTCCGCGCCCCCGCGCCCGGACGCCCCAAGGAACTCCCTTCCTGGGCCGAGATCCTGATCATCGTCGCCGCCTTCGGCATCGGTCTCTACGTCGTCACCTACGGCATCGACACCGAATACCCCGAACTCTTCGTCGGCTACATGATCATCTCCGGCTTCGCGGTCACCGCGCTCTTCAAGGCCGGCCTCATGGCCCGCCTCTCCGCGCTCACCACGAAGTACCGCACCATCGCCGTCGCCGCCGCCTTCGTCGCGGCAGCCGCCTTCCCCTTCACCCAGACCACCGACCAGTTCACCCTCATCGCGGTCAACATCCTCATCTTCGCGACCGTCGCACTGGGCCTGAACATCGTCGTCGGCCTCGCCGGACTCCTCGACCTCGGATACGTCGCCTTCCTCGGCGTCGGCGCCTACACAGCCGCCCTCGTCTCCGGCACCACCGCATCCGCCTTCGGCGTCCAGTTCCCCTTCTGGGCCTCCGTCCTCACCGGCGCCGCCGTCTCCCTCATCTTCGGCGTCGTCATCGGAGCACCCACCCTCCGCCTCCGCGGCGACTACCTCGCCATCGTCACCCTCGGCTTCGGCGAAATCTTCCGCATCGCCGTCGGCAACCTCGACGGCGTCTCCGGACCCCGGGTCACCAACGGCCCCAACGGCGTACCGAACATCCCCGACCTCAACTTCTTCGGGTACAACTTCGGCGAATCCCACACCGTCCTGGGCTTCGAACTCGGCTCCTACGCCAACTACTACCTGCTCATGCTGCTCGCGATGATCCTCGTGGTCCTCGTCTTCAGCCGAGCCGGCAGCTCCCGCATCGGCCGCGCCTGGGTCGCCATCCGCGAGGACGAGACCGCCGCCACCGCCATGGGCATCAACGGCTTCCGCGTCAAGCTCATCGCCTTCGCCCTCGGCGCCACCCTCGCCGGCATCGCCGGCACCGTCCAGGCCCACGTCCAGAGCACCGTCGTCCCCGAGATGTACGTCTTCGCCGGACCCGTGCCGCCCAACTCCGCCTTCCTCCTCGCCGCCGTCATCCTCGGCGGCATGGGAACCATCAGCGGACCCCTCATCGGCGCCACGCTCCTCTACATGATCCCGGCGAAGCTCCAGTTCCTCCAGGACTACCAGCTCCTCGGCTTCGGACTCGCCCTCATCCTCCTCATGCGCTTCCGCCCGGAAGGCCTCATCGCCAACCGACGCGCCAAGCTGGAGTACCACGAGACCGGCCAGCTCGACGTACCGGACGAAACCCTGACCGGCACCACCTCCGGCACCACGAAGGCGGGGGCGTGAACACCATGACCACCACCACACCCGAGACCGCCACCACGGTGCTCGACGCAAGCGGCGTCACCATGCGCTTCGGCGGCCTCACCGCCGTACGCGACGTCGACCTCTCCGTCAACGCAGGCGAGATCGTCGGCCTCATCGGCCCCAACGGCGCCGGCAAGACCACCTTCTTCAACTGCCTCACCGGCCTCTACGTCCCCACCGAGGGCAAGGTCCGCTACAAGGGCACCGTCCTGCCGCCCAAGCCCCACCTCGTCACCCAGGCAGGCATCGCCCGCACCTTCCAGAACATCCGGCTCTTCGCCAACATGACCGTTCTGGAAAACGTCCTCGTCGGACGCCACACCCGCACCAAGGAAGGCCTCTGGTCCGCCCTCCTGCGCGGCCCCGGCTTCAAGAAAGCCGAAGCCGCCTCCCACGCACGCGCCATGGAACTCCTGGAGTTCATCGGCCTCCAGGACAAGGCCGACCACCTCGCGCGCAACCTCCCCTACGGAGACCAGCGCAAGCTGGAAATCGCCCGCGCACTCGCCAGCGACCCCGGCCTCCTCCTCCTGGACGAGCCCACCGCCGGCATGAACCCCCAGGAAACCCGCGTCACCGAAGAGCTCATCTTCGCCATCCGCGACATGGGCATCGCCGTCCTCGTCATCGAGCACGACATGCGATTCATCTTCAACCTCTGCGACCGCGTCGCCTGCCTCGTCCAGGGCGAAAAACTCGTCGAGGGCTCCCCCGGCGAGGTCCAGGCCGACGAACGCGTCGTCGCCGCCTACCTCGGCACCCCCTTCGAAGGCGCCCCCGGAGCCGACGAAGTCGCCGAGGTCGAAGCAGCCGAAGCCGAAGCAGCCGAGGCGCACAGCACCACCCGCACGGAAGGGGAAACCCAGTGACCGCCCTGCTAGAGGTCGAAGACCTCCGCGTCGCCTACGGCAAGATCGAAGCCGTCAAGGGCATCTCCTTCAGCGTCGAAGCCGGCCAGGTCGTCACCCTCATCGGCACCAACGGCGCGGGCAAAACCACCACCCTGCGCACCCTCTCCGGGCTCCTCAAGCCCTCCGGCGGCCGCATCACCTTCGACGGGAAGCCCCTCGGCAACGTCCCCGCGCACAAGATCGTCGCGCTCGGACTCGCCCACTCCCCCGAAGGCCGCCACATCTTCCCCCGCCTCAGCATCGCGGAGAACCTCCAGCTCGGAGCCTTCCTCCGCACCGACAAGGCAGGCATCGAGAAGGACATCCAGCGCGCCTACGACCTCTTCCCCATCCTCGGGGAACGCCGGAAGCAGGCCGCGGGCACCCTCTCCGGCGGCGAACAGCAGATGCTCGCCATGGGACGCGCCCTCATGTCCCAGCCCAAGCTGCTCATGCTCGACGAGCCCTCCATGGGACTCTCCCCGATCATGATGCAGAAGATCATGGAGACCATCGTCGAGCTCAAGGCGGCGGGCACCACGATCCTGCTCGTCGAGCAGAACGCCCAGGCCGCCCTGTCCCTCGCGGACCAGGGTCACGTCATGGAGGTCGGCAAGATCGTCCTCTCCGGACCCGGCTCGGACCTGCTCCACGACGAGTCGGTCCGCAAGGCGTACCTCGGCGAGGACTGACGCCCCTGCCGTACGGAAGAGGCCCGCACCCGGTTCGTTCCGGGTGCGGGCCTCTCACGTCGCGTACGTGTACGCCGTGTACGCGGCTACTCCGCCGACTTCTTCTTCTCCTCGGCGTCCTCGATCAACGCCTCCGCCAGCTGCTGCATCGACATCCGGCGGTCCATCGACGTCTTCTGGATCCACCGGAACGCGGCCGGCTCGGAGAGCCCGTAATCCGTCTGCAGGATGCTCTTCGCCCGGTCCACCAGCTTCCGGGTCTCCAGCCGCTGCGAGAGGTCCGCGATCTCGCTCTCCAGCGCCTTCAGCTCCGCGAACCGGGAGACGGCCATCTCGATGGCCGGCACCACGTCGCTCTTGCTGAACGGCTTCACCAGATACGCCATGGCCCCGGCGTCCCGGGCCCGCTCGACGAGGTCGCGCTGCGAGAACGCGGTGAGCATCAGGACCGGGGCGATGGACTCCTCGGCGATCTTCTCGGCGGCGGAGATGCCGTCGAGGATCGGCATCTTCACGTCCAGGATGACGAGGTCCGGCTTGTGCTCCCGGGCCAGCTCGACGGCCTGCTGCCCGTCGCCCGCCTCACCGACGACGGAGTAGCCCTCCTCCTCCAGCATCTCCTTGAGGTCGAGGCGGATGAGGGCCTCGTCCTCGGCGATGACGACGCGGGTCGTCAGCGGCGGGACGTGCGACTTGTCGTCGTCGACGGCGTCTACGGGCTGGGGCGACTCGGGGGTGGTCACGGGGCTCCTCGGTATGGGGCAGATACTGCTGCCACGAGCCTACCTAGCTCCTGTAAGGTGGTGACGCGCAGGGCGGCAATCGCCCTTCCTTTCTAAGGCCCCAGTACTCCAACTGGTTAGAGAGGCCGCTCTCAAACAGCGGACAGTGTGGGTTCGAATCCCACCTGGGGCACTTTTCCTTGGATTCCAAGGCGCGGCGCGGTTCAGCGAACTTCACTTGATCTGAGTACGTGCGCGCCATTCCACGCCGGATCGCTGCTTGCGCGACAAAACTCGCCAGCATGTACGACGTGGGAACCCGCGAACGAGTTCTGGCTCTGGTCGCGCAAGGACGCAGCCTCAACTCCGTGAGCAAGCAGACCGGCATATCGCGCGCCGCCATTCGTTCCTGGCGGACGCGCCTGGAACCGCTCCATCGAGGTGTCCCCTGCCCGAGGTGCTCCGAAGCACCCACGGCGATCGAGGACCCCTCCTCGTACGCCTATTTACTCGGGCTCTACCTCGGCGACGGCTGTATCAGCGCGACCGGACGAGGCGTGTACTCGCTGCGCATCGCGTGTGCCGACGCGTGGCCCGGCCTCATCGACGCCTGCGCCGAAGCAATACAGATCGCGCGACCGCACAACAAGGTCTGCCGGGTGGCAAGCGCGGGCTGCCAGTACGTCACTTCCTTCAGCAAGCACTGGCCCTGCCTCTTCCCTCAGCACGGCCCCGGCAAGAAGCACGACCGCAGGATCGTCCTGGAGCCGTGGCAGCAGCAGATCGTGGACTCTCATCCCTGGGATTTCCTCCGCGGCCTCTTCCACTCCGACGGCTGCCGGATCATCAACTGGGCCACGCGCCTGGTCCGCGGCGAGCGCAAGCGCTACGAATACCCCCGGTACTTCTTCACCAACAAGTCCGACGACATCCGCAAGCTCTTCGGCGACACACTCACAGCTGTAGGAGTGGAGTGGACGACCTTGGCCCGTGGCAGCGATCCGTTCAACATCTCCGTAGCCCGACGGGCATCCGTCGCCCTCATGGATGCGCACGTCGGGCCTAAATACTGAGCCGCCCTACTTCGGGCTGTCGTCCTCGCCGATGTGGTGGACGCGGACCAGGTTCGTGGAGCCCGCGACGCCGGGCGGGGAGCCGGCGGTGATGACCACGACGTCGCCCTTCGCGCAGCGGCCGATGCGCAGGAGCTCCTCGTCGACCTGGGCGACCATCGCGTCCGTGGAGTCGACCTTCGGGCCGAGGAAGGTCTCGACGCCCCAGGTGAGGTTGAGCTGGGCGCGGGTGGCTTCGTCGGGGGTGAAGGCGAGGAGCGGGATGGGTGAGCGGTAGCGGGAGAGGCGTTTCACCGTGTCGCCGCTCTGGGTGAAGGCTACGAGGAACTTGGCGCCGAGGAAGTCGCCCATCTCGGCGGCGGCCCTGGCGACGGCTCCGCCCTGGGTGCGGGGCTTGTTGCGTTCGGTGAGGGGCGGGAGGCCCTTGGCGAGGATGTCTTCCTCGGCGGCCTGGACGATGCGGGACATGGTGCGGACGGTCTCGATGGGGTATTTGCCGACGCTGGTCTCGCCGGAGAGCATCACCGCGTCGGTGCCGTCGATGATGGCGTTGGCGACGTCGGAGGCTTCGGCGCGGGTGGGGCGGGAGTTGTCGATCATCGAGTCGAGCATCTGGGTGGCGACGATGACCGGTTTGGCGTTGCGCTTGGCGAGCTTGATGGCGCGCTTCTGGACGATGGGGACCTGTTCCAGGGGCATTTCGACGCCGAGGTCGCCGCGGGCGACCATGATGCCGTCGAAGGCGGCGACGATGTCGTCGATGTTGTCGACGGCCTGGGGTTTTTCGACCTTGGCGATGACGGGGAGGCGGCGGCCCTCTTCGTCCATGATGCGGTGGACGTCGTCGATGTCGCGTCCGGTGCGGACGAAGGACAGGGCGATGATGTCGGCGCCGGTGCGCAGGGCCCAGCGGAGGTCGTCGATGTCCTTTTCGGAGAGGGCGGGGACGGAGACGGCGACGCCGGGGAGGTTGAGGCCTTTGTTGTCGGAGACCATGCCGCCTTCGATGACGGTGGTGTGGACGCGGGGGCCGTCGACGTCGGTGACTTCGAGGGTGACGCGGCCGTCGTCGACGAGGATGCGTTCGCCGGTGGTGACGTCGGCGGCGAGGCCGTCGTAGGTGGTGCCGCAGATGTCGCCGGTGCCCTGGTTTTCGAGGGGTTCGACGGTGATGGTGAAGGTGTCGCCGCGTTCAAGGAGTACGGGGCCCTCGCGGAAGCGTCCGAGGCGGATCTTCGGGCCTTGAAGGTCGGCGAGGATGCCGACGCTGCGGCCGGTTTCCTCGGACGCCTTGCGGACGTGGTGGTAGCGCTCTTCGTGTTCGGCGTAGCTGCCGTGGCTGAGGTTGAAGCGGGCGATGTCCATTCCCGCTTCGACCAGGGCTTTGATCTGGTCGTATGTGTCGGTTGCGGGTCCCAGGGTACAAACGATTTTCGCTCGGCGCATGGTTCGAGACTAAACCTTACCTACGGGTAGGTATTTGGCTCTGCGTGACACCTCAACAACCTTTGGATGAAGGGTTATTGACAAGTGTTGAATTGTGCGGCGGGGTGCTCTGATGAGCGTTTATCCGAGGTTCGGCGGGATGAGGGTGAAGGCCGCTTCGACCTGGGCGTCGACGTTCTGGCGTACGGGTTCGAGGTCGACGGGGGGCGCTTCGGTGGCGGATTCGGCGCGGGCGGAGCGGAGGACCCCGGCGCCGCCGTAGGCCGCAGTGGCGAAGGTGGCTCCACCGACGGTGCCGGTGTCGCTGAGTTCGAGGAGGGCGTCGAGGCGGGTGTCGAGGGCTTCGGCGTACTCGCGGGCGCGTTGGAGTGCTTCCTGGACGGCTTGGCGGCGGGCGGCGGCGTGGTGGGGGGAGGTGGGGCGCAGGGCCCACCAGGGGCCGTCGACGCGGGTGAGTTCCTGGTCGGCGAGGCGGGCGACGAGTTCGCCGAGGACGGTGAAGTCGCTGAGGGTGGCGGTGAGTTGGATGCTTCCGTGGTAGGCGCGGATGCGTTCGCCGCGGCCGTGGCGGGTGAGTTCGGGGCGGATGGTGAGGGTGCCGGTTTCGAGTTTTTCGACGGTGTCGCCGTGGCCCTTGATGAGGTCGAGGGTGGCGGTGTTGCGGCGGGTGAGGTCGTTCAGGGTGGTGCGGCGGTCGGTGTTGCGGGCGGTGATGGTGACGGTGATGCGGGCGATTTCGGGGTCGACTTCGAGGTGGGCTTCGCCGCGGACGGTGACGCGGGGGGTGGTGGGGGTGCCGTGGGAGGGGTGGGGTGCGGGGGTGGGGG
>NZ_JAAGMH010000109.1:0-43941 GCF_010548505.1 Streptomyces sp. SID14515 | reverse complement strand
GCCGGGGCGGGGGCTGCGCGGGGGCCCGGTGGGGCAGCCGGGCGGCGAGGGCGAAGCCGCCGCCCCGGGGGCCGTGGTCGAGCGAACCGCCGACGAGCCGCACCCGCTCGGCCAGCCCGATGAGCCCGCGGCCCCCGTGCGCGGGAGGCGGGTCGGACGGCGGGCGGGCCGGAATGCGGGCCGGTGGGCGAGCTGACGGGCGGAGCTGAAAGCGGGCCGGTGGGCGGGCCGATGGACGTAGGGGCCAACGGGTCGATGAGCCGGACGAGGCGGCCGAGGCAACGTGGCTGGACGAAGCAGACGGGCTGGACGAAGCGGAAGGGCCGTCCGGGACGGACAGCGCGGCCGGGCCGGACGAGGCGGCGTGGCTAGACGAGGCGGCCGAGGCAGCACGGCTGGACGAGGCAGACGAGGCAGCCTGGCCTGCCGGGGCGGCCGGGGCGGCCGGAGCAGCCTGGCCTGCCGGGGCCTCGTTTCTGACCACCACCCTGGTCTCGGTCGCCGTGTACGAGAGTTCGACGCTCACGACATCGCCGGGCGCGTGCTTGACCGCGTTGGTCAGGCCTTCCTGCACGACCCGGTGCGCGGCGCGTTCGACGGCGGGCGGAAGTTCCGCCGCCTCGCCGTCCACCGTCAGTTCGACGGCGAGCCCGGAGGCAGCCGCCTCGCCGACGAGCCGGGCGATGTCGGAGTCCCCCGGCCCCTGCGGCGGGCCCTCGCTCTCCTCGCGGAGGACGCCGATGACCTCGCCGAGGCGTTCCACCGCGGCGGCGGCCCGGCCCCGGATGTCCTGGGCGGCCCGCCGGTGCCGCTCGTCCAGGCCGGGCGCCAGCTTCAGGGCGCCGGCCGACAGGGCGATCAGGCTGAGGTCGTGGCCCAGCACGTCGTGCATGTCCTGGGCGATCCGGGCCCGCTCCAGCAGCCTCGCCTGCTCGGCGACCAACTGCCTTTCCCGCTCCAGCTGTTCGGCCCGCTCCCAGCCGGCCCGCACCAGCTCCCGGTACTGACGTGAGAACCTCCCCACGAACCAGGGCACCAGCACGGCCAGGACGACCACCGCCACGAACTGCGTCCCGAGAGCGAGCAGGGACGGCACCACGGCGACCGCCACCGCCCCGGCGGCGAGAGCTCCGGCCAGGAGCAGGACGACCGTTCTGCCGCGCCCGGGCCCCCGCCCCGCGGCGAACGCGGCGATCGCGGTCGGCAGGCCCCACCACCACCCCACCAGACTCAGCGCGCCGAACGCCGCGGCGGCAGGCGCCAGCAGTCCGCCCGGGTCCGCCCACCGGAGGCCGGGCCGCCGGCCGCCAGTCCTTTTCACGAGCGAGAAGCTGTTCACGAGGGAGAGGTTACGGAGACGGGCAGGCCTTCCGGCACTGCCGAAAGTCACCTACCGGGAGCCGGGGAGACGTCCCGCACCGGCCGGGGCGCGGCGAGGTCGAGCGGTGTCTCCACCGGCAGCAGTGCGGCGGCCCGCTCCCGCTCCCCCGCCCGGACCGCCGTGTGCACCTCGCGCGCGAGCGGGGTGACGTCGCGTACGGACACCGTCCACTCGTCCGCGTACAGCCGGGCGGCCTCACCGCTGAGCCCGAGCTGGAGGGAGCGGTACGGGAGCGGGTTCAGGTCGAGGTCGCGTTCGGGGTCCCACTGGACCCGGGCGGGGGCGGTGCGCAGGCTGCGCTTCCAGGCGATCCGGTCCGGGTGCACATCGCGTACGTAGTGGGAGAGTTCGGCGTGGGCGAGGGCCCACTCCAGACCGGCGCGGTCGATCTCGACGGCGAGGACGACCTCCTGGCCCTCCTTCGTGCCCCAGCCGCAGCGGTACATCATCCACAGGAAGCTGGGCTTGATCCAGGTCATCCGGTCCCGCTTCCAGGCCTCGGGGAACCGTCCGTCACGGGCGGCGGGCAGCCCGATCTCGGGCCGGTACGCCTGGTACACGGTGACGGTGGTGGCGGTGTGGAGCGCACGGATCTGGTGACGGGGCGGGAGGGGCGGGGTGTTCATGGGCCCAGGATGCGGGAGGCGTTCGCCGTCGGGCACCTGGTTTTCGGCGGTGCGGGCACACGCCGGACCCCCGCCCGCGGCGTACGCGGACGGGGGTCGGGACGGGTCGGATCCGGCTCAGTGGTTGCGCGGGAAGCCGAGGTCGACGCCTGCGGGGGCGTCGGCCGGGTCGGGCCAGCGGGTGGTGACGACCTTGCCGCGGGTGTAGAAGTGCACGCCGTCGTTGCCGTAGATGTGGTGGTCGCCGAAGAGCGAGTCCTTCCAGCCGCCGAAGGAGTGGTAGCCCACCGGGACCGGGATCGGGACGTTGACGCCGACCATGCCGGCCTCGACCTCCAGCTGGAAGCGGCGGGCCGCGCCGCCGTCGCGGGTGAAGATCGCGGTGCCGTTGCCGAACGGCGAGGCGTTCATGAGGGCGACGCCGTCCTCGTACGTGTCGACGCGGAGCACGCACAGCACCGGGCCGAAGATCTCGTCCTTGTACGCGTCGGAGTCGGTGGAGACCTTGTCCAGGAGGGACAGGCCGATCCAGTGGCCGTCCTCGAAGCCCTCGACCGTGTGGCCCGTGCCGTCGAGGACGACCTCCGCGCCCTGGGCGGCGGCGCCCGTGACGTAGGAGGCGACCTTGTCGCGGTGGGCGGCGGTGATCAGGGGGCCCATCTCGGAGGCGGGGTCGTTGCCGGGGCCGATCGTGATCTTCTCGGCCCGCTCGCGGATCTTGGCGACCAGCTCGTCGCCGATCGCGCCGACCGCCACGACGGCGGAGATCGCCATGCAGCGCTCACCGGCGGAGCCGTACGCCGCCGAGACCGCCGCGTCGGCGGCCGCGTCCAGGTCGGCGTCCGGGAGGACGAGCATGTGGTTCTTCGCGCCGCCGAGTGCCTGGACGCGCTTGCCGTTGGCGGAGGCGGTGGCGTGGATGTAGCGGGCGATGGGGGTGGAGCCGACGAAGGAGACGGCGGCCACGTCGGGGTGGTTGAGCAGGCCGTCGACCGCGACCTTGTCGCCGTGCAGAACGTTGAGGACGCCGTCCGGAAGGCCCGCTTCCGAGGCCAGCTCGGCCAGCAGGTTGGCGGCCGAGGGGTCCTTCTCGCTGGGCTTCAGCACGAACGTGTTGCCGCAGGCGATGGCCAGCGGGAACATCCACATCGGCACCATGGCCGGGAAGTTGAACGGGGTGATGCCCGCGACGACGCCGAGCGACTGGCGGATCGAGGAGACGTCGACCCGGTTGGAGACCTGGGTGGACAGCTCGCCCTTGAGCTGGGTGGTGATCCCGCACGCCAGCTCGACGATCTCCAGACCGCGGGCGACCTCGCCCAGCGCGTCCGAGTGCACCTTGCCGTGCTCGGCGGTGATCAGCGCGGCGATGTCGTCGCGATGGGCGTCCAGCAGCGCGCGGTAGCGGAAGAGGACCGCGGTGCGCTGGGCGAGCGAGGAGGTGCCCCACGTCGCGTACGCGGCCTTCGCCGCCGCCACGGCCGCGTCGACCTCCTCCACGGAGGCGAGCGCCACCTGCGTGGTGACCGCGCCGGTGGCCGGGTCCGTGACGGGACCGTACTGGCCCGACGTGCCCTCCACTGTCTTGCCGCCGATCCAGTGGTTGACGGTCTTCGTCATGACGTACTCCTTCAGGCTTCAAGCAGGCGCAGGTTCAGGCGTTCAGGCAGGGCTTACAGGTGGCGGCGTCGGGCGGCGGCCTGCCGGTCGTACTCCTCCCGGGCCTTGACCGCCGCCGGTCGGCTCGCGGTTTCGGCTACCGGAACATCCCACCACGCCTGTGCCGGAGGGGGGCCCGACACTGTGTCGGGCGTTTCGGTCTCGACGTAGACACAAGTGGGGCCCTCCGCGTCGCGGGCCTCGGAGAGGGCTTTGCGCAGGTCGTCGACGGTGGTGGCGCGCAAGACCCGCATGCCGAGGGAGGCCGCGTTGGCGGCCAGGTCGACGGGGAGCGGCGGGCCGGTGAAGCCGCCGTCGGCGTCCCGGTGGCGGTAGGCCGTGCCGAAGCCTTCGGCGCCGACCGCTTCGGAGAGGCCGCCGATGGAGGCGTACCCGTGGTTCTGGAGGATCAGCAGTTTGAGGGGGAGGTTCTCCTGGACGGCGGTGACGATCTCGGTGGGGTTCATCAGGTACGTGCCGTCGCCGACGAGCGCCCAGACGGGGCGGCCCTCACGGCCCTGGCTTCCGGTCGCGAGCAGGACGCCGATCGCGGCCGGGATCTCGTAGCCCATGCAGGAGTAGCCGTACTCGACGTGGTACTGGTCGCGGGAGCGGGCGCGCCAGAGTTTGTGCAGGTCGCCGGGGAGGGAGCCGGCGGCGTTGATGAGGATGTCGTCCTCGGTGACCAGGGTGTCGAGGAGGCCGAGGACCTGGGTCTGGGTGGGGCGCGCGGTGGGGTCGGGGGTGGCGAAGGACGCCTCGACCCGTTCCTCCCACGCCTCCTTCGCGCCGGTGTACTCCGTCTCGTACGCCGGGTCGACCCGGTAGCCGCGTCCGGCGAGCGCCGCCGTCAGAGCCTCGAGGCCCGCGCGGGCGTCGGCGACCAGCGGGAGGGCGGCCAGTTTGTGGGCGTCGAAGCCGGTGATGTTGAGGTGGAGGAAGCGGACGCCGGGGTTCGAGAAGAGGGTGCCGGACGCGGTGGTGAAGTCGGAGAAGCGGGTGCCGATGCCGATCACCAGGTCGGCGGTGCGGGCCAGTTCGTCGGCGGTGGCGGTGCCGGTGTGGCCGATACCGCCGACGTCGGCCGGGTGGTCGTGGCGGAGCGCGCCCTTGCCCGCCTGGGTGGCGGCGACCGGGATGCGGGTCGCGGCGGTGAACGCGGCGAGCGTCTCCTCCGCGGCGCTGTGCCGGACCCCGCCGCCCGCGACGATCAGCGGGCGGCGGGCGGAGCGCACCGCCCGCACCGCCGCTTCCAGTTCGAACGTGTCGGGGGCGGGCCTGCGGACGTGCCAGTCGCGCTCGGCGAAGAACTCCTCCGGCCAGTCGTACGCCTCCGCCTGCACGTCCTGCGGCAGCGCGAGCGTGACGGCTCCGGTCTCGACGGGGTCGGCGAGGACCCGCATCGCCTGGAGGGCCGCCGGAATCAGCGCCTCCGGCCGGGTGATCCGGTCGAAGTAGCGCGAGACGGGGCGCAGACAGTCGTTGACCGAGACATCTCCCGCGTACGGCAGTTCGAGCTGTTGCAGTACGGGGTCGGCGGGCCGGGTCGCGAAGGTGTCGCCGGGCAGGAGGAGGACGGGCAGGCGGTTGATCGTGGCGAGGGCGGCCCCGGTGACGAGGTTGGTGGCTCCCGGGCCGATGGACGTGGTCACCGCGTGCGCCGAGAGCCGCCCCGACTGACGGGCGTACCCCACGGCCGCGTGCACCATGGCCTGTTCGTTGCGGCCCTGGAGGTAGGGCATGCGGTGCCCGGCCCCGTTGCCGTTGCCGGGGGTGGTTCCGCCGGGGCTGCCGGGGCCGCCGCCCGCCGCCGCTTCCACGAGCGCCTGGCCGATGCCCGCGACGTTGCCGTGGCCGAAGATGCCCCAGGTGGCGCTGATGAGCCGCTGCCGTCGGCCGTCGCGCTCGGTGTACTGCCGGGACAGGAAGGCCACCAGCGCCTGAGCGGTGGTCAGCCGGCGGGTGGGACAGTGGGGGTCGGCGGTACTCGTCGGGGTCGCGGGACTCGTCGGGCTCAAGGCGTTACCTCCGGGCCGGGCGACGGATGCGCCGTGTACAGCGGGAGTCTGGCGTCGATCGGCTCGCCTGGCCAGGTGTCGCGGATCCAGCGGTGGTCGGGATGGTCGCGGATCAGCCAGGCGCGCTCCTCCCCCGGCCCGGCCATCACGTTCAGGTAGTACAGCGTCCGGCCGGGCGGGGCGATGGACGGGCCGTGCCAGCCGTCGGGGATGAGGACGGCGTCACCGCTGCGCACTTCGGCCAGCACGTCCGTACCGCCGTCGCGCGACGGGGAGACCCGGTGGTAGCCGAGCCCGCCGTCCGCCACCTCGAAGTAGTAGATCTCCTCCAGTTCGCACTCCTCGCCCGGCACGTGCTCGTCGTGCTTGTGGGGCGGGTAGGAGGACCAGTTGCCGCCGGGGGTGAGGACCTCCACGGCGATCAGCCGGTCGCAGTCGAAGGTGTCGGCGGCGGCGAAGTTGTTCACCTGCCGCGAGCAGGTCCCGGAGCCGCGCAGCTCGACGGGTACCTCCGGCGCGGGACCGTAGCGAGCGGGGAGTCGTCGCTCGCACTTCGCTCCTGCCAGGGCGAAGCGGCCTCCTGCGCCGGAGGAGATCTGTGCCCGGGTGTCGCGCGGCACGTAGGCGAAGTCGGATACCCCGCTGAACACGCTCTCCCGGCCCAGCAGTTCAAAGGTCTCACCTGCTGTATGCACCGTACAGCCACCGGCCAACGGCAGGACGATCCATTCACTACCGCCGGTGACGAGCGTGTGAACACCGCCCGGCTCCAGCTCCAGCACCCGCAGGGCCGAACGGTCCCAGCCGGCCCGCCCGGGATCGATGTCGACGGCGTACGCCCCGCGCGCGGCGCTGCCGGCCGGGAGGTGGCACTCGGGCTGCCGCCCTCGGTGAGGTTGTTGGGGATGATGCGTCGTCATGGCCCCTCCCTACCCGTACGGAGCAGCGATACGGCGGTGTCGACGGCGCTCGCCACGTTCCCGTCGACCGGGTAGAGCAGCGAGCGTCCCACGACCAGCCCCCGCACGGTGGGCAGTCGCAGCGCGTCGCGCCATTTCCCGTACGCCGCGTCCTGGTCCTCGCCGACCTCGCCGCCGAGCAGGACGGCGGGCAGCGTGGAGGCCTCCATCGCCCGGCCCATGGCGTCGGGGTCGTCGGTGACGGGGACCTTGAGCCAGGTGTACGCGGAGGTCCCGGCGAGGCCCGAAGCGATGGCGATGGAGGTCGCCACGGCGGCGGCGCCGAGATCGTTGCGGAGGCGGCCGTCGACACGGCGGCAGAGGAACGGCTCGACGAAGACGGGCAGCCGGTGCGCGGCCATCGCGTCGATGGTGCGGGCGGCGGTGTGCAGGGTGTCCAGCGAACCGGGGTCGTCGTGGTCGATGCGGAGCAGCAGCTTCCCGGCGTCGAACCCGTGGCGGACCAGGTCGTCGGGGCGGTATCCGGTGAACCGGTCGTCGAGCTCGAACGCGGCGCCGGCCAGCCCGCCGCGGTTCATCGAGCCCATCACGATCTTGTCCTCCAGGGCTCCGAGGAGGAGGAGATCGTCCAGGACGTCGGCGGAGGCGAGCACTCCGTCGACGCCGGGGCGGGAGAGGGCGAGGCAGAGCCGCTCCAGCAGCTCGAAGCGGTTGGCCATGGCGAGCGACCGGTCCCCGACGGCGAGCGCGCCGCGCGCGGGATGGTCGGCCGCGATGATCATCAACCGGTCGCCGCTGGTACGGATCAGCCGTCGCCGCTTCCGCCGCGCGGCGGCCTCGGCCACGGCTTCGGGCCGCTCGGCGCGCAGCCGGACCAGCTCGGAGAGGGAGGGCGCGAGCGGCGTCATGATCCCGCTCCGGCCCTGGGCGCTGCGGGGGCGCCGGGCTCGGCCGAAGCGCCAGGGTCCGCCGATGCGCCGGGCTCGGCCGGAGCGCCGGGATCCGCCGAAGCGCTGGGGTCCGCCGGAGCGCCGGGGTCGGCCTGGGTGCCGGGGTCGGCCGGGACGCCGAGGTCCGCCGGGGCACTGGGGTCCGCCGACCCCGCCTGATCGCCCCGGTCCGCCGTGACGGCTCCGGCCGTGAGAGCTCGCTCGACCTCGTCCGGGAACGGCATCGCGGACGAGCAGGCGAGCCGGGAGGCGACGATCGCGCCGGCCGCGTTCGCGTACCGTACGAGGCGGTCGAGGGGCCATCCCGCGAGCAGCCCGTGGCAGAGCGCGCCGCCGAACGCGTCACCCGCGCCGAGGCCGTTGACCACCTCCACCGGCAGCGGCGGGCAATCGGCGGTGGTGCCGTCGCGGTGGACGGCGAGCACGCCCTTCGGCCCCTGCTTGACGACGGCGAGCTCCACCCCGGCCGCGAGCAACGCGCGGGCCGCCGCGTACGGTTCGCGTTCGCCGGTCGCGATTCGGCACTCGTCGATGTTGCCGACGGCGACCGTGGCATGGGCCAGCGCCTCGCGGTACCGCGCGGGCGCCTCGGTGCTGTCGTCGCCCCCGTCCCAGAACATCGGCCGCCAGTCGAGGTCGAAGACGGTCGCCATCGCCGTCCGCGGCGCACCCGCCGGGCCGGTGCCGCGCGCGTCGAGGGCGGCCAGGGTGGCGGAACGGCTCGGCTCGGCGCTGAGTCCGGTCCCCGTCATCCAGAAGATCCTGGCCTCGCGCACCGCGTCCAGATCCAGGTCAGGCGCGTGGATCTCCAGGTCAGGAGCCTTGGGCTGCCGGTAGAAGTAGAGCGGGAAGTCGTCCGGCGGAAAGATCTCGCAGAAGGTGACCGGGGTCGGATACTCCGCCACCGCCGTCGCCCAGCGGGCATCCACGCCGAACCGTTCCAGTTCCTGGTGGAGATACGCGCCGAAGGCGTCCTGCCCGGTCCGGGTGATCACGGCCGTACGCCGCCCCAGCCGGGCCGCCGCCACCGCGACGTTCGTCGGGGAGCCGCCGAGGAACTTGCCGAACGTCTCGACCCGGGCGAGCGGTACCCCGACCTCCAGCGGGTAGAGGTCCACCCCGATCCGTCCCATGGTGATCACGTCGTACGGCTCAGGCATACGCATCCCTTCGACCCGCCGGTGGCCGGCTGGTCCCAGGTCTAGTCCCCTCCCGGGAACCCTGTCAATATTTTGTCCGGACATTCGGACGAAGCCTTGACACCCTTCCGCACCGGCCACGAGGCTGGGCGTTATGACCCCCTCCGTCCGCTCCTCGGCCCGCATCCGTATCGGCTCGGCCCCCGACTCCTGGGGCGTGTGGTTCCCCGACGACCCGAAGCAGGTGCCCTGGCAACGCTTCCTCGACGAGGTGGCCGAGGCCGGGTACGCATGGATCGAGCTCGGCCCGTACGGCTATCTGCCCACCGACCCGGCCAGGCTGGCCGACGAGACCCGAAGCCGGGGGCTCACGGTGTCCGCCGGCACTGTTTTCACCGGATTGCACCACGGACCGGACGTCTGGGACCGGACCTGGGCGCATGTCGCGGACATCGCCGGACTGACCCGGGCCATGGGCGCCGAACACCTGGTCGTCATCCCCTCCTTCTGGCGCGACGACAAGACGGGCGAGGTGCTGGAGGACCGCACGCTGACGCCCGCTCAATGGCGGGACCTGACGACGCAGACGGAGCGGCTGGGCCGGGAGGTCCGGGAGCGGTTCGGGCTGCGGATCGTCGTCCATCCGCACGCCGACACCCACATCGACACCGAGGAGAACGTCAACCGCTTCCTCGACGCCACCGATCCGGACCTGGTCTCGCTCTGCCTGGACACCGGGCACTACGCCTACTGCGGCGGCGACAGCGTCAAGCTCATCGAGACGTACGGGGAACGCGTCGGCTACCTCCATCTCAAGCAGGTCGATCCGGAGATCCTGGCGGCGGTGGTGGCGGACGAGGTGCCGTTCGGCCCGGCGGTGGCCCGGGGCGTGATGTGCGAGCCGCCCGGCGGAGTCCCCGCCCTGGAACCGGTCCTGGACGCGGCCCGTGCCCTGGACGTCGACCTGTTCGCGATCGTGGAGCAGGACATGTATCCGTGCCCGCCGGACAAGCCGTTCCCCATCGCGCGCCGCACCCGCGAGTTCCTCCGCTCCTGCGGCGGAACCCGCTCGCCCGACCCGGCATCCTGAGGCCTCCGCGCCGAAGCCCCCGAGACCCCCGGGACCCCCGGGACCCCCGGGTCAGATTCCCGTGCGCCCGTCGACCCGTTCGCGGATCAGGTCGGCGTGGCCGCAGTGCCGGGCGTACTCGCCGATCATGTGCGTGTAGATCCAGCGCAGCGTGACCTGCCCGCCCATGAACGGGCTGGTGTCGTCGAGCGCTCGGGCCGCGCAGTTCTGCCGGGCCCTTGCCACCTCGGCCTCCCACCGCGCGAGCGCCTGCTCGTGGGTGGAGTCCTCGGCGAGCTCCCAGCCGCCCGCGTGCCCCTGAGTCCCGTCGCCGGCCGGAGGGGCGAAGAGCGGTGGGGCGTCCTCCTGGGCGAGCACCCGGCGGAACCAGTTCCGCTCGACCTCCGCCAAGTGCTGGAGCAGTCCGAGCAGAGTGATCGGCGAGGGCGCGGCGGCCGCCTCACGCAGGCCCTCCTCGGGCAGGTCGGCGCACTTCTGGGCGAGGGTGGCGCGGTAGAAGTCCAGCCAACTCTCCAGAGAGGTGCGTTCGTCGGCGACCAGCGGGGGCATCGGGCGTTCGGAAGTGCTCATGGTCGTCATCGTGGCACCCGGGTCCGACAGTGGCCGCGATCCCGCACCACCGGCCCCGGTTCATCCTTTCTGCCACAGCAGTAACCGTTTCGGTACACATATCTCCGTTACGCGGGTTTTCTGTCACAGCCGGTCGACAGCCCCACCCCGCCTGCCGCCCAAGGTCGTTCAACCGAGCACAGGCTGAGTGATCGTCGGCTTGAGAAGTGCAGAGAGGTGTCACCGATGACGGACAGAACGCTCTGGTCCTACAAGGACATTGCCGCGCACATCCAGGTCCAGCCGGACACCGTCCGCTCCTATCGCAAGCACGGGCTCCTTCCCCCGCCCGACCAGGTGAAGAACGGGAAACCGTATTGGTACGGCGACACCGTCCGCGCCTGGGTCGCCTCCCGCCCCCGCAACAGGGGCCGTTGACGCCCGGCGCGGACACCGCCGCCGCCCCGGGCCCGCTACCTCCGGTCGGCCGCGCGGAAGAGGCCCGTCCAGAGGAACGGCTCCCCGAAGAGCGGGGATTCGGGAGCCTCGTCGTTCATCCGGCGCAGCACTATCTCCTCCGTCCCCGTCAGGCCGGTGAAGATGTGGCGCAGTTGCTCCGATGTGTAGGCGAGCCCGCCGTGCAGGCCGCCGGTCCGGTAGAGCTCGGCGTCCGGCAGTTCCGAGCCCATCCCGCCCTCCCCTGCGGCGAAACAGGTGAGCGCGAAGTGGCCGCCGGGGGCCAGGCAACGTTCCAGAAGGGCGAGGTAGCTGATACGGCGGTGGGGCGGCAGGTGGTGGAAGCAGCCGGAGTCGTAGATCAGGTCGTAGGGCCCGGCCAGGGGCGCCCCCGCCGCCGTCAGGGCGAACGCGTCACCGAGGTGGAACCGGACATCGCCGGCCCCCGCCCCGCCGACCCGGGTTGCTTCGGCCCGGGTTCCTTCGGCCCGCTCCCGGGCCCAGGCGATCGCTCCCGGGGAGAGGTCGACCGCGTCGACGTCGAAGCCGAGCGAGGCCAGGTGAAGCGCGTTGCGGCCGGGCCCACAGCCGAGTTCGAGCGCACGGCCCGGGGCGATCAGCCCCTGGCGGACATATGCGTCGAGGTTCTCATCGGGCTTGTCCACGAAGAACGGCACCGGCTTCGAACGGTCCGCGTAGAAGTCGTCCCACCAGGACGCGCCACCGACCGTCCACCGGTCCGCCTCCGGGGCGAACAGCCCGTCCATCAACGCCATTACGTCATCCGTCGTGCGTACGTTCCGGTCCATCCGGGCCCCCTTTTCCGTTGAGGAAATTTTAGGCTCGATGAGCATGAAAGCCCAGGTCAACGATTGTTTGCCGATGCCGTCGGCGGGCCTTTGACGCCTTCCGGGGCGGGCGGGGAACCCGGCCCCCGCCCGCCATCCGTTCGATGCCGCGCGGGCCCGTCACGCGGCGTCCTGAGGCCATTCCCGGCTTCCCCGAGGGCTGTTTCCGAACCGGTTTCCGTCGTCGGTCTCAGCGTCTCGCCGGTTCGGCGATCTCCGTGCCCGCGCCCGCTATCTCCTCGGCCTCCGCCGTGGGCCCGGCGTCCCCGGGGCCGCTCCGGTCGCCCGGAACCTCCGGAGCGGCCGGGCCGACCAGGGTCGATTCCCCTTCGCTGAGGCCGAACTTGCGGTGGAAGGACCGCAGAGGTGCGGGGGCCCACCAGGTGGAGCGGCCCATCAGCTTCATCACGGCCGGGACCAGCAGGCTGCGCACCACCATGGCGTCCATCAGGACGGCGAGGGCGATACCGAGCCCCAGCATCTTGGTGTTGGTGACCCGCGAGGTGCCGATGGCCACCATCACGACCGCGAGGATCACGGCGGCCGCGGTGATCAGCCCGCCGGTGTGCCGGAGTCCGAAGGTGACGGAGTGCTCATGGTCGCCGGTGCGGTCGTATTCCTCCTTGATCCGGGATATCAGGAAGACCCCGTAGTCCATGGAGAGTCCGAAGGCCACGCAGAACATCAGGACGGGCAGCGTCGTCTCGATGTCGCCCGTACTGGTGAAGGCGAGCAGCCCGGAGAGATTCCCGTCCTGGAAGACCCAGACCACCGCTCCGAACATCGCGGTCAGGCTCAGGGCGTTGAGCACGACCGCCTGGAGCGGGATGAGCACGCTGCCGGTGAGCAGGAAGACCAGGAGCAGGGTCACGACCACGATGATCGCCACCGCCCAGGGCAACCGGTCGGCTATGGCGTCCTTGGAGTCGACGAGGACCGCCGCCGTGCCCGTCACCGAGGTATCGAGGGAGGACGCGGAGGGCACCGCCCTCAGATCCCGTACGAGCTGCTGGGTCTCCTCGCCGACGGCCTCGCCCTCGGGCAGCACGCTGTAGTAGGCGACGGAGTCCGCGGTGACCGGGCCGTCGACCCGCAGGACGCCGGGGAGTTGCTCGATCCGGCTCTTCAGGTCCGCGTACTCGGCGGGGGAACCCTGTCCCTCGGCCAGCACCTCCAGGCCGCCGCCGGGGCTGCCGGGGAACCCGTCGCGGATGTGTTCCTGGACGACCCGGGACTCCGCGCCGGCCGGCAGCTGGCGGTCGTCCGCCGTGCCGAACTTGACGCCCAGGAACGGCAGTCCGAGCAGCAGGAGCCCGACGGTGGTGACGACGGCGAAGACGGGCGCCCTGCGCATCACCAGCGCCGCCAGCTTCGCCCATCCCCGGCCCGGCGAGACGCCCGCGCCTTCGGCGGAGGTCTCCTTCTTACGGCGGCGCAGCAGCCGGCGTAGGTCCAGCGAGTTGATCCGGTGGCCGAGCAGGACCAGCGCCGCGGGCAGCAGGATCAGTGCGGCAGCGGCGGCCAGCAGGACCACGGCGATCCCGGCGTAGGCGAAGGACCGCAGGAAGTACTGCGGGAAGACCAGCATGGCCGACAAGGACACGGCCACGGTCAGCGCGGAGAACAGCACCGTACGCCCGGCGGTCCGCAGGGTCGTGCCCACCGCCGTCCGGGGGTCCGCCCCGCCGGCCAGCTCCTCGCGGAAGCGGCGGACGATGAACAGGGCGTAGTCGATGGCGAGTCCGAGGCCGAGGGCCGTGGTGAGGTTCATGGCGAAGACCGAGACGTCGGTGAACTCCGTCAGGCCCCGCAGCACGGCGTTGGTGCCGAGGATGGCGACGATGCCGACGCCGAGCGGCAGCATCGCGGCGACGGCGCTGCCGAAGACCATGACCAGCAGGACGAGCGTCACCGGCAGGGCGATCAGCTCGGCTCGCAGCAGGTCCTCCTGGATGATCGTCTGCATCTCGTGCTGCACGGCGACCGGCCCGCCGATGGAGACCGTCACCGGCCCCCGCTCCCCCGCGAAGTCCGGGGCTATCCGGTCGAGGGTCTCGCCGGCGGTCTTCTCGTCGCCCCCGATCCGGGCGGCGATGATCGCCTCGTGGCCGTCCTCGGAGCGCAGCGCGGGCGACTCCGTCCCCCAGTAGGACCCGATGCCCGAGATCCCCGGCTCGGCCTCCAACCGCTCGACGAGGCGGGCGGCCTCGGCGGCCACCGCCGGGTCGTCGACGGTCGCGGAGCCGCTGTCCACCAGCAGGAGCAGATTGGGCTGGGAGGCGGGGAACTCCCGCGCCAGCGCCTCGGTCGCATAGGTCGACTCGGCGTCGGGAGCCTGCCAGCCGCCGCTGCCCATCCGGTCCACCACACCGCTCCCGGCGAACACGGCGAGTGCGGTGATCACCAGAGCGGCCAGCAGCGCGAGCCGCGGCCGGGCGGTGACGAACCGGGTCCAGCCGCCGACCGAAGGCGGCGCGGAACGGTTGACTTCGGACATGGTGCGGTGTCCCCTTCACCGAGACCCGGGCAGCACAGGGCAGCATGGGTCGGTCGTTGCCACTTATCCGGCAAACACGAGTGATCGCTCGCGTTCCACTAGAATGCGAGCGAGTACTCGCGTTTGTCAACCGCATCATGAGAGCCGGGGATTGACCGTGTCGGAGGCCAAAGCCACCAAGGGCGCCGCAGCGGACGGAGCGGACGGCGGATCCACCGCCCACGCCGCCGACGGAGCGCCGGGCCCCGCCCGCCCACGCCGCCGCCAGGCCCGCGGCGAGGCCCGTATCGCCCAGCTGCTCCGGGCCGCCGCCGACGTCTTCTGCACCAGCGGCTACACCGCGTCCAGCACCAACGCCATCGCCCGCGAGGCCGGGGTGTCGCCGGGCACGCTCTACCAGTTCTTCCCGAACAAGGAGGCCATCGCCGTCGAGCTCGGCGACCAGCTGCTCAACCGCTGGCGGGACACCTACGGCGCCGCCTTCTCGCAGAGCCATATCGAGCTGCCGCTCGACCGCATGCTGGACGCCATCCTCGACCCGCTGATCGCCTTCAACTGCGAGAATCCGGCGTTCTCGGTCCTGATGCACGGCTCGGAGATCCCGGGCCGGATCACCGAGGAGCACGACACGCTGCACGCCACGATGCTGACGCGGGTCGAATCGGTGCTCGCCGGCTACCTCCCGGACGCGCCCGCCGAACAGGTCCACCGGATCGCCGACATGGCCTTCATGATCTTCAAGGCCGGGCTGGATCTGATCATGGCCCACGAGGGCGAGGAGCGCGAGGCCTACATCCAGGAGCTGAAGACGGTCATGTTCCGCTACCTGGATCCCCTGGTCGGCGACGACGCACTGCACCGGACCCGGGCCCCGCACGCGCCGTAGACCGCCACCGCAGACCGTCACCGACCACCACCGGCCACCACCGCGGCCCGCCACCGGTCGACACACGGCACCGCCAGGGCGCCTTCATACCCCCTAGGGGTATAGTATGGACGAGACGGGGCGCCCCGGGGTCCTCCGTGGCCCCATACGCCCCGCCGTACCGCCGAAACATGTCCGCGAAGAGGAGAACGTCATGACCGCCGAGACCGAGACCGCCCAGTCCACCGGCTCCTGCTGCTCGCCCACCGGTTCCTGCCACGACGGCGCGGCCGACGTGCGGATCGAGGGGACCGACGCGGTCACCGCCGTGTACCAGGTCAAGGGCATGACCTGCGGCCACTGCGAGGGCGCCGTGTCGGAGGAGATCTCCGAAATCGCGGGCGTGACCTCGGTCGCGGCCGTCGCCTCCACCGGCCTGGTCACCGTCACCTCCAAGGCCCCGCTGGCCGAGGAGGCCGTCCGTGCCGCCGTGGACGAGGCCGGGTACGAGCTCCTCGGCCCGGCCGCCTGAGGGCCGGCCCGCCGCGGCACCCCGTTCGTCGTCGGGCCGGCCTCACCAGCCGATACTGGTGGGGTACGGCCCGACCTGCGTTTCCCTGGAGTTCGGACATGGCCAGCACAGCAGCAGCCGATTCCCCGGCCGCCGACGCCTCCGAGGCCGAGCTCATGATCGGCGGGATGACCTGCGCCTCGTGCGCGGCCCGCGTCGAGAAGAAGCTCAACCGGATGGACGGCGTCACCGCCACGGTGAACTACGCGACCGAGAAGGCCCGCGTCACCTTCGGGGAGGGGCTGGAGCTGGGCGACCTCGTGGCCACGGTCGAGAAGACCGGCTACACGGCCCGCCCCGTCGCCCGACCGGAACGGAAGGCGCCGGCACCGGCACCGGCAGCCGCAGCCGCAGCCGCAGCCGCAGCAAAAGCGGAAACAGAAACGGAAACGGAAGCAGCCGACGCCGCCGCACCCCCGGCCCCCCGCCCGGACGAGGACCGGCGTGCGGACAGGGCTCGGACCACCGGCCAGGACGGCGACCCGCGCCCGGCAGCCCAGGACGCCGAAGCGGAACCGGACTCCTCCCTCACCGCGCTCCGGCAGCGTCTCGCCGTCTCCGCCGTCCTCTCCGTCCCCGTCGTCCTGCTCGCCATGATCCCGGCCCTCCAGTTCGACTACTGGCAGTGGCTGAGCCTCGCCCTCGCCGCGCCCGTCGTCGTCTGGGGCGGCCTGCCCTTCCACCGCGCCGCCTGGACCAACGCGAAGCACGGCGCGGCCACGATGGACACCCTGGTCTCGCTCGGCACGCTCGCCGCGTTCGGCTGGTCGCTGTGGGCCCTGTTCCTCGGCGACGCGGGTATGCCCGGCATGCGCCACGGCTTCGACCTCACCGTCTCGCGCGCCGACGCCACCTCGACGATCTACCTGGAGGTGGCGGCCGGGGTCATCACGTTCATCCTGCTGGGCCGCTACCTGGAAGCCCGCGCGAAGCGGAAGTCCGGGGCGGCGCTGCGGGCGCTGATGCATCTGGGCGCCAAGGACGTCGCCGTACTCAGGGCGGGCAGGGAGGTACGCGTCCCGGCGGGTGAGCTCGTCGTCGGCGATCGCTTCGTCGTGCGTCCCGGGGAGAAGATCGCGACGGACGGAACCGTGGTCGAGGGCTCCTCCGCCGTGGACGCCTCCATGCTCACCGGCGAGTCCGTACCCGTCGAGGTCACCACCGGCGACACCGTCACCGGCGCCACCCTCAACGCCGGCGGACGCCTCGTCATCGAAGCCACCCGCGTCGGAGCCGACACCCAACTCGCCCGCATGGCCCGCCTCGTCGAAGACGCCCAGAACGGCAAAGCCTCCGCCCAGCGCCTCGCCGACCGCATCTCCGCCGTCTTCGTCCCCATCGTCATCGCCCTCGCCCTCGCCACCCTCGGCTTCTGGCTCGGCAACGACGCCGGACTCACCGCAGCCTTCACCGCGGCCGTCGCCGTCCTCATCATCGCCTGCCCCTGCGCCCTCGGCCTCGCCACACCCACCGCCCTCATGGTCGGCACCGGCCGCGGCGCCCAACTCGGCATCCTCATCAAAGGCCCCGAAGTCCTGGAGACCACCCGCCGAGCCGACACCATCGTCCTCGACAAGACCGGCACCGTCACCACCGGCCGCATGACCCTCCAAACCACCCACACCACCCCCGGAACCGACGAGAAGGAAGTCCTCCGCCTCGCCGGAGCCCTGGAGAACTCCTCCGAACACCCCATCGCCCAGGCCGTGGCCACCGCCGCCACCAAAACCACCGGCCCCCTCCCCACCCCCGACGACTTCCAGAACATCCCCGGACTCGGCGTCCAGGGCGTCGTCGAAGGCCACACCGTCCTCGTCGGACGGCCCCGTCTCCTCGCCAACGCGGCGATCCCCCTCCCGGTCGAGTTGTCGGAGGCCCTGGCGGAAGCCGGGGAGCACGGCCGTACGGCCGTCGTGGTGGCCTGGGACGGCGAGGCGCGGGGCGTGTTCGGGGTGGCGGACGCGGTCAAGGACAGCAGCGCGGAGGCCGTCGCCGAGCTGCGCGCCCTGGGGCTGAGGCCCGTCCTGCTGACCGGCGACAACCTGGCCGTGGCGGAGGCCGTGGCGCGCGAGGTGGGCATCGACGAGGTCCATGCGGAGGTGCTTCCGGAGGACAAGGTGAACGTCGTGAAGCGCCTTCAGGCGGAGGGCCGGGTCGTCGCCATGGTCGGCGACGGGGTGAACGACGCCGCCGCGCTGGCCACGGCAGATCTGGGGCTGGCGATGGGCACCGGGACGGATGCGGCGATCGAGGCGAGCGACCTCACCCTGGTTCGTGGAGATCTCAAGGTGACAGCTGACGCAATCCGCCTCTCCAGGCGTACGCTGGCCACCATCAGGGGCAACCTCTTCTGGGCCTTCGGGTACAACGTCGCGGCCTTGCCCCTGGCTGCAAGTGGCCTGCTCAACCCAATGATCGCGGGAGCCGCCATGGCGTTTTCGTCCGTGTTCGTCGTCACGAACAGCCTACGGTTGCGTGCCTTCACGTAACTTCCACAAAGAGATTTAGATCACACCGATTTCAGGGTAACCATCCGGTGGGTTCGCGAGTCTTAGAGTGCGATGCCAAGGATGTCTTGGGGGACGTCCGATGGAGTGTCTTGGGGGACGCTCCTGTGGCAAGCGTTTGGCCGGGGCACGTGCACCGGGGAGCTTTGAGCGGCCCTCCCGTGCGTACGTACCCCGGCGGATCGCAGCACAACAAGGGAACACAACAGAACATGGGAGCCTCGGCTCCCTGCCAGACGCCCGGCCGGATCCCGTGGGGGGAATCCGCTCCGGGATATGGGAAGCGCCCTGACCGTCGACCCGTGGGGGGATCGGCGGCGGGGCGTTTCTCGCTTTCCCGGCCCCTCCCTCTTCCCGGCCCCTCCTCCTTCCCACCGCCTACCCGATTCGCCCCAGAACGCCGAATCGCCCCGGACACCGCGCTCTGTGCGAAGCGCGGTACGCGGGGCGAAGGCAGTCGGCCGAAGAGGCCGGGCACTACGGGCGGTGCGGGATCCGGCGGTGCGGAACCCTGCGGTACGAGGTCCGGATCAGCGGCCCCGACACGAGGTCCGGGTCAGCGGCCCTCGACCGGGACGAAGTCGCGCAGGACCTCGCCGGTGTAGATCTGGCGCGGGCGGCCGATGCGGGAACCCGGCTCCTTGATCATCTCGTGCCACTGGGCGATCCAGCCGGGAAGGCGGCCGAGCGCGAAGAGCACGGTGAACATCTCGGTCGGGAAGCCCATGGCCCGGTAGATCAGACCGGTGTAGAAGTCCACGTTGGGGTAGAGGTTGCGCGAGACGAAGTAGTCGTCGGAGAGCGCGTGCTCCTCCAGCTTGAGCGCGATGTCTAGCAGCTCGTCGGACTTGCCGAGCGCGGACAGCACGTCGTGGGCGGCGGCCTTGATGATCTTGGCGCGCGGGTCGAACGACTTGTACACCCGGTGGCCGAAGCCCATCAGGCGGACGCCGTCCTCCTTGTTCTTCACCTTGCGGATGAAGGAGTCGACGTCGCCGCCGTTGGCCTGGATGCCTTCCAGCATCTCCAGCACCGACTGGTTGGCGCCACCGTGCAGCGGGCCCCACAGCGCCGAGATGCCGGCGGAGATCGAGGCGAACATGTTCGCCTGCGAGGAGCCGACCAGACGCACGGTGGAGGTCGAACAGTTCTGCTCGTGGTCCGCGTGCAGGATGAGCAGCTTGTCCAGCGCCGAGACGACGACCGGGTCCAGCTCGTACTCCTGGGCGGGGACCGAGAAGGTCATGCGCAGGAAGTTCTCGACGTACCCGAGGTCGTTGCGCGGGTAGACGAAGGGGTGACCGATCGACTTCTTGTAGGCGTACGCCGCGATCGTCGGCAGCTTCGCCAGCAGGCGGATCGTCGACAGGTGACGCTGCTGCTCGTCGAACGGGTTGTGGCTGTCCTGGTAGAACGTGGACAGCGCGCTGACGACCGAGGACAGCATGGCCATCGGGTGCGCGTCGCGCGGGAAGCCGTCGAAGAACCGCTTGACGTCCTCGTGCAGCAGCGTGTGCTGGGTGATCTCGTTCTTGAAGGTCGCCAGCTGGTCGACCTGCGGAAGGTCGCCGTTGATCAGCGTGTACGCGACCTCGAGGAACGACGAGCGCTCGGCGAGCTGCTCGATCGGGTATCCGCGGTAGCGCAGAATGCCCTGCTCACCGTCGAGGTACGTGATGGCGGATTTATAGGCGGCGGTGTTGCCGTATCCGCTGTCCAGCGTCACCAGGCCGGTATTGGCCCGGAGCTTCCCGATGTCGAAGCCCTTGTCGCCGACGGTGCTGTCGATCACCGGGTAGGTGTACTCGTCATCGCCGTACCGCAGTACTACAGCGTTGTTGGTGTGCTCGCTCACGTCATCCCTCACCGACGTAGTGCCTCTTCTTCGAGGTGCCCTGACTGTCTTCCACCCTCCCCCATTCGGCTCAGGAGAGTGCACTCGGGGTCGTCCATTGGACCTACTGACGGCACTGAGTGCCGCCAACTTACTCATCCTGCCCCCTTGACTGCGGTTCCGGAAGACCTCCGTGATGTTTCCCACCGATTTGATCGATCATTTTTGTGCGGGGGTCACGAGAAGTCTTCTCCTGAGCCGCCCCGAAGCCGAAAATCCAGTGCCGTACAGCGTCTGCCTGCGGAAACCGTGCGGACCGCCTGGCCGATCGCCTTACGGGACCCGACCAGGACGACGAGCTTCCTGGCCCTCGTCACGGCCGTGTAGAGCAGATTCCGCTGGAGCATCATCCAGGCGCTGGTGGTGACGGGGATGACGACGGCCGGATACTCGCTGCCCTGGGAGCGGTGGATGGTCATGGCGTACGCGTGGGCCAGCTCGTCCAGTTCGTCGAAGTCGTAGCCGATCTCCTCGTCCTCGTCGGTGCGGACGGTGAGCTTCTGTTCGTCCACGTCGAGGCCGGTGACGACGCCGACCGTGCCGTTGAAGACGCCGTTCTCGCCCTTGTCGTAGTTGTTGCGGATCTGGGTGACCTTGTCGCCGACCCGGAAGACCCGGCCGCCGAACCGCTTCTCCGGGAGGTCGGGGCGGGCCGGGGTGACGGCCTGCTGGAGCAGCCCGTTCAGCTGGCCCGCACCGGCCGGGCCCCGGTGCATCGGGGCGAGTACCTGCACGTCACGGCGTGGATCGAGGCCGAACTTGGCCGGAATACGGCGGGCCGCGACATCGACGGCGAGCTTGCCCGCGTCCTCCGTCTCGTCCTCCACGAAGAGGAAGAAGTCGCTCAGCCCCTCGGTGAGCGGAGGCTGTCCCGCGTTGATCCGGTGGGCGTTCGTCACGACGCCGGACTGCTGGGCCTGGCGGAAGATCCGGGTGAGCCGGACGGCCGGGACCGGGCCGCCCTTCGCGAGCAGATCGCTCAGCACCTCCCCCGCGCCGACCGAGGGCAGCTGGTCGACGTCACCCACGAGGAGGAGGTGGGCACCGGGTGCCACCGCCTTCACGAGCTTGTTGGCGAGCAGCAGATCGAGCATCGACGCCTCGTCCACGACGACCAGATCGGCGTCCAGCGGACGGTCCCGGTCGTAGGCCGCGTCTCCGCCCGGCTTCAGCTCCAGGAGCCGGTGCACGGTGGACGCCTCGGCCCCGGTCAGCTCGGCGAGCCGCTTGGCGGCCCGTCCGGTGGGCGCGGCCAGCACCACCTTGGCCTTCTTCGCCCGGGCCAGCTCCACGATGGACCGGACGGTGAACGACTTCCCGCAGCCGGGCCCGCCCGTCAGGACGGCCACCTTCCGGCTGAGCGCGAGACGTACGGCCTCCTCCTGCTCGGGCGCGAGCGAGGCCCCCGTACGCGTGGCGAGCCAGGCCAGGGCCTTGTCCCAGTCCACGTCCTGGAAGGCCGGCATCCGGTCCTCGCCGGTGTTCAGCAGCCGTCTGATCTGCCCGGCGAGGGACAGCTCGGCGCGGTGGAAGGGGACGAGGTAGACAGCCGTGATCGGTTCGCCGCCCTCCGGAGACGGCACCTTCTCCCGTACGACTCCCTCCGGATCGGCCGCCAGCTCGGCCAGGCACTCGATGACGAGGCCCGTGTCGACCTGGAGGAGCTTGACCCCGTCCGCGATGAGCCGCTCCTCGGGGAGGTAGCAGTGCCCCTGGTCGGAGGACTGGGAGAGGGCGTACTGCAAGCCGGCCTTGACCCGCTCGGGGCTGTCGTGCGGGATGCCGACCGCCTGGGCGATCTTGTCGGCGGTGAGGAAGCCGATGCCCCAGACGTCGGCGGCCAGCCGGTAGGGCTGGTTCTTCACGACGGAGATGGAGGCGTCCTCGTACTTCTTGTAGATACGGACGGCGATGGAGGTGGAGACGCCGACGCCCTGGAGGAAGACCATGACCTCCTTGATCGCCTTCTGTTCCTCCCACGCGGCCGCGATCATCTTCGTGCGCTTGGGGCCGAGGCCGGGGACCTCGACGAGCCGCTTCGGTTCCTGCTCGATGATGTCGAGGGTGTCGACGCCGAAGTGGGTGGTGATCCGGTCGGCCATCACCGGTCCGATGCCCTTGATCAGCCCGGAGCCGAGATAGCGGCGGATGCCCTGGATGGTGGCGGGCAGCACGGTGGTGTAGTTCTCCACGGTGAACTGCTTGCCGTACTGCGAGTGCGAGCCCCAACGGCCCTCCATCCGCAGCGACTCGCCGACCTGCGCGCCGAGCAGCGCACCGACCACCGTGAGGAGGTCGCCGGCTCCGCGCCCGGTGTCGACGCGGGCGACCGTGTACCCGTTCTCCTCGTTGGCGTAGGTGATCCGCTCCAGGACACCTTCGAGGACGGCCATGTTGGACATGACCCGACGCTACCGGGTGCCGCTGACAGTGCGGTTCACGCCTTCGTACCTCGTTACGGAGTACGAGGGCCGGGCCCGCCGTCGCGGTACTCGTTCGCCAGCAGGGTGTCCATGGTCGAGCGCAGCCTGCCGAGGAAGTCCTCGAACCGCTGGATCTCCTGCGGTGAGTACGCCGCCATCGCCTCGGCCATCCGCTCGCTGTACGGGCCGAAGAACGCCTCGGCGCGCGGCCGGATGTCGGGGCTGCTGCGCAGGGTCACGACCCGGCGGTCGGTGCTCTCGCGGGTGCGGACGATGTGGCCCGCCTGTTCGAGCCGCTTGAGGAGGATGGCGGTCGCGCCGGAGGAGAGCGAGACGCGCTCGCTGAGCCGGGCCGGCGAGAGGGGCGCGCCCTGGTCCTCCGCGTAGAGGATCTCGACGAGGGCGGCGGCGTCGGTGGAGTGCAGCCCGAGCCAGGTGGCGAACCGGCGGGTGAACTCGGTGTAGTTGGCCCCGAACGCGCGCAGGCCGTCCATGAGGCGATCAACCCGCACGGCCTCGCGGTCGACCCCGCCCAGCCCGTCGGTCGTGCCCTGCCCGCCGGCTCCGCCCTGTCTGTCGGTCGTGCCGTGCCCGTCGGCCCCGCGCCCGTTCGTCATCGGCACTGCCCACTCTCGCTTCCGCTCCGCTTCCGGTTTGACAACCTACCTCGCGCTATTTACCTTTGTCGCAAAGATACATTCCTTTGTGGCAAAGCAATTATCGGGAGTCGAAGCATCGTGACCGAACCCGCAGAAGCCCCGCCCACAGCACGTCAGTGGCTGGGCCTCGTCGCCGTGGCGCTCGGCGTGGCCCTGATCGTCGTCGACCTGACGATCGTCAACGTGATCCTCGCGCCGATCATCGAGGACCTCTCCATCGGTTCGTCGGAGGCCCAGTGGATTCAGGAGTCGTACGCGATCACGTTCGCGGCGCTCCTGCTGGTCACCGGGCGTCTCAGCGACCTCTACGGCGCCCGCCGGATCTTCCTGCTGGGCCTCGCCGCGTTCGGCGCGACGAGCCTGCTGGCGGCGCTGGCCCCGAGCGGCGGCCTGCTGATCCTCGCCCGGTTCGTCCAGGGCGTCGGCGGGGCCATGATGCTGCCCACCTCGCTGGCCCTGCTGAACGCCACGTTCACCGGGCGGGCGCGCGGCCAGGCGTTCGCCGTGTGGGGCTCGACCATCGGAGCGGCGGCGGCCGTGGGCCCGCTGCTGGGCGGATGGCTCGCCGACATCTCCTGGCGCTGGGCCTTCGGCATCAACATCCCGCTGGTCGCGATCGTCGTGGCGGGGGTGCTCCGGTATCTGGACGTGTCGCCCCGCGCCCGGGGCCGTATCGACGGCGTCGGTGCCGCGCTGTCGGCGGTGGGCCTGGGACTTCTCGCGTTCGTCCTGATCGAGGGGCGCACGTACGGCTGGCTGATGACGACGAAGCCGCTGGAGGTCGGGGGCTTCTCCTGGTCCGGCGGGCTCTCGCCGGTGTTCGTCGCGCTGCTCCTGGCGGTGCTGGCGCTGGTGGTGTTCTGGCGCAGGCAGGCCGTGCTGAGCCGGGCGGGCGACGAGCCGCTGATGGACGTGGGGCTGTTCGCCATCCGCTCGTTCCGCAACGGCAACTTCGTGACGCTGATGGTCGGTCTCGGCGAGTTCGGGATCATCGCGGTACTGCCGCTCTGGCTGCAATTCGCCCTCGGCTACAGCGCGTTCGAGGCAGGTCTCGCCCTCGTCGCGCTGGCCGTCGGCAGCTTCGCCGCCTCCGGGGCGAGCTTCCCGATGGCCGCGACCGTGTCCGCGCTCGCCCAGGTCCGGATCGGCCTCGTACTGGAGGCCGCCGGGCTGACCATGCTGGCCCTGATCGCGTCCACGGACAGTTCCTGGTGGCTGATCGCGATCGCGTTGTTCGTGTACGGGATCGGCGTCGGCTTCGCCACGGCGCAGGTCACCAACATCGTCCTCGTGGACGTACCGGAACGGAGCGGAGGCCAGGCGTCGGGCATCCAGAGCGCGGCCCGCGAGCTGGGGTCGGCCCTCGGTATCGCCCTGCTGACCACGCTTTTCTTCAGCACTCTGGCCTCCGGAATGACTGATCGGCTCACCCGGGACGGCGTCGCGACGGACGAAGCGGAACGGCTAGGCGCTGTGGTGACGGACAGCGCCGGGTCGGTGGTCGAGGCCCTCGCCGCGGAGCCGAGTACGGCGTCGGCGGCAGCGGCGGCCCGCGAGGCGATGGCGGTCGGCGTCCAGGTCTCCGGGTACGTCTGCGCGGGGCTGCTGCTCCTGGCGCTGGCGGCGACGCTGTTCATGTCGCCGGGGGCGGGTGCGAGGCCTCGGACGGAGGAGAAGCGGGGCGGGCGGCAGGAGGTGCGCGGTCCGGCCCGGTGAACAACTCCCGCCTCGCAACAGCCCACTTACGGTTTCGGACGGCCAACTCGCCGGGCTCGCCGGTTTGTACACTGCCAAGGGTGCAGGACCATACGGCTACCAGTCTCGATGCACGTCCGGCGCCCGCCTTGCGGCGGTACGTCAGCTCGTATGTCGGCTTCGACCTTCGTGGGTTCCCGGCAGGGGTGCACTGCGGTCCGCCGGGCCGTGTGCTCACTGCGGTGATCAGCCTGTCCGACCCCTTGCAGGTCGCGACGGGCGTCGACGACGGGTCACCGGTCAACCGATACGACAGCGTGGCCGGCGGTCTGATGTGCCGGTCCGTCGCCATCCACCACGACGGACGCCAGCAAGGCGTGCAGGTGTCGCTGACACCGCTCGGGGCTCGGGCCCTCTACGGCATGCCCGCCGCTGCGCTCGCCCACCGACTGGTCCCGCTCGACGAACTGCTCGGAGCGCTCGGCGTCGAGCTGGTCGACCGGCTCCGGGCAGCGCCGACATGGGCCGCGCGGTTCGCCGCGCTGGACGCGTTGCTTCTGCGAGCCCTCGGCCGCGGCGCCGACGGCGGCCGACTGCCCCGGGTGCGCCCCGAGGTGGCCGAGGCATGGCGCCTCCTCGTCGCCGCGCGGGGCCGCGCCCGGATCGGGGCGGTCGCCGCAGAGCTGGGATGGAGCCGTCGGTACCTCACCGAGCGGTTTCGCGGTGAGGTGGGCCTGTCGCCGAAAACCTTCGCCCGAGTACTGCGCTTCGAGCACGCGCACGAGCTCGCGACGGCGCACGACCCGCTCCCGTGGGCCGATGTGGCGACCGTCTCGGGCTACGCCGACCAAGCCCATCTCGTCCGGGACTGGGGCGAGTTCACAGGCCGGTCACCGACGGCCTGGCGAAGAGGCGAAGTCCTCCTCGGGACCGGCTAGCCGGTCCCGTCGCGCCGGCTGCCGTTCCCTTTCCTTCAAGACCACCGATCACCGCCCTGTGACGATCGTCCGCATGAGAATCGTCAACCACGAACGCAACGCCATCGACCTGCGGACCACCCCCGTGCACCTCGGGCTGGGATCGAGAGCGAACCCCGTCGAGGGCTTCGCCTGGGACCCGGAGGTGCTCCAGGCATACAGCGCCGCGGTCGCTGCGGACGGCGCCGAGGGCCGGATGGTGGCCATCATCGACGGCGACGGCCCCGGCGACCATTGGGAGTGCCATCCCTCCGGCGACGAACTGGTGGTCTGCCTCAGCGGGTCGGTGACGGTCACCCGCGACGTGGAGGGGGCGACCGACCGCGTCGAGCTCAGGCCGGGCGAGGCCACCGTCAACCCGGCCGGGGCCTGGCACGCGGTCGACATGGCGGGGCCCTCGTCCATCCTGACCATCACCGCCGGCCTCGGCACCGACCACCGTCCTCGGACCGACGCCCGCCCGGCCGAGCACGTCGGCACGCCCGGCCCGCAAACGCCATGACGACACGCGTCGCGTGCCTCGGCGACAGCCTCACCCGCGCGCAGCTCAGCGTCGACTACCTGGGCCTTCTCGAACGACGCCATCCTCCCGGCGACCTACGGCTCGCCCGCTTCGGCGCCAACGGCGACTTCGCCCACAACCTCTCGCGGCGTCTGGATGCCGTCCTCGCGGACCCGCCCGACGTGATCACCGTGCTGATCGGGACGAACGATGCCCGAGCAAGCCTGGCCGGCTACCCCGTCGAGCGGGCCATGAAGCGCAAACGGCTCCCCGAACGCCCGTCGGCCGGCGGGTTCCAGCAGTGCCTGGGCGCCATGGTCGAACGGCTCCGAACGGAGACCGACGCGACCATCGGCCTGCTGTCGCTCCCCGTCCTCGGCCAGCAACTCGACGGAGCGGCGGCCCGGGCATCGCGCGCGTACAGCCGGATGATCGCCGAGGTCGCCGCCACCACCGGGGCGACCTACCTCCCGCTCCACGAACGCCAGACCGAGGAACTGCGCGAAGCGGACCCGCCGCCGATCCCGTACCGGGAACTGACGACCGCGGCCGGCGCCGGTGCCCTTTTCCGGCACGCGGTGCTGCGCCGCAGCCTCGACGCGGTCTCGAGGCGCCGAGGTCTCGTGCTCACGACCGACCACATTCACCAGAACAGCCGCGGCGCCGCCCTTGTCGCCGAGGTCATCGACACTCTTCTGCCGACCCGGAGCGCGTAGAGCCTTCACCGGGGTCCGGGTCCACGGGCTGAACAGCCAGGCGACTTGATGGATGATCCGCGCTTGGTGGCGTCAGCCGTACGGCCTACGATCTCGCTCTGGGCGATGCGTTGTCGTACCAGGGGTCGGTGGCCTGCGTGCGGGCCGCAGCGGAGGAGCACGACATGGCCGGCAGTGGGCGGAGCGTCACGGGCTGGTTCAGGTCCGGCTACAGCGGCGGGGGCGGGGGCGAGTGCCTCGGGGTCGCCCGTGGCCTCGCCACCGCCCTCTCCGTCGTGGCTCTGCTCGGCGTGGCCGCATGCAGCCCCGGCGGGCAGTCCGGACCGCCGTCTAAGAGCCCGAGCGCCACCAGCCCCGCCCAGGCTCCGACTCCGACTCCGGACGCCTCCGATGGCGAAGAGGCGAAGACGCTCCTGGAGGGGACCTTCGTCGACATGAAGTCCCTCGGCGGCGGTTCCGGCGGGCTGCGACCGCAGTTCGGCAACACCCACCCCGCCACTCCGGACAACGTGCTGAGCGTGACGTTCGCGTTCGCCTGCACGGGAGACGGCAGGGTGGCGCTGACGTTCACCGTCGCGGGGAAGGACGTGCCTGCGGCCACGGGGACGCAGGTGTGCGACGGCTCCGTGTTCCAGCAGAGCATCGAGCTGCCCGAGCCGGGTTCTGTCGGCTTCACAGGTGTCGTCACCGGAGCCGAGGACGGCGGTTACGCCTACGCCTACTACCCCGAGAAGGAGCAGCTTCCCTAGCCGGGCGAAGTGGGCAGGAGGTCCCCCCCCTACCGCGGTAGTACCGCCACCTTGGCACCCGGGTATGACGCCCCCCGCACCGCCGTCACCGCACGCTGCACCTCGTCGGTGGGTACGAGCGGATCGTGAGAGGGCGGACGGAACATGAGGCTACGCAGCGGAAAGCGGCGCACGGCGGGCGGCGACCGGCCGGAGCCTCGGGCCGCCGCACCCGGTCTCGCCGTCGAACTGCGTGATGTCCGGCGGCGGTACGGGCGCGGCGCGGGTGCCGTTCACGCGCTCGCGGGCGTCGATCTCGCCCTGCCGCGCGGTACGTTCACCGCCGTCATGGGCCCGTCCGGGTCCGGCAAGTCCACCTTCCTCCAGTGTGCCGCCGGGCTCGACCGGCCGTCGGCGGGTTCGGTGCGCCTCGGTGGCACGGAGATCACCGGGATGAGCGAGAACCAGCTGACCGAGCTGCGCCGCAGCCGCCTCGGGTTCGTGTTCCAGGACTTCAATCTGCTGCCGTCGCTGACCGTGGAGCAGAACGTCCTGCTGCCCCTGCGCCTCGCCGGGAAGCGTCAGGACCGCCACCGGGCGGCCGCCGTGCTCGCACAGGTCGGGCTCGCCGACCGGGCGCGGCGGCGGCCCGGTGAGCTGTCCGGCGGCCAGCAGCAGCGGGTGGCCGTGGCGCGGGCCCTGGTGATCGGCCCCGACGTGGTGTTCGCCGACGAGCCCACCGGAGCCCTGGACACCGGCACCGCCGCCGAGGTCCTGGGCCTGCTCCGGCACGCCGTCGACGCCTCCGGGGCCACCGTCGTCATGGTCACCCACGACCCGGTCGCCGCCGCCTGGGCGGACCGGGTGCTGTTCCTCGCGGACGGCTCGTTCGCCGGTGGCCTGGAGCGCGGTTCGGCCGAGCGGATCGCGGAGCACATGCGGGCGCTCACCGCCCGTACCGCCCGTACGGGTGCGATGACGGGCGCCGCCGCGTGATGCGCCCCAACGGACTCGCCCGCGCGGCCGTCCGCTTCAGGCCCGCGTCCTTCGCCGGGACCTTCGTGGCGCTGATGATGTCCGCGCTGATCGTCACGGCCTGCGGGATCCTGCTGGAGACCGGGCTGCGCGCTTCGGTGCCGCCGGAGCGGTACGCGGACGCGCCGGTCGTCGTGGCGGCGGATCAGTACGAGTACGTCGTCACGGGCAGCGGTGAGGACCGCGAGGAAGAGGCGGTCCCGCTGCCGGACACCGCGCGGGTGGACGCCGCTCTCGCGGCGAAGGCCGCCGAGGCGACGGGCGCGGCCGCCGCCGTCCCGGACTTCACCTTTCCGGTGCGGGCGGCGGACGCGGCCGCGGGCGGGGGTTCCGCGTCGGGCGTCCGTGAACTGCCCGTTGCCGTCGGTGCGTTCACCGCGCACGGCTGGGGCTCGCATGTCTTCACCGGTACCGCGCTGACCGCCGGCTCCGCGCCGCGTACGGGCGAGGTCGTCCTCGATACGGGGACGGCCCGCGCGGCACAGGCGGCCGCCGGCGACACCGTCGTACTGGAAACCGCCGCCGGGCAGCGGGAGTTCCGCGTCGCGGGCGTCGCCGGGGCCGGGTCCGCGGAGACGTCCCGGAGCACCGGCCCGGCAGGCGGGGGCCCGGGCCCTCTCCTCTGGTTCGCCGACTCCGAGGCGTCCACGCTGGCCGGGTATCCCGGCGAGGCCGACGCCATCGCCGTACTGGCGAAACGCGGCACCGGTACCGGCGCCCTCGCCGCCTCCGTGCGGCAGGCCCTGGCCGGCTCCGGGGCCGAGGTGCGCACCGGCGACGACCGGGGCGCCGTCGAGGACCCGGGCCTCGGCTACGCCAAGGAGACGCTCCTCGGGCTGGGCGGCTCCTTCGGCGGCATCGCCACCATCGTCGCGATCTTCACCGCGGCCGGGACCGTGGCGCTGTCCGTGTCGCAGCGGGCCCGTGAGTTCGCGTTGCTGCGCGCCGTCGGAGCCACCCCGCGCCAGATCCGCCGCGCGGTCGCGTGCGAAGCGCTGCTCGTCGCGCCGCTCGCCGGGATCGTCGGCACGCTGCCCGGGATCGTGCTCGCGCGCTGGTGGTTCGGGCAGTTGCGGGACCGGGGCGCGATCCCGGAGGCGGTGCGCGTGCACGTTTCCTGGCTTCCACTCCTCGTCGCCGTCGCCGTCGGGCTGCTCACCGCGCTCGGCGCGGGCCGGGCGGCCGGGCGCAGGCCCGCGCGGATCAGGCCGGGCCAGGCGCTGAGCGAGGCGTCGGTGGAGCGGCTGCGTCCGGGCGTCGTCCGTACGGTGCTCGGCGTCGGGGCGCTGGTCGGCGGCGCGTTCCTCACCGGCGTCTCCGCGAACTCCACGGGCGACGACGCGGCGGGCTCCGCCCTCGGCGTCGTCATGTGCTTCATTCTCGCCGTCGCGCTGCTCGGCCCGCTGGTGGCCCGGCTGGGCGCGGGCCTCTTCGGTCTCCCGCTGCGCGGCGCGGGCCCGTCCGCCGGGCTGGCCGCCGCCAACTCCCGTGCCAACGCCCACCGTCTGGCCTCCGCGATCACGCCGATCGTGCTCGCCATGGCCTTCGCCTCGACGCTGGTCTTCATGCACACGAGCCAGCGCCACGTCGCGGACGAGCAGGTGCGGGCGGGCCTCACCGCGGACCATGTGGTGTCGCATCCGGCCGGGCTTCCGGTCGACGCGGCGGAACGCGCCGCACGCGCGCCGGGGGTGGACGCGGCCGTGGGCCTGCTGAACACCCAGGTGCTGGTGCCGACCGGCTCCGGCGAGTTCGCGGCCCTCCAGGGTGCGACGGCGCAAGGCGTCACCGGCTCCGGCGCGGAGCTGGCGAAGGTGCAGGACCTGGACGTACGCGAAGGCAGCCTCGACCGCCTCGGCGAGGGCCGCATCGCCGTCGACCGGACCCTGGCGGCCTCGGCGGACGTCGGTGTGGGCGACCGGCTGCCGCTCCATCTCCCCGACGGCACGAAGACCTCCCCCGAGGTCGTCGCGGTGTACGGGCGCGGCCTCGGCCTGGCCGCGGTGACCATGGACCGGGCGTCCCTGGCCGGGCACGTCGGCTCGGGCTTCGACAGCGCGCTGCTGGTGCGCGGCGGCTCCGAGGCGGCGCTCGCCGCTCTGGGCGAGGTCACCGACGCCTCCGGCTTCGCCACCGAGCAGAGCCTCGACGCGCGGCTGGGCGCCTGGTCCAACAACACCATGGCCGCTGTCCTCGGCGGCTTCGCCGCGATCGCCGCCGTCAACACCCTGGTGATGACGGTCCTCGACCGACGCCGTGAGCTGGGCACGCTGCGCCTGATCGGCTCCACCCGGAGCCAGGTGCTGCGGATGCTCAGCTGGGAGAGTCTGCTGGTGTCGGCGGTCGGCGTGGTCCTCGGCTCCGCGATCGCCGCGGCCACGCTGGTCCCGATGATGCGCGGCACGACCGGCGAGGCACCGCACGTACCGCTGCTGCTGTTCGGCTCCTTCGTCGCGGCCGCGGGCGGACTCGCCCTGCTGGCGGTGACGTTGCCGGCCCGGGCGGTGCTGCGGCGGTGGTCGTAGCGGGGTGCGTACAGGCGGGCGGGTGCGTACGGACGGGCGAGCGGGTGCGTACGGGCGGGCGAGCCCTCCTGCGTGGCTGCTCGCCCGCCCGTCCCGGCGCTCAGCCCATGCTCGCCGCGACCTCGCTCCGAAGCTGCGGCAGCTTGTCGTGCAGGATGCCCGGGCAGAGCGTGTCGTTGAAGTCCTTGTGCCCGTAGAGGTGGCTCGGCGCGATGGCGTACTGCCCGCAGACGTACGCGCAGAGCGCCACCAGGACCTCCCACTGGGCCTGCGGCGGCTGGGCGCCGTCGTGGTACGCGCCCTCGTTGGCGATGCCGATGGCCTGTTCGTTCTGGCCGGAGGTGTGCGCGCCCAGAACGAAGTCGCTGCCGCTGCGCAGCGTGCTGAGGCTGCGGTGGCGGCCCTCGGTGATCCAGCCGCCCCGGCTGACGAGGAAGTGGTAGCCGGTGTCGGTCCACCCGTTCTTGTCCATGTGCAGGTCCTGGACCCAGTGGGCGTGACGGTGGGCCTGGGCGCGGGAGACGTCGGAGATGTTGTCGCTGACCGTGTGGTGCACGATGATCTTCGTCGGCCGCTTCCCCACCAGGCTCACCGGGCTCTGCGGCGGACGGGCCTGCCACTGCGCCGTGCTGTCGATGTCCGGTTCGACGGCGTCGAGGGCGTGGGCCGTGCTCGGCAGGGCGGCCGCGGCCAGGCCGCCGGCACCGGCGAGGAGGATGTGGCGGCGGGACGGCTGCGGAAGGTTCACGACGGACTCCTGGTGGGGTGGAGGGGGAGGCGGACGCACGGTCGCGGTGCGGCCGGGTGAGCCGCCGACGGGCTCACCCGGCCGCCGCCCGAACGGGGAGGCTAAGGCGTGTTGTTGGCCAGCGCCTGGAGCCGCGCGAGGCTGCCGTTGAACTTGTTGCGGTCCACGTCGCCGGAGACCCCGGCGACCCGGCCGGTGGCCGAGTACTGCCAGATCGTCCAGGTGGGGAAGCCGGCGGGGATGGTCGGGCTGGTGGTGCCCCAGTGGGCCACCCAGAGCGGGGACTTGGCGGACATGCCGGTCCAGCTGCCGGTGCAGGTGTTCCACCAGCTGGCCGTCGTGTAGATGACGACGTCCCGGGTGGTGCGCGCCTTGTACGTGGTGTAGAAGTCGTTGATCCAGGTGCGCATCTGGGTCGTGGAAAGGCCGTAGCACGTGGCTCCGTACGGGTTGTGCTCGATGTCCAGCACACCGGGGAGGGTCTTGCCGTCCTTGGACCAGCCGCCGCCGTTGCTCGCGAAGTAGCCCGCCTGGGTCGCCCCGTTGGAGACGTCGGGGCGGGCGAAGTGGTACGCGCCCCGGATCAGGCCGGCGTTGTAGGAGCCGGTGTAGTTGGCGCTGAAGCTGCTGTCCTTGAAGGACGTGCCCTCGGTGGCCTTCATATAGGCGAAGTCGATGCCCGCGGCCTTCACCGAACCCCAGTTGATCGACCCCTGCCAGTGCGATACGTCGATGCCCTGGACGCCGCTGGTGTCCATCGGCGTCACGCCACCCTGCGCAGCCGAGGACGCGAGGCCCTGCTCGATACGGGTGCCGGCGCCCATCCACGCCTGTCCGGACCGCACCGGCTCATCGGGTGAGGGCGGCGCGGCGACGGCCGTGCCCGTGCTGGTCAGGATCAGCGCCGCGGCGCTGCCGAGAGCTCCGGCCAGCAGAGCTCCCCTGGATCTCTTGAGTCGGCGGGACGGAGAACGGTACGCGAGCATGGCCACCTCCGGGCACGTTGACGAGGACGGGATGCGCACGGCATGGCATCCGATAATCGGATGCCATGCACATGTCATGAGTAAGGCACGGGCAGGGAAAGGCGTAAAGGGGCCTTTTGGTATAGACCTGTGCCGCCTCGCCCCACCTGCGAGAACGCGCCGGAGCGGCGAGAATTTTCATTTCTGAAGGCCGAGACCGCCGTTGACCGAGGTATTCAAATTTGACTAGAGTGTGCCGCATGACCGAGACGACGATCCCTCTGCTGCCCTGCCGGACCTCGCTGATCGAGACCGCCGTCGACTTCTACACCGCCCTGGGCTTCGAGACGACGTACCTGCAGAAGAGCCCGTATGCGTACGCCGTCGTCGAGCGGGGAGCGGTCGAACTCCAGCTGTACGGCATGAAGGACTACGACCCGGCGTCCTCCCACTCCGGGTGCTACGTGCTCACCGACGACGTGGACGGACTGCATACCGCGTTCCGGGCGGGCCTCAAGGCGGCCTACGGACGCATCCCGACGCGGGGGCTGCCGCGCATCGGACCGCTGAAGGACATGTCGTACGGGGTACGGCAGTTCCTGATGACCGACCCGACCGGCAACACGATCCGGATCGGCCAACCGATCAGCGAGGACCCGAACCACCGGCCCGCCCCGAAGGAGACGTTCGCCCGCGCGCTGCACATGGCGGACCTCTTCGCGGACTCCAAACAGGACCTGCCGGGCGCGGCGAAGATCATCGACCGGGTGCTGGGGCTGACGGACGAGCACCCGACCCCGGTGCAACGCCTGCGGCTGCTCGTCCTGCGCGGGGACATCGCCCAGCGGATGGACGAGGTGGAACGGGCGGCGGCGCTGCTGGAGGAAGCGGCGTCGGTCCGGCTCGACGCGGAGGAACGGGCATCGGCGGGCGACGCGCTGGCCAGGCTGGCGGAGCTGCGGGGCTGAGGCGGGGAGGGCAAAGAGAGGGAAAGGGGAAGGCCGGGGCGGCAGTCGGCTAATTCGGTGGCCGGTCCCGCGGCCCCCTTGTTACGGTGCTCGCTCCTCGACCGCGGACCCGACCGCGGGTGACCTCTGGGCGCGAGCCCTGGAAAGCAGTTGATGTATGCCCCGGACAGTGACTCCGAGCCTCCCTCGTCGCGCCTGTGACGCCGGGGTGACCGGGCCTGACCGTCCGCGGCCGCCGTACGCGGCCGACTGCTGACACCTCACGGCCGGCTGCCGTCCCGCAGCCGTCCGGCCCCGCTCCCCGCACGCCCCTGACGCGAGGGGTGCTCGGTACTTCCCTGCTGCTTCGTTCCTCATCCTCGGCAAGGAGTATCCGGGTGTCTCACGACAACCCCCAGCACCGCTCAGGCATGTCCTCCTCATCCTCGATGTCCTCCCTGGACACCTTCACCTGCGTCCGCTGCGGACTGACCGTCGCCGCGTACGCGCCCGACGGCAGCCGGCGCAATCACTGCCCCAGCTGCCTGCACTCGCAGCACCTCGTCGACCACGTCGAGGGCGGCCGCTCCGACTGCGAGGGCCGGATGACCCCGATCTCCATCGCGGTGCTGCGCACCGGCGACTGGATGGTCGTCCACCGCTGCACCCGGTGCGACGAGCTGACCTCGAACCCGGTCTGCGGGGACGACAACCAGCTGATCCTGATGCGGATGGCCGTACGTCCGCTGGCCCAGCCGCCCTTCCCGCTCGAAGCCTTCGGTGACCTGTGAACCGGGCGACCGGGGGTCTCCGGTGACGCGCCGCAAGCCCAGGCGGGCTTCAGGACGCCGTCCGCAGCGGGCGAAGGACGTGCTGCACGGACCGGCCGGGGCGCGCGGCGACGCGTTCCGGTGCGTCGGCTGCCGGCTCGACGTCCCGCTGGCGGCACCGGGCACCGCCCACCGTAATCACTGCCCGTCCTGCCTGGTCAGCCTGCATGTGGACGGCCGGGTTCCGGGCGACCGGGCGGCGGGGTGCCGGGGCCGGATGGTGGCCCTGAGCCTGTCGGTGCGGCAGGACGGGGAGTGGATGCTCATCCACCACTGCCTCACGTGCGGACGGCTCAGCGCCAACCGCATCGCGGGCGACGACAACGCGCTGGCGCTCGTCCGGCTGGCGCTGCGACCGCTCGCGGACGCCGAGATCCCCGTCCGGGCGATGCTCGCGCTGTGATCCCGAGGGCCGCCCGGCTCCCGCTTGGCGGCCCTCGGCCAGCCCTGCCCCTCAGCTGACCCCGGGTCCTCGCCCGTCAGGCCGTCGACCGATTCCCGGATCCTAACGAACGGCGGGAAAGCGGAATGGGGCCCGGCCTCGCGGCCGGACCCCCCTCGCTTTCCCCTCCCGTCGGGCCTTCCCGTTCCCCCCGGACCCCTCCCCGGAAGTCCCGACGCCATGTGTGACACGGGAGGGTACGCAAAGGTTGCAGCCCTTTGCGATCTCTTTACTTTCGACGGTGTGCGGGGCTCTCAGCAGGCATGTTGCACATAGCGGTCCGCCACTTCCGCCAACGCCTCCGCCCCGTCGCGGGCCCACAGCGCCTCGTTGAAGATCTCCACCTCGATCGGGCCGTCGAACCCGGCGGCCTCCACCTGGCGGCGGAACGCGCGGAAGTCCACGCTTCCGTCGCCCAGTTGCCCCCGGCCCAGCAGGACGCCCGCCGGGAGCGGGGTGATCCAGTCGGCCAACTGGAAGGAGTGGATGCGGCCGCCCGCGCCCGCGCGGGCGATCTGGGCGGGCGCCCGGTCGTCCCACCAGAGGTGGTAGGTGTCGACGACCACCCCGACCTGCTCGGCCGGGAAGCGTTCCGCGAGGTCCAGGGCCTGGGCGAGGGTGGAGACGACGCAGCGGTCGGACGCGTACATCGGGTGCAGGGGTTCGATCGCCAGGCGTACGCCGCGCTCGGCCGCGTACGGGGCCAGTTCCGCCAGCGCCTCGCCCACCCGCTCACGGGCCCCGTGCAGGTCGCGGCTGCCGGGCGGGAGGCCGCCGGAGACCAGGACCAGGGTGTCGGTGGACAGGGCCGCCGCCTCGTCGATCGCCGCCCGGTTGTCGTCCAGGGCGCGGGCGCGTTCGGCCGGGTCGAGGGCGGTGAAGAAGCCGCCCCGGCAGAGGCTGGTGACCGTGAGCCCGGCGTCAGAGAGGAGCCGCGCCGTGCGCTCGACGCCGTACGCCTGCACCGGGGCCCGCCACAGGCCCACCTTGTCGATGCCCGCCTTGACGCATCCCTCGGTCAGCTCGGGCAACGACCACTGCTTGAGCGTTTCCTGATTGATGCTCAGGCGGGACAGCCCGCCGCCGTCGCCGTTCGTCATCGTGCGCCTCCGTGGACCGCCAGCAGGGCCCGCATCCGGTGTTCGGCCAGGTCCGGGTCGGGGAACAGGCCCAGGCCGTCGGCCAGTTCGTACGCCTTCGCCAGATGCGGCAGCGAGCGGGCCGACTGGAGTCCGCCCACCATCGTGAAGTGGTCCTGGTGGCCGGCCAGCCAGGCCAGGAACACCACACCCGTCTTGTAGAAGCGGGTGGGCCGTTGGAAAAGGTGGCGGGAGAGTTCGACGGTGGGGTCGAGGAGGGCCCGGAAGCCGTCCACGTCACCCGTGTCCAGGACCCGTACCGCGTGTGCGGCCAAGGGGCCCAGCGGGTCGAAAATGCCCAACAGGGCGTGGCTGAAGCCGCGTTCGTCGCCCGCGATCAGTTCCGGGTAGTTGAAGTCGTCGCCCGTGTAGCAGCGCACCCCGCCCGGGAGGCGGCGGCGGACGTCGATCTCGCGGGCCGCGTCCAGGAGGGAGATCTTGATGCCGTCGACCTTGTCCGGGTGTTCGGCGATCACCTTCAGGAAGGTGTCCGTGGCCTCGTCCAGGTCCGAGCTGCCCCAGTAGCCCTCCAGGGCCGGGTCGAACATCGGGCCCAGCCAGTGCAGGATCACCGGTTCGGATGCCTGGCGCAGCAGGTGGGCGTAGGTGGCGAGGTAGTCCTCCGGGCCGCTCGCCGCGCGGGCCAGTGCGCGGGAGGCCATGAGGATCGGCTGGGCGCCGTTCTCCTCGGCCAGGGCCAGTTGTTCCTCGTACGCCGCCCTGACCTCGGCCAGGGTGGGCGCGGCGCCGTCGTCGGGCAGCTGGTCGGTGCCGACGCCGCAGGCGATCCGGCCGCCCACCGCCTTCGCCTCGGTGGCCGAGCGGCGGATCAGTTCGGCCGCGCCCGCCCAGTCCAGGCCCATCCCGCGCTGTGCGGTGTCCATGGCCTCCGCGACGCCCAGGCCGTGCGCCCACAGGTGGCGGCGGAAGGCGAGCGTGGACTCCCAGTCGACGGCCGCCGGGTCGCCGGGGGCGATGTCGGCGTACGGGTCGGCGACCACGTGGGCCGCCGAGAAGACCGTACGGGAGGTGGGGGCCACCGCTCCGGGCGCGAGGTCGAGCGGGGTGGTCCGGGGCGTGTAGGGGCCCTGCGGGAGATGGATCGTCGTCATGGCAGCGGCTCCCCGTCGTTGCGCCACGCGGCCGGGCGGCGCGTCACAGGGTCAGCTCCGGGATGTCGAAGCGGCGGCCCTCCGCGGACGACTTCAGGCCCAGCTCGGCCAGTTGGACGCCCCGGGCGCCGGCCAGCAGGTCCCAGGCGTACGGGCTGTCCTGCACGACATGGCGCAGGAACAGCTCCCACTGCGCCTTGAACCCGTTGTCGAACTCCTGGTTGTCCGGGATCTCCTGCCACTGGTCGCGGAACGACTCGGTGACCGGGAGGTCCGGGTTCCAGACCGGCTTCGGGGTCGCCGAGCGGTGCTGGACCCGGCAGTTGCGCAGACCCGCGACGGCTGAGCCGTGCGTGCCGTCGACCTGGAACTCCACCAGCTCGTCGCGGTTGACCCGTACCGTCCAGGAGGAGTTGATCTGCGCGACCGCCCCGCCCGCCAGCTGGAAGATGCCGTAGGCGGCGTCGTCGGCGGTCGCCTCGTACGGCTTGCCCTGCTCGTCCCAGCGCTGTGGAACATGCGTCTGCACATGGGCCGTTACGGAGGTGACCTCGCCGAACAGCTCGTGGAGCACGTACTCCCAGTGCGGGAACATGTCGACGACGATGCCGCCGCCGTCCTCCGCGCGGTAGTTCCACGAGGGGCGCTGGGCCTCCTGCCAGTCGCCCTCGAAGACCCAGTAGCCGAACTCCCCGCGCACGGACAGGATCTCGCCGAAGAAGCCGCCGTCGATCAGGCGCTTCAGCTTGCGCAGGCCCGGCAGGAAGATCTTGTCCTGGACGACACCGTGCTTGATGCCCGCGTCCCGGGCGAGCCGGGCCAGGTCGAGGGCGCCCTCGACGTCCGTGGCGGTCGGCTTCTCGGTGTAGACGTGCTTGCCCGCCGCGATCGCCTTCTTGATCGCCTCCACCCGGGCCGAGGTGACCTGGGCGTCGAAGTAGATCTCGACCGTGTCGTCCGCGAGCACCGCGTCCAGGTCGGTGGACCACTCGGTCAGGCCGTGGCGCTCGGCGAGTTCCTCCAGGGCGTGGGCGCGGCGGCCGACGAGCACGGGCTCGGGCCACAGCACCTCGCCGTCGCCGAGATCCAGGCCTCCCTGTTCGCGGATCGCGAGGATCGAGCGCACCAGGTGCTGCCGGTACCCCATGCGTCCCGTGACGCCGTTCATGGCGATGCGCACTGTCCTGCGTGTCACGAAGGTCCCTCCATACAGCCGTAGCAAGCGCTTTCTATCGGAGATGACGCTAGCCTGCCGACAGCGGCCGGACAAGAGGGGGCCGCACGTGACCTGACGGAGGACAGCGATGACAGTCACCCTGGCGGATGTGGCGGCCCGCGCCCGGGTGTCCCCGGCCACCGTCTCCCGCGTACTGAACGGCAACTACCCGGTGGCGGCCTCGACCCGGGAACGGGTCCTGCGCGCGGTCGACGACCTGGACTATGTGCTCAACGGGCCCGCCAGCTCGCTCGCGGCGGCCACCTCGGACCTGGTCGGCATCCTGGTCAACGACATCGCCGACCCGTTCTTCGGGATCATGGCGGGGGCGGCCCAGACGCAGATCGGCGGGCCCGGGGACGGTTCCGGGCGGGCGGGCGGCGAGAAGCTGGCCGTCATCTGCAACACCGGCGGCTCCCCGGAGCGCGAGCTCACCTATCTCACGCTCCTCCAGCGCCAGCGCGCCGCCGCCGTCGTCCTCACCGGCGGCGCGGTCGAGGACCCCGCCCACCAGGCCGCGATGTCGGCGAAGCTGACGAAGCTCGCGGACGCGGGCACCCGGATCGTCTTCTGCGGGCGGCCCCCGCTCCCCGAGGGCGACGCGCTCGTCGCCGCGCTCGCGTTCGACAACCGGGGCGGCGGACGCCGGCTCACCGAGCACCTGATCTCGCTCGGCCACCGCAGGATCGGTTACGTCGCCGGGCCCCCGGAGCGGACCACCACCCGGCACCGCCTGGAGGGCCACCGGGAGGCGCTGCGCGCGGCGGGGCTGGACACGGCTCCGGACGGCGGGCCCGACAGCGCGGCGACCGGCTCCGGGGATCAGGACCGGCTCACCGTGCACGGCCCCTACGACCGGCGCTCGGGCTACGAGGCCACGCTCGAACTCCTGCGCAGGGCACCGGACGTGACCGCGATCGTCGCCGCCAACGACACCGTGGCGCTGGGCGCGTGCGCGGCCGTCCGGGACCAGGGGATGCGCATCCCGCAGGACATCTCGGTGGCGGGCTTCGACGACCTGCCGTTCTCGGTGGACGCGGTACCGGCCCTCACGACGGTACGGCTGCCGCTCTTCGAGGCGGGCGCGCGGGCGGGGCGGCTCGCGATGGGCAAGGAGAACCCGCCGCCCGGCGGCATCGCGACGATCGCCGCCGAGCTGATGATCCGGGGCTCGACGGCCGCGCCTCGGGGGTGAGGCACGGGGGAGGTGGCGGGGCGACTGCCGGTTTGCCCCCGCGTCGGCGACGGCCCGGGGGCGAAGCCGACCCCGGGCCAACCGGCCCGATGCACCGTCCGGCGTCCCTGTCCTGTCGCCCCTGGCGGGACAGCCCTCAGCCCAGCAGGCCCAGCAGCCGCCCCAGCGCTTCCGAGAACGACTGGGCCACCGGGCCGGCGGTGGCCACGATCCGGTCGAGCCGTTCCAGGGTGACCCTGCGCTGGGCCATGGCCTCGCGCCCGAGGGCGAGCACCGGCAGGGCCTCTTCGACCACGCGGTCCTGGTCCGGGGTGAGGCGGGCACGGAGCTCCTGGAGCTGACCGGCCAGCTCTGTTACGGCGGCACGGAGTTCCGGGTCCTGCGGGACGCCGACGTAGCCGTGGTTGATACCGACGTTCGTACCGCCGTGCTGGTTGAAGACAGGGCCGTTGTAGGTCGTGTGGTGCGTCGGTTCGGTCATAGCTTGATCCCCGTGTTCTGGCCGCCGTGCTGGTTGAAGACGGGGCCGTTGTAGTTATTCAACTCCTGCACGTATGCCGTGAATTCGGCCTCCGGGTGGTCGATCGCATAGACGATCTGTCCAGCGATCACGCGTAGCTCGTCCACGCTCGGGAGGGTGACGACCGCCCCGGTGCCGCCGGCCGTGTCCACGGCCAGGATCGGCTTCGCCGGTTCGAACAGTTCCTTGAGAAGGAAGAGGGCCAGACCGATCACAACAAAGATGAACACGGATTTCCCGCCGTCATCGAACCCCGCCCCTTCGCCGCTCTCCAGGCTGAGCACGACGAAGACGACAGCGGCGCCCGCCAGCCACTTCAGGAAGCGGCCCACGGCCTTCACCCGGTCGGGCTTGACCTCGTAAGCGTCGACCCGGGTGAGGTTGTGCAGCGGGAAGGCCGCCGAGCCCACCCAGAGGATGCGGCGCTTGACCGAGATCTCCAGGATGCCTCCCCGACGCGGCAGCGGCGGGTACTGTGGCGCCTCGGCCAACGGTCCGGCGGGCGATTCTGCCGCCACCCCGGCCGCCGGCTCCGGCGGCCGGGGTGGCGGCGAGGCCGGTGGTGCGGGTAGCGGTCCGGGCGGCCGTCCTGGTGGTGGCGTCCGTGCCGACGGTCGTTCGAAGCTTCCGGTCGCGTCCATGTGCTCCCCCGTGCACTCGTCGCTCCCCCGCTCCGCGCAGGGAGCCCCATTAAGCATCAGCCCGGCCACGCGCGGCAGACGAGAAATGGCCAATTCGAGCTTGATGAGAACCCGTTGGCGGGTTCTGCGGGCCGGGACGCAAAAGATGGGGGCGACTCCCCCATGCGCCAGGACCGCTCCCCCAGCACGATGGATCCGGGCGGCCCGACCGGGACCGGGCCCAGGAGCGGGGAGGTGCGGAGCGGTGGCGGAGAAGGATCTGATCGACAGAGGTACGAGTCGTCGCCTCGCCCCCGCTGCTGCTGCCGCCGCCGTCGTCGCGTACGGCGATGCCCCGGCTGCGTCCGCCGACCCCCTCTCCCCCTCCCCCGACCCGTTCGAGGGTGCGGCCGGAGAGCCGTGGTGGCTTTCCGGTGTCGTCGGGAGCAGGCCCTCCGGCGTACCCGGCTGGGCGGCCTTCGCCCGGGAGGCCGTCGACGCGGCGCCGCACGACGTGGTGGTCGCCGACCGGGCGTACCCCGGGCTCAGCGGTTTCGGGCCGGTCCTCGCGCCGTTCGTCGAGGCGGCGGCGGAGCGGCTGCGCAGCACGCTCGCGAAGGAGGACGGTCCCGTCGTGGACGGCCTCGTCGTGGACGGTCCCGTCGTGGACAGCCCATTGGTGAACAGCCCTCTGGTGGACGGTTCCTCGCCCGTACTCGCCGACTTCCGGCGGCAGTTGACGCGTCGGCTGTGCCGGATCGCGGCGCGCACCCTCGTCACGGAGCTGCACGAGGCCCGGCGGCTGGGCCGGTTGAGCGGTGAGGGCGCCGAGGAGCGGTTCCGGGACTTCGTGCGGCTGACCGCCCGTCGCGACGGTCTCGCCCGGCTCGTCACCGGCTACCCCGTGCTGGCCCGCCTCCTCGCCACGGCCTGCCTGAACGCGGGCGACGCGTTCGCGGAGATGGTCGTGCGGCTCGCCGCCGACCGGCACCTGCTCGCCCCGGCCGGGGTGCTCGGCCACCGGGCCGGCACGCCGGACGGAGCGCTCGGCGGGAGCGCGGGGCCCGGGGTGCTCACCGGTGTCGAGGCCGGGGCGGGCGACAGCCATCGCGGGGGGCGGTCGGTGATGCTGCTGCGGTTCGCCGACGGCGCCCGGCTGGTCTACAAGCCGCGCCCGCTCGCCGCGCACCGGCACTTCAACACCCTGGCCGACTGGTTCGGTTCGCTGCCCGGCGCCCCGGAGCTGCGGGTGCTGCGGGTCCTGGACCGGGGGGAGTACGGCTGGGCCGAGTTCGTCGAGGAGCGGCCCTGTGCCTCGGCGGCGGAGACCCGGCAGTTCTACCGGCGGCAGGGTGCGCTGCTGGCCCTGCTGCACACGCTGGACGGTACGGATCTGCACCACGAGAACCTGATCGCCTGCGGCCCGCACCCGGTCCTGGTCGATGTGGAGACCCTGTTCCACCCGCCGCTGGGGCCCGCCCGGTCCGCCGATCCGGCCGCCCGGGCCCTGCACGACTCGGTCCACCGGGTGGGCCTGCTGCCGCAGTTGCTCGTCGGGGACACCTCCGCGCTCGACATGTCCGCCATCGGCGGGGGCCGGGCCGCCTCCTCCCCCATCGAGACCGCCGACTGGGCGGAGCCCGGAACCGACCGGATGCGGCTGGTGCGGCGGGCGGGCCGGTTCACCGAGTCCGCCAACCGGCCCCGGCTGGGCGGGGTGGCCGCCGACCCCTCCGCGTACACCGAAGCCCTCTGCGGCGGATTCCGCGCCGGGTACACCGCGATCAGCGAGCATCGCGACGAACTCCTGGGCGAGGGCGGGCTGTTGCGGCTCTTCGCCACGGACGAGGTGCGTGTCGTGCCACGCCCGACCTGGACGTACACGACGCTGCTGGACGAGTCGACCCACCCCGACCTGATGCGGGACGCCGCCGAACGGCACCAAGTGCTGTCGCTGCTGCGCACCCCGCTCCTGGGCGTACCCGCGCTGCCCGGGGTGGAGGACGAGGAGATCGCGGAGCTGTGGTGCGGTGACGTGCCGGTGTTCTGCACCCGGCCGGGCGGCACGGAGCTGTGGAGCGGCACCGGGCGTACGGTTCCGGGGGCGGCCCCCGAGCGGTCCTCGGACGGCTCCGCCGCGTCCCCGGACGGCTCCGCCGGGTCCCCGCACGAGCCCGCCCCCCTCACCGGGCTGGCGCGCGTCGAGGCGAAGGTCCGTGCGATGGACACCGTGGACCGGCAGGACCAGGAACGGATCATCCGGGCCGCCATGGTGAGCACCTCGCCCGAGCCGCCGCACCGTGCGGTCCCGGGCGGCCGGGCGCGGAGCGCGGCGACCGCGCCGGAGCCCGAGCAACTGATGTCCGCCGCAAGGTCGGTGGGCGACCAGCTCGTGTCCCTCGCCTACCGGCACGAGAGCCGCACCAACTGGATCGGCCTCGAACTGCTCGGCGAGCGCTACTGGCGGCTCACCCCGATGGCGGCGGACCTCGCGGGCGGCTACACCGGCCCCGCGCTCTTCCTGGCCCAGCTGGCCGCGCTCACCGGCGCCGCCCGGTACGCGGAGGCGGCCCGAGAGGCGCTCGCCCCGGTGCCGGGGCTGCTGGACGCGCTGCACGGGCGGGCCGACGAGCTCGGGCCCCTGGGCTCCGGCGCCTTCGCGGGCCTCGGCGGCATCGCGTACGCGCTGACCGAGGTGGGCACGCTGCTGGGCGACCGGGAGATCCTGGAGCTGGCGGGTCCGGCCGTCCGGCTGAGCTGCGCGGCGAGCATGGCCGAGGACGGGTACGGGGTGCGCGGCGGGGTGGCGGGCGGGCTGGTCTCGCTGCTCGCGGTGTACCGCGCCACCGGCCGCCCGGAGGCCTGGCGGGGTGCCGAGCGCTGCGCCGAGCGGATCGCCGCCGCCCCGCTCCCCGACTCCGCGGGCTTCGCCGACGGGGCGGCGGGGATCGGCTGGGCGCTGCTGCGGTTCGCCGGG
>NZ_JAAGMH010000100.1:0-20290 GCF_010548505.1 Streptomyces sp. SID14515 | reverse complement strand
AGAGGTTTACAACCCGAAGGCCGTCATCCCTCACGCGGCGTCGCTGCATCAGGCTTTCGCCCATTGTGCAATATTCCCCACTGCTGCCTCCCGTAGGAGTCTGGGCCGTGTCTCAGTCCCAGTGTGGCCGGTCGCCCTCTCAGGCCGGCTACCCGTCGTCGCCTTGGTAGGCCATTACCCCACCAACAAGCTGATAGGCCGCGGGCTCATCCTTCACCGCCGGAGCTTTTAACCCCGTCCCATGCGGGACAGAGTGTTATCCGGTATTAGACCCCGTTTCCAGGGCTTGTCCCAGAGTGAAGGGCAGATTGCCCACGTGTTACTCACCCGTTCGCCACTAATCCACCACCGAAGCGGTTTCATCGTTCGACTTGCATGTGTTAAGCACGCCGCCAGCGTTCGTCCTGAGCCAGGATCAAACTCTCCGTGAATGTTTACCCGTAATCGGGTGCACACATCACGAGAGCGGAACAACCGGTCGGAATAAGACCCGTTGTTCACAGCGTCCTCGCTGTGTAAATGCCTACCCGGTCACCGAAGTGAACCCGGTAGGACTTTCAAAGGAACCACCAACCTGCCGAAGCAGGCCGGGGTATCAACATATCTGGCGTTGACTTTTGGCACGCTGTTGAGTTCTCAAGGAACGGACGCTTCCTTCGGTCCCGTTTCACCGGGGCCCTCCGGGCGCTTCCCTTCGTTCTTGCGTTTCCGACTCTATCAGACTCTTTCGTGTCCGATTCCCGGTCGAAGCGGGTTCCGCATTTCGCTTCCGGGTAATTCGCTTTCGCATTTTCCCTTTCGGCGAGTCCGACTCTATCAGGCCTTTTCCGTCCTCCTGACCACGGCCTTCGGGCATGCCGAAGAAAGGTTCAGGGTTAGGATCTGGGCTTGAAGGTCGCCGCCGACCCCCGACTCAAAGTCGCGTTGGGGTCAGGCAGGAGTACGACAGTACAGGCCGCCGGGAGTCGAGGCAAATCGTTTCTGGTGCACCCCTAGGTCCGCCAAGCGGTAGGTCTCGGGCGGAACCGGGACTTCATATGACTTACTCTGCTGAGCAGTACGCCGTCCCCCATCAGTCGCGGCGGCGACACCTGAATCTCCACCCCCTGGGAGGCTCCCCATGACCAACGTGACGTCCCCTCTTGCTGGACGCGCCATCGGACTCACCGCGGTTCCCGACCCGGTCTTCTCCGGCGCGATGGTCGGTCCCGGCACCGCCATCGACCCCGTACGCGAGCCCTCCGAGGCCGTGTCCCCGGTCGACGGCATCGTCGTCTCCCTGCACCCGCACGCGTTCGTCGTCGTCGACGCGGACGGGCACGGGGTCCTGACGCACCTCGGTATCGACACCGTCCAGCTCAACGGCGAGGGCTTCGAGCTTCTCGTGAACAAGGGGGACACGGTGACCCGGGGCCAGAGCATCGTGCGCTGGGACCCGTCCGCGGTCGAGGCCGCCGGCAAGTCACCCATCTGCCCGATCGTGGCCCTGGAAGCCACCGCCGAGTCGCTCTCCGATGTCCGTGAGGACGGGGACGTGAAGGTCGGCGACACGCTGTTCGGCTGGCAGTAGCGCCTCGCGCGCAGTGACGAGCCAGTTGCACAACCACCGCGGTGACTCGGTCGCCGCACAACCGGAGACGGGTGAAATGGAGACAACGCTGCGAGGCGTCGGCGTGAGCCACGGTGTGGCCATCGGCGAGGTTCGGCACATGGGTACGGCGGTGCTGGAGCCGCCGGCCAAATCGATTCCCGCCGAGGAGGCCGGTCGCGAACAGGGGCGTGCCCGGCAGGCGGTGGAAGCGGTCGCCGCCGATCTGATCGCGCGCGGCAATCTGGCCGGCGGCGAGGCACAGCACGTGCTCGAGGCGCAGGCCATGATGGCGCAGGACCCCGAGCTGATGTCCGATGTCGACCGGCGCATCGCCGTGGGCAGCACCGCCGAGCGTGGCGTGTACGACGCCTTCGCCGCGTACCGGGCGCTGCTCGCCAATGCCGGGGAGTACCTGGCGGGGCGGGTCGCGGACCTCGACGACGTACGGAACCGGATCGTGGCGCGGCTGCTCGGTGTGCCGATGCCCGGTGTGCCGGACAGCGACGAGCCGTACGTGCTGATCGCGCGCGACCTCGCGCCGGCCGACACCGCGCTCCTCGACCCGACGCTGGTGCTCGGCTTCGTCACCGAGGAGGGCGGGCCGACCAGCCACAGCGCGATCCTGGCGCGGGCGCTCGGCGTTCCGGCCGTGGTGGCGCTGCCCGGCGCGGGTGAGCTGGCCGAGGGCACGGTCGTCGCGGTGGACGGCAGCACGGGTGAGATCTTCGTGAACCCGAGCGCCGAGAAGCGGGAGGAGATGGAGAGCGCGGCTGCCGCCCGTAAGGCTGCGCTGTCCGCATCCACCGGTCCTGGTGCCACTTCCGACGGACACAAGGTGCCGCTGCTCGCCAACGTCGGCGGCCCGGGCGATGTGCCCGCGGCGGTCGAGGCGGGTGCCGAGGGTGTGGGGCTGTTCCGGACCGAGTTCCTGTTCCTGGACGACAGCAAGCAGGCTCCTTCCGAGGAGAAGCAGATCGCGGCCTACCGCGCGGTGCTGGAGGCGTTCCCCGAGGGGCGTGTCGTCGTGCGCGTGCTGGACGCCGGGGCCGACAAGCCGCTGGACTTCCTGACGCCGGCCGACGAGCCGAACCCGGCGCTCGGCGTCCGTGGGCTGCGGAGTCTGCTGGACCACCCCGAGGTGCTGCGTACCCAGCTGACCGCGCTGGCGAAGGCCGCCGAGGGTCTGCCGGTGTACCTGGAGGTCATGGCCCCCATGGTGGCGGACCGTATCGACGCCAAGGCGTTCGCGGACGCGTGCCGCGAGGCCGGGCTGCGGGCGAAGTTCGGCGCGATGGTGGAGATTCCGTCGGCCGCTCTGCGGGCGCGGTCGATTCTCCAGGAGGTGGAGTTCCTGTCGCTGGGCACCAACGACCTGGCGCAGTACACCTTCGCGGCCGACCGTCAGGTGGGCGCGGTGTCGCGGCTCCAGGACCCCTGGCAGCCGGCGCTGCTGGATCTCGTGGCGCTGTCCGCCGACGCGGCTCGTGCCGAGGGCAAGAGCTGTGGTGTGTGCGGTGAGGCCGCGGCCGATCCGCTGCTGGCGTGCGTGCTGACCGGGCTGGGTGTCACCTCGCTCTCCATGGGTGCGGCGTCCATTCCCTATGTGCGGGCCACGCTCGCCAAGTACACGCTGGCGCAGTGCGAGCGTGCGGCGAACGCCGCCCGTTCCGCCGACTCCGCCGACGAGGCGCGCAGCGCCGCTCAGGCTGTGCTGTCCGGCGAGTAGCCGAGGCAGGTGCCGTTCAGCAGGAGGGGCTTTCCGCCGGGTGGTGGGAAGCCCCTCCTGCTGTGTGGTGTTCTCCGGCGTCTCAGTGGTGGGGTTCCGCCGGGTCGGCTCCGATGTCGAATCCCGCGCAGTACTCCACGCCGGATTCCGGGGAGACGGGCTCTCCGGTGTCCGCGTCGGTGCAGTAGGCGTTGAAGACCTCGCCGGCGGTGAGCGGGGCGAGTGCGCCGTGGGCCAGTCGCCAGCCGTGGACGCGGTCCGGGCTGTCGGGGGCGCTGGTGCGCAGGACGACTCCCCCGCGTGATTCGAGGGCGATGGCGACCGCGAGGACGGTGGCGAACTCCGCGCCCTCCGCGCTGTCGAGGCGGGCCGGTCCCGTGGTGTCGCGGTGGGTGTGGAGCACGGCCAGGAGCTGGTCGTTCTCCGTCGGGGTGCTGCACACCAGGTGGTGGGTGCCCGGTCCCGCCGTTTCCAGCAGGCGCATCAGGAGGTGGGAGGCGCGGTCGAAGGCCGCGCGTCCGATGTCCTGGCCGCAGTCGGCGCAGTTGCCGAGGTCGGCGAGGAGGAGGGTGGCGTACTCCCAGGTGGCCTGGCGGACGGCGCGGGAGACGAGGACGGGGATGAGGTCGCTCAGGCGTTGGCCGGTGTAGGTGACCGTGGCTCCGGCGGCGGCGATCTCCGCGGTGAAGCGGCTGCGGCTGACCCCGGTGTCGGCGTCGAGTCCGGATTCGGCGCAGAACTCCGCGTAGTCCTCCGGGTCGAAGAGGGCGACGGTGGTGTGGACGCCCTGGGCCGTGAGCGCTTTGAGCAGGCTCTCGACCTGCTGGAGATAGACGGTGTGGTCGTCGAAGGTGAAGGTGCGGTAGTGCCGCATGGCCGCGAAGTCTTGTGCGTCGGCCAGCAGGCCGACGGTGCTGGGTGCTTCGCGGCGCAGCGTGCGTCGCATGGTGGCGGCGTGCCTCGGGCCGGACTTCCCGTCGTGCTTCGGGTGGTGGGTGGAGCTGTGGTCGGTGTGGTCGGTGTGCGCCATGTGTCCCCCTGTGCGCGGTGAATCATTGCTCACTCAGCGTAATCAGGGGGACTGACAGTGGCGTTACGCGCGGCGGCTCGCGGCCAGTTCGGCGTAGAAGCGGAGGAGGTCGAGGTTGTCGACGGAGCCCGGGTTGACCGCCTTGGCCAGGTCGGTTCCCTGGAGCAACCGCTTGACCGGAACCTCGATGCGCTTGCCGGTGAGGGTGTGCGGGATGCCGGGGACCTCGATGACCTCGTCCGGTACGTGGCGCGGGGAGAGGTTCTCGCGGATGGTCTGCTTGATCGCCGCGCGCAGGTCGTCGTCGAGGGTCGCGCCTTCGGCGAGGTGGACGAAGAGCGGCATCCAGTAGCCGCCGTCGGGTTCTTCGAGGCCGATGACGAGGGATTCGCGGATCTCGGGGAGGCGTTCGACGGCCTCGTAGATGTCGGCGGAGCCCATGCGGACGCCCTGGCGGTTCAGGGTGGAGTCGGAGCGGCCGTGGATGATCACCGAGCCGCGGTCGGTGATGGTGATCCAGTCGCCGTGCCGCCAGACGCCGGGGTACATGTCGAAGTAGCTGTCGTGGTAGCGGCTGCCGTCGGGGTCGTTCCAGAAGCGGATCGGCATGGAGGGCAGCGGGTTGGTGACGACCAGTTCGCCGACCTCGTTGATCAGTGGCTTGCCCGACGGGTCCCAGGACTGGAGGTCGGTGCCGAGGCAGGGGGCCTGGAGTTCGCCGATGTGGACGGGGAGGGTGGGGACGGCTCCGGCGAAGCAGGAGCAGACGTCGGTGCCGCCGCTGACGGAGGCGATCCAGAGGTCCGCGCCCCTGTTGGCGAACTCGTCGTGGAGCCAGCGGAAGCCGTCGGGCGGGAGCGGGGAGCCGGTGGTGGCGACGCACTGGACGCGGGAGAGGTCGAAGTCGCGGCCGGGGTGGATGTCGGCCTTGCGGCAGGCCATGACGTACGCGGCGGAGGTGCCGAAGAGGGTGGCGCCGGTCTGTTCGGCGACCCGCCACTGGGCGCTGACGTCCGGATAGCCGGGGCTGCCGTCGTACAGGACGACGGTGGTGCCGGTGAGGAGGCCGGAGACTAGGAAGTTCCACATCATCCAGCCGGTGGAGGTGTACCAGAAGAAGCGGTCCTCGGGTCCGAGGTCGCAGTGCAGGCCGATCTGCTTGAAGTGTTCGAGCAGGATGCCGCCCTGGGACTGGACGATGGCCTTGGGCAGACCGGTGGTGCCGGAGGAGTAGAGGACCCACAGCGGGTGCTCGAAGGGGACCTGTTCGAAGACCGGCTCGGTGTCAGCGGAGGTGAGGGCGGCCCAGGCGAGCGCGCCTTCGGGGGCGTCGGTGCCCAGCAGCGGGATGTGGACGACGGCGCGCAGGGTGGGCAGTTCGCGGCGGAGCTCGGCGACGGTCTCGGTGCGGTCGTGTTCCTTGCCGCCGTAGCGGTAGCCGTCGACGGTGAACAGGACGACGGGCTCGATCTGCTGGAAGCGGTCGAGGACGCTGCGGGCGCCGAAGTCGGGGGCGCAGGAGGTCCAGACGCCGCCGACCGCGGCGGTGGCGAGGAAGGCGACGACGGCCTGCGGGATGTTGGGGAGGTAGCCGCTGACGCGGTCGCCGGGGGTGACGCCGAGGGCGCGGAGTTCGGCGGCGAGTGCGCCGACCTGGCGGCGGAGTTCGGCCCAGCTGACGGGGAGCTGGGTGTGGGTCTCGTCGACGTACAGCAGGGCGGGGGTGTCCGCGCGGGACGGGTCCTCGGCGGTGCGCAGGGCGTGTTCGGCGTAGTTGAGGGTGGCGCCGGGGAACCAGGTGGCGCCGGGCATGGCGCGGTCGCCGAGGACGCTCTCGTACGGCGTGGAGAAGCGGATGTCGAACCATTCGGCGACGGCGCGCCAGAAGGTGTCGAGCTCGTCGACGGACCAGCGGTGCAGGGCGGCGTACCCGCCGTCGGCCGGGGCGCCGTACCGGGTCGCGGCCCAGTTCTGGAAGCGGGTGACGGCCGCGGCCTCGATGCGGTCGGGGCCGGGCTGCCAGAGCGGGGCGTCGTCGGGCGTGGCTGCGGTCATGAGGGCTGCTCCCTGGCTGTACGGGTACGCGGGGTGGGCGTCGGCGCGCACGGGCTGGGGTGTGCGCGTGAGCGGCTGACACGGACGATGCCATGTGATCGTCTTCGGCACCAGGGTGGCCCCGCCGTGAGGAGCTCCGTCGCTTTCGGGCCGGAGCGGGTGAACGGGAGTTGAACGGAAGGTTCTGCGGGTCGGACGGGTGGCAGGGTGTGCGCCATGGACGGTCGTGACCTGGTGCGTCGGGTGAGGTTGGTCGGTTCGGTGCGGGGGCTGCGCACCGTGCGTTCGGCGTGGCGGCGCCGGTCGGCGGACGCGCGTGCGTTGCCTCCGCGCGGTGCGGAGCGGGCCCGGGTGCCGGGTGCGCTGACGGGTGCGGAGCCGGGGCCGGGCGGGGGTGTGGTGCGGTTCGCCCGTTCGGAGCTGCGGATCCGGGTGTCGGTGGGCGGTGCGGTGTTCTGGGCGTGGGACGGGGCGGAGCCGTTGCCGTCGTACGCGGTGCCGGGTGCGGCTCCCGCGCCGGATCCGCGGGCGGTGCTGGAGCCGGACAAGGACGGCGGCTGGCAGGTGGTCTCGGAGCGGCTGACGGTGGTGGTGTCGCGGACGGGGGCGGTGGAGCTGCGGACGCCAGGCGGGTTGCTGCTGCGGCGGGAGCTGCCGCCGCGCTGGTGGGAGCCGGTGGGCGGGGGGCCGGTGCGGTGGGTGCAGCGCTCCGAGGTGCCGGCGGACGCGCGGTTCTTCGGGCTGGGCGGCCGGGCGGGCGGGCCCCGGTTGCGGGACGGGGTGTACGGGCTGTGGAACACCGATCCCGGCGGGCGTTTCGGTCCGGAGGACGATCCGCTGTATCTGACGATGCCGGTGCAGGTGGTGGTGTCGGACGCGGGGACGCATCTGGCGTTCCACGACAACAGCTGGGCGGGGCGGGTGGTGCTGCGGGAGGGCGAGGAGGGCGCCGGCTCGGGGCATGACCGGCCGGGCACCTGCGAGGTGCGGATGGAGGGCGGTCCGCTGCGCTGCTGGGTGGTGGCGGGGACGCCGGCCCGGGTGCTCCAGGGGTGGACGGCGCTGACGGGTGCGCCGGCGCTGCCGCCGTCCTGGGCGCTGGGGCCGCAGCACGCCCGGTGGGGGTTCGGCAGTGAGCGGGAGGTGCGGCGGGTCGCCGCCGGGTACCGGGAGCGGGGGCTGCCGCTGTCGGTGCTGCATCTGGACATCGACCACTACGACGCGCACCGGGTGTTCACGGTGGACCGGGAGCGGTTCCCGGGTCTGCCCGCGCTGGCGAAGGAGTTGGGCGAGGACGGGGTGCGGCTGGTGTCGATCGTGGATCCGGCGGTGAAGGCGGAGCCGGGCGACGCGGTGTTCGACGCGGGGCGGGCGGTCGGTGAGCGGGGTGCGTACGTCCGGGACGCGCGGGGGCGGGTGGTGGTCGGGGAGGTGTGGCCGGGGGCGTCCGTCTATCCGGACTTCACCGATCCGCTTGTGCGGGATTGGTGGGGATCTCTGTACGAGGAGCGGCTTGCGCAGGGCTTCTCGGGGATCTGGCACGACATGAACGAGCCGGTGTCCTTCGCGGCGTTCGGGGATCCGTCGCTGCCGCGTTCGGCCCGGCATGTCCTGGAGGGCGCCGGTGGTGATCATCGCGAGGCGCACAACGTGTACGCCCTGGCGATGGCGCGGGCGGGCTATGAAGGGCTGCTCCGGTTCCGTCCAAAGGAGCGGCCGTTCCTCTTCTCGCGGTCGGGCTGGGCGGGGATGCAGCGGTACGGGGGCACCTGGTCCGGTGATGTGTCGACGGGGTGGCCGGGGCTGCGGGCGTCGTTGTCGCTGGTGGTGGGGCTCGGGCTGTGCGGGGTGCCGTATTCGGGTCCGGATGTGGGCGGGTTCGACGGGTTCCCGTCGCCGGAGCTGTATCTGCGGTGGTTCCAGCTGGGGGCGTATCTGCCGTTGTTCCGTACGCACTCGGCGACCGGCGCGGGGCGGCGGGAGCCGTGGGAGTTCGGGCCGGAGGCGCTGGAGTACGCGCGGGCGGCGCTGGTGGAGCGGGAGCGGCTGCACCCGTACTTCGTGACGCTGTCGCACGTGGCGCGGCTGACCGGTGCGCCCTATGTGCGGCCGCTGTGGTGGGGTGCGCCGGGCGACCGGGCGCTGCGGGAGTGCGAGGACGCGTTCCTGCTGGGCGACGCGCTGCTGGTGGCTCCGGTGCTGGAGCCCGGGGCGCGGCGGCGGGCGGTGCGGCTGCCCCGGGGGCGGTGGTACGACACGGTGACCGGGCGGGCGTACGAAGGTCCGGGCCAGGTCCTGGTCGACGCTCCGCTGTCGCGGGTGCCGGTGCTGGCGCGGGCGGGCGCGGTGATTCCGGTACGGGGTGCGGACGGCGGGCCGGAGCTGGAGGCGTGGGCGCCCGCGGCGGGGCGTACGGGCGGCGGGCTGGTGGTGCGGGACCCGGGCGACGGGTGGGCGGAGGCGGAGGTCGAGCGGTATGTGACGCGGTGGGAAGGCGACCGCGTGGTGGTGGAGCGGGACGGCGCGGAGGGCGGGGTCGACTGTCCGGTGCGCGTGCGGGGGGCGGCGAACGGGCTCTAGGGCCTGCGGAGGGGCGGACGCCACCTCCTCCGTAAGCCCCCGGCCGGGACGTGCCCGGCGCCCACGGCCGTGACGCCCTCAGCCGTGGCGCCCCGCGAACCAGGCGTCGGCGGCCTCCGTGTGCAGGGGGAACGCCAGGGGGCGCGGGCTGTACAGGATGTCGTAGCCGGACGTCTCGTCGGTGGGGGTCGAGGGCGGGAGGCTCGCGAGGGGGCGGGCCGGGAGGAGGCCGAAGACCAGGAGGTGGCCGTCGGTGTCGCTGAGGGTGTCGGCGAGGCGGACGTCCTGTGCGGCGGCCTCGATGCCGGTCTCCTCGCGCAGCTCACGGGCTACCGCGTGACGCCAGTCCTCGGCGTGGTCGATGAACCCGCCGGGCAGAGCCGTGCCGCCCTTCTGCGGTTCGATGGTGCGGGTGATGACGACGAGGCCGGTGGAGCGGGGGCCGATGACGGGGAGCAGGGCGACCGCGACGGGAAGCGGGTTGCGGTAGGCGGTGGTTCCGCAGTGCGTGCAGGTGCGGGGCCAGGCGTCGGCGGACGGGAGCGGGGTGTACGGGGCTCCGCAGGTGCCGCAGTGGGAGTTCCGTACGTACCGGGGTGGCTGCGGGGCGGTCGGGGAAGGGCTGTTGCCGGGTTCGGACACGGGCGGACTGTATCGGACCGCCTGTGTCCTTTCCCGCAGGGCGCCCGAGCTGATAGACGGTGTGCCCATGACAGGAATGCGTACCGCTCTCCGCGCCCTGGCCGCCACGGCCGCCGCCCTCCTCGCCGTCACCGCCCTCTCCCCCTCGGCGCAGGCACGCCCCGAACCGATGGCTCCCGAGGAGTTCGTGGCGCTGCGTTCGGTGGATCCGACGATCATCCAGGAGATGCGCTACACCACGGCGCACACCTTCATGGGCGAGCGGGTGGACGGATACCGGCAGCCGGTCTGCATCCTGACCCGGCCCGCCGCCCGCGCCCTGCACCTGGCGCAGAAGAGGCTGCTGCGCCAGGGGTACTCGCTCAAGGTGTACGACTGCTACCGGCCGCAGCGGGCGGTGGACCACTTCGTGCGATGGGCGAAGGACCTCGACGACCAGACGATGAAGGAGGAGTTCTATCCGCAGGTCGACAAGGACCGGCTCTTCGAGGACGGTTACATCGCCGAGAAGTCCGGGCACAGCCGGGGCAGCACGGTGGACCTGACTCTGGTGAGGCTGCCGGCCCCGCCGACCAGGCCGTACCGTCCGGGCGAGCGGCTGACCCCCTGCTTCGCGCCGAAGGGCGAGCGGTTCCCCGACAACTCGCTGGACATGGGCACGGGTTACGACTGCTTCGACACCCTGTCGCACACGGACGATCCCCGGATCCAGGGGGTTCAGCGCGCCAACCGGCAGTTCCTGAAGCGGGTGTTGACCGAGGTGGGGTTCGTGAATCTGCCGGAGGAGTGGTGGCACTTCACGTTCAAGCCGGAGCCGTTCCCGGACACCTTCTTCGACTTCCCGGTGCACCGCCGGTCGGTGGGCAGGTCCTGAGGAGAACGGGCGACCGGGACCACCCCCGTGGGCTCCGGCCGCCCGTTCTTCATTTCGGACGCGAAAGGGGCGTGTTCGGTTGCCGATCGGGCGGCTACGGTGCCCGTATGTCACAGCAGACGTTCGATTCGTACGAGGAATTCTGGCCGTACTACGTCGCGATGCACTCCCGTGCCGCCACTCGCTGGGTCCATCTGACCGGCACCCTGACCGGGCTCGCGATCTCCGCCTACGGGCTGGCGCGGGGCCGGAAGCGCTATCTGGCGGCCCTGCCGCTGATCGGGTACGGCACGGCGTGGCCCGCGCACTTCCTGATCGAGAAGAACAACCCGGCCACCTTCGGGCACCCGGTGTGGTCGCTGCGCGGGGACGCGCAGATGATCCGGACGATGCTCGCGGGCCGGGACGCGGAGCTGGCGGAGACCGCGGCGAAGTGGCTGGCCGAGCACGGGGAGGACGGGAAGGACGGCTGAGGCCGAGGAGCCGGACCCCTCGCCGGACGACGGCGCCCGTGGCACACTTCTGACGTTCCGTCAGATCCAGTGCCGGGAGGGGCTTTGTCGCGCACGCGCACACCCGTGGTGGCCGGTTGGTTCACCGAGGACACCGCGGAGGAGGACTTCCGGCTGCTGGGCACCCGCTGCTCCGGCTGCCGGTCGGTCCACTTCCCCCGCGAGGACGACCACTGCCGCAACCCGGCATGCCCCGGCGGCGAGTTGGCGGAGGTGCCGCTGTCGAAGCGGGGCACGGTGTGGTCCTGCACCGACGGGCGCTACCGGCCGCCTCCCCCGTACGTCAGCGACCCCGAAAAGCCCTGGGTCCCGTACACGCTGGTCGCCGTCGAGCTGGCCGCCGAGCGCATGGTGGTGCTGGGGCAGGCCGCGCCCGGGGTCGGCGTGGGCGATCTGCCCGTCGGCTCGGTGGTGGAGGTGGTGCCGGGCGTCCTGGACGAGGACCGGGCGACGGGCACCGTACACACGACGTGGCACTGGCGGCCCGTGCCGGCGGGCGGGGACGCCTCATGAGCGGCGACGTGGCCGTCCTCGGGGCCGGGATGCATCCGTGGGGCAAGTGGGGGCGCGGCTTCGTCACGTACGGGCGGATCGCCGCGCGGGCCGCGCTCGCGGACGCGGGCATCGGCTGGCCCGAGGTGCGGTCGGTGGTCGGCGCGCAGACGGTGCGCGGGGGCTATCCGGGGTACGTGGCGGGGGCGACGTTCGCCCGGGCGCTCGGGTGGCAGGGGGCGCGGGTGGCGTCCGTGTACGCCGCGTGCGCCTCCGGGGCGCAGGCCATCGACACGGCGCGGGCGCAGATCCTGGCGGGGCTGGCGGACGTGGTCCTGGTGGTGGGGGCCGACGCCGCGCCCAAGGGGTTCTTCGCCCCGGCGGGCGGGGAGCGGCCGGACGATCCGGACTGGCTGCGCTTCCGGGTGCTCGGGGCGACGAACCCGGCCTACTTCGGGCTGTACGCCCGCCGTCGTATGGCGCTGTACGGGGACACGCCGGAGGACTTCGCGCTGGTCAAGGTGAAGAACGCGGCGGCGGGGGCGCTGAACGAGTTCGCCCGCTACCGCAGGCCGGTGACGGCGGAGGAGGTCGCCGCCTCCGCGATGGTCGCCGATCCGCTGCGGCTGCTGGACATCTGCGCCACGTCCGACGGGGCGGCCGCCCTGGTGCTGTGCGGCATGGAGTTCGCACGGCGCCGCGGGGTGCGTGATCCGGTGCGGATCCGGGCCGTCTCCACCGTGACGCCGACCTTCCCGAGGACCGTCCTGGATCTGCCGGACATCGGCACGGACTCAGCGGTGGCCGTGGACCCGTCGCCCGAGAGTTTCCGGGCCTCGATCGCGCGGACCGCGTACGAGGAGGCGGGGATCGGGCCGGAGGATCTTTCGCTGGCCGAGGTATACGACCTGTCCACCGCACTGGAGTTGGAGTGGTACGAGGACATCGGGCTGTGCGGTCCGGGCGAGGGGGCGAAGCTCCTGCGTTCGGGGGCGACCGGGCCGGGCGGGCGGGTTCCGGTGAACGCGAGCGGCGGTCTGGCCTCGTTCGGCGAGGCGGTTCCGGCCCAGGCCATCGCGCAAGTATGCGAGCTGACGCGGCAGTTGCGCGGGCGGGCCGGGGAGCGTCAGGTGCCGGGGGCGCGGGTCGGCATCACGGCGAACCAGGGGCTGTTCGGACACGGCTCGGCGGTGGTGGCGGTCCGCTGACCGCGGGTGGCCCCAACAGGTTTTCCCTGCCCTTCACTTGACTGCACGTCACCCTCGCAGAACACTCGGGGCCCGGCGCGCCGGACAGCGTGCGGCCCGTACCCCTGTCGGCGGGGGTACGGGCCGTACGCGTGCCCGGACGCCTTCGGCTCAGGTGGCGACGGGTTCGCGGGCCCGCGCGGCGCGCTCCACCGCGGCGCGCTCCACCGCGGCGCGCTCCACCGCGTGCTCCACGACCGCGACCAGGACATCGCGCACGGAGGACCGGTCCCGCGCGTCGCAGACGAGCACCAGGACCTCGGGGTCGAGGTCGAGGGCGGCCTGCACGGTCTCCGTGGGAAACCGCTCGGCGCCCTCGAAGGTGTTGACCGCCACCGTGAACGGGATCCGCCTGCGCTCGAAGTAGTCGACCGCAGCGAAGCAGTCCTCCAGACGCCGGGTGTCGGCGAGGACGACCGCGCCCAGGGAGCCCTGCGCCAGTTCGTCCCACAGGAACCAGAAGCGGTCCTGGCCCGGTGTGCCGAACAGATAGAGGACCAGGTCCTCGCGCAGCGTGATCCGGCCGAAGTCCATCGCGACCGTGGTGGTGGTCTTGGACTCGACCCCGTCCAGATCGTCCACCGGGCGGCCCGCCTCGCTGAGGCGTTCCTCGGTGCGCAGGGGCCTGATCTCACTGACCGCGCCGACCGCGGTCGTCTTGCCGACGCCGAACCCTCCCGCCACCAGGATCTTCAGGGTGACGGGCTCGACGGGCCGCTGCTTGACGCGGCTAGAGCGCCCGAAGGCCATTGATTACCTCGCGAAGAATGTTCACGTCCGGCAGCTCGGCCGGCGGAACGGGACGGGTGACGTGCACCAGCTCGTCCTCGACGAGATCGCCGACCAGGACCCGCACCACCCCTACCGGGAGGTCGAGTTCGGCGGCGAGCTCGGCGATCGACTGGGGCATGTCGCTGCAGAGTTCGACGATCGCCACATGCTCGGGGGCGAGCGTCTGGTCCCGGCCGGGATCGTCGGCGGCCGGTTCCGGTACGACGAGCGCGATCAGGTCGAGGCGATGACGGGAGGCGCTGCTCGTACGCCCCCGGGTCATCGCGTACGGGCGGACCACGGGCCCCGCCTCGGCGTCGTACCACCGCGAGGCCTGGGGATCGACGGTCCCGTCCGGGGATCCGGGGCCGGCGCCCCGGGGGGAGTCGGCGCTCATGCCCGCCACACTCAGCCTCCGGCGGGCAGACCGGTGGTCCGTGGGGCGTTGGCCAGATGGGCCCCCACGCGCTTTACCATCAGTGTCATCTCGTAGGCGACCTGGCCCACGTCGGAGTCGGCCTCCGCCAGAACGGCGAGGCAGCTTCCGTCGCCGGCGGCGGTGACGAAGAGGAACGCCTCGTCCAGTTCGACGACGGTCTGGCGCACCCGGCCCGCGTCGAAGTGGTGGCCCACGCCCTTGGCGAGGCTGTGGAACCCGGAGGCGACGGCGGCGAGATGCTCGCTGTCCTCGCGGGTCAGGTCCGCCGACGCGCCGGTGGCGAGTCCGTCGCTGGAGAGCACCAGCGCCTTGCGGATGCTGGCGACGCGCTGGACGAGCTCGTCGAGCAGCCAGTTCAGTTCGCCCGAGCCGTGGCGTGCGGGGTTGTGTGCTGCGGCGTTCGGTGCGGTCATCGACCGTCCCCTCCCGGAGTGGTTCCTGGTGCTGTGCCACCGGGGCCGCCGGTGTTCGCGGTGTCCTCGGCGGTTTCGGTGGTCGCGGTGTTCCCGGTCGTCCCGGTGTTCTCGGCGGGTTCGGCGTTCTGCCGTCGGCCGCGCTGCCAGCCGCGCTGGAGCGAGGCCATACGGTCGCGTACCTCGTCCGCGTCGCGCTCGTCGTCGAACGAGTCCACGGGCGCCCGGAGCGGGGTCCGGTCCGCGGACTCCTCGCGGAGCTGGCGGGCGAGGCTGGCCTGCCGGACCCGCCGGGGCAGTCCGCCGATCGTGTCGGGTGCCGGTGGGGCGGCCGGCGCGGGGGTTCCCCCGGCGCGGGACGCCTCTGCCGGGCGGGGCGCCTCGGTCGTACGGGATGCCCCGGTGTCGTGGGACTCCTCGGTCGTACGGGGTGGCTCCGGCGCGCGGCGGGCGGCGGCTCGCGCGGTCCAGGGTGCGTCCGCGGTACGGGGCCTGTCGGCCGGATCGGGGGCCCGGTCGGCGGTGTGCGGGACCGGGCCGGTGGCCTTCGCGGGGGTCGCGTCCGGGTCGTCGCCACGGGTGTCGACCCGGCGGCCCCGGTCGGTGACCAGGGTCGGCGGCGTACGCCGGGGCAGCGGGACGGGTCCGGCGGGGCGCATCGGGCGGACCTCCGCCGTGGCCTCGTCACCGTGGTCGCGGGCCTGTTGGTGCTGGTCCCGGTCGGTGTCGCGGCGCGGGCCGCCGGGCTCGTCGCGGCGGGGCCCGCGGTCGCCCTCGCGGCGCAGGTCGCGGGCGCGGAAGATGCCGCCCCGCTCGCTCTCGGTGTCCTCCAGGTCGGAGACGCCGTCCAGGACGGGACCGAGGGCCGGGTCCAGGGCCGGGTCCGGCGTACGGTCCAGCGGGTCGCCGGCGAAGTCCAGCGGGCCGACCGGGGCCTCCAGCTCGACCGGCCCGTCCAGGACGCCCGGTCCGGTGAGACCGGTGGGCACCGGCGACAGGACCGCGGACCGGCCGTTGACCCGGCGTTCCCCGCCCGAGGCCGTGCTGTTCGCGCCCTGCGCCGAATCCGAACTCCGGCCGCTGCCGATCGCCCGCTCGGCCCGGCGGTCGAGGCGGAAGCCGGTGCCGTGGGTGTCGGGGGCGTCGGTGAGCAGGGCGGCCGGGATGAACACGACCGCGGTGGTGCCTCCGTACGGCGATTTCTGGAGGGAGACCCGGACGTTCTGGCGCTGGGCGAGCCGGCTGACCACGAACAGGCCGAGCCGGTCGGTGTCGGAGAGCTCGAAGTCGGGGGTCTCGGCGAGGCGCAGGTTGGCGTCGAGGAGGACCTCGGGGGCCATGCCGAGGCCGCGGTCGTGGATTTCGAGCGTGAAGCCGTTGGAGACGCGTTCGCCGTGCACCTGGACCGCGGTGTGCGGGGGTGAGAAGACGGTGGCGTTCTCCAGGAGTTCGGCGATCAGGTGGGTGAGGTCGGCGACGGCGGGGCCGCCCACGCCGATCCGGGCGAGGCGCCGGACCTCGATGCGTTCGTAGTCCTCGACCTCGGCGACGGCGGCCCGCACCACGTCCATCAGCTGGATGGGCTTGCGCCACTGGCGGGAGGGCGCGGCGCCGGAGAGGATCACGAGCCCTTCGGCGTGCCGGCGCATACGGGTGGTGAGGTGGTCGAGGCGGAACAGGTCGGCCAGTTCGTCGCTGTTCTCGGTACGGCGCTCCATCGCGTCCAGCAGTGTGAGCTGGCGGTGCAGGAGGACCTGGTTGCGGCGGGCGAGGTTGACGAAGACCTCGGAGACGCCGCGGCGCATGTCCGCCTGCTTGACGGCGGCCTCCACGGCGGCCCGCTGAAGGGTGTTGAGCGCCTGGCCGACCTGGCCGATCTCGTCGGGCTCGTAACTGAGGTGCGGGGCCTCGGTCTCGACGTCCACCTGCTCGCCCGCGGCGAGTCGGCGCATGACACTCGGCAGCCGTACGCCGGAGACCTCGTGGGCGTCCTTGCGGAGCCGGGAGAGGTCGCGGACGAGTTCACGGCCGATGCGGACGGAGACGAAGATCGAGACGATCAGGGCCAGGAAGCCGAGGATTCCGGCGATGCCCGCCTGGGCGAGGACCCGGTAGGCGGCCGGTTCGGCGCGGTCCTGGAAGCGGTTGCCCATCTCCGTGGAGTCGTTCGCCAGCCGGTCGAGGACGGGCACGGCCGCCTCCTCCCAGCGGGCGGCGTCGACGGCGCCGGGGCGCTTCGTCGGACCGGCGGCGATCAGGGCGTCTTCGGCGGTGCGCAGCGGTTCGGTGTCGGGGCTGCCCCAGAACTGCTCGACGCGTCGGCGCTCGGCGGCGGGGAGGTTCTCCAGGCTGACTTCGTAGAGCAGCTCGCGCTGGGCCACGAGGCCGGATATCCGGCGCAGTTCGGCGGTGGTGAAGCGGCCGGCTATGAGGCCCGAGGCGATCAGCGCGTCCTCGCGCGAGAGCATCTCCCGGGCCCGGGAGACCCCGACCAGCGCCCGCATCTGCTTGTCCATCGACACGTTCTCCAGGGTGTGGAGACCGTTAAGGAAGCGGTACGAGGGGTCGACGAGGCCGTTGTAGAAGTCCAGCGCCTTCGCCCGGCTGATGGTGCGCTTCTCGACCGATTCGCGCAGGGCCTCCAGTCCGTCGACGGCACTGAGGATCGCGTCCAGGCGGCTGCTGTCGGCGGCGCTCAGCGATTCGCGGACGTCCTGCGCGCGGGCGTTCTCCCGGACCTCGCCCACGACGCGGTCGGTGGCGGCGCGTTGGCCCATGAGGACGGGGAGCGCGTCGGAGGCCCGGGGGTCGGCGAGGAAGACCAGGGTCTGCCGTCGCTCGGCCTGTACGGCGCGGACGGCGTCGTCCAGCGGGTGCGCGACCTTCTCCACGATGGATCCGGCGCTCATCAACTCGTCGGCCTCACGGCCGGTGATGTAGGTGGCGAAGACCCAGAGGCCGGTGAGGGAGACGAGCGGCACCAGCAGCAACGCCACGATCTTCCTGCGGATGGACTTCCCGCGAAAGCGCATGGCCTCCCCCAGATCGGCCCCGCACCGCGGGGGTGGTCTTCTCCTGGCCGTTGCTCGGCCCTGTGTCAATAAACGGCGCGAGCCTACTACTGACACAGAGACAACTCGAAGACACGTCCGGATGATTTTCAGCCGTCCACGCTAGACTTGATCACGAGTTGTCCCGGTATTCCCGGAGATGAAATTCGCGAAAGCGACAGAGGATACCGGCCGGACCCGCCGGTACCGGCACGTATCAGTTGGCTGGAATTCTTCGGTCCGTGACCTTCTGTGCCCTGCGGGCGCTTTTCAGGGGAATCTTCGGGACGGGTGGTTCGTCCATATGTACGGGGTAGACGCACGGTGGGGTCGTGCGCGGCGGGACGGACGTATTCCGCCCGCGTAGAACCGGCGCAAGCCGGGCAGCCACCCTGAAGTCGGACAGTGGTGGGGAGTTGAAGGACCTTGAGCACGCAGGAACGCGGAAGCGCCGGAGTACCGGCGGCCGCGAGGGCGGAAGCCGCGGACGGGGCACGGATCCCGCGGCAGTTGTGGGTGGAGGAGCCGGCCTCGAAGCGGCGGATGCCCGATGCGGTGCGGACGGCCGCCGTGCGTGCCGTTCTCATCATGTCGCTGACGATCATCCAGGCGATGATCGCCTTTCTGAGCACCTTGACCGGCTCCTGGCTGGCCTTCCCGATGGTGCTCAGCAGTGTGGCCAGCACGGTGGTCGCCACCTGGTCGGTGCTCGACGTCTGGGTCACCCGGCAGGTGTGGAACCAGCGCAACGGGGTGGTGTCCGTGCCGAGCAGTTCGGCCCGGCAGATACGCCGTGAGCGGCGCCGGTCCCGCCGGGCCGAGCGGGACGGCACGGGCGGTGGCATAGGCGGCCGCCGGAACACCGGCGACCTCTCCCGGGCCTGACCTGCTGGACCTGGCCCGCTGGACCCGGCCCGCTGCCGAGCCTGACCCGCGGGTCGGTCCCGCCGCCGGGTGGTGCTACTCGCCCGGTTCGGGGTCCGGGTGGGCGGCGGCCGCGGTCTGTTCGTTCCGCTTGAACATGCGGGTCGCCGTGATCTCGCCGTGGACCGTCTCGCCGTCCGGGTCCTGCTGCGGCAGGCCGGGGCGCAGATGCTCCTCCACGCTGATGTACTTCAGCCCCGCCCTCAGGTCGGCATCGTTGCGGAGCCGGATGACGAGGGGGAATTCGGCGAGCGCTGTCGTGTCGAACAGACCGGTCGTGTAAAGCAGTTGCACGCCCAGCGCGTCCGAGACGGCCCGCTGGAGCTCCAGCAGATACGTGGCGTTGGCGCGGCCGATCGGGTTGTCGAGGAACAGGGTGCCCGCGTGCCGGTGGCGGTCGCGGCCCCGGTCGTTGCTGCGCAGGGCCGCCATCGTGCAGTAGAGGGCGATGGCGGCGGTGAGCAGCTGCCCGCCGGAGAAGACGTCGCCCATCTGCCCGACCGGGACGCGCTCGGCGCGCAGCACGGCGTCCGGCTTCAGGATCTCCACCGCGATGCCCTTGGGCTCCAGCGCCGCCTCGACGCCCCGCAGCAGCAGGGACATACCGTCCCGGCGGAGGTCGGAGTTCTTCTTGAGGGCGGCGTGGGTGGCCTCGTCGATGACCTCGCCGAGACGTTCGGTGAGGGTGGCCTGGTCGGGTTCCTCGAAGCGGATCCGGAGGAATTCCTGACCCGACCACTCCCCCAGGCCCTCGGGGAGCTGGGAGAGCCGCTGGGCCGAGCGCAGCGTGGTGAGCGCCGATTCGACCAGGCCGCGCAGCCGGTCGACGATCGAGTCGCGGTTGCGTTCCAGCTGGACGAGCTCGTCGGTGAGGACGCGCAGCCGGGGGGCGAAGGCGTCGGCCCACTTCTGGGCGTGCTCGGGCAGGGCGGAGGCGGGCAGCTCGCGGATCTGCTGGCGGGCGGGGGTGCGGACCTGTTCGTAGCGGGTGGAGTTGGCGTGCCGGACGAGGATGTCGCTCGCTTCCCGGACGGCGCTCTCGGCCGCCGAGAGGTCGGCGTTGCAGCCGCGCAGGGAGCGGCGGGACTCGGCGGCGGACTGCCGGGCCTCCTCCAGACTGCCGGGGTACGGGTCGGGTTCCTCGGTCCCGTCGTCCGTGCCGTGGTCGCGCAGGAGGTCCCGCAGCAGGGCCGCGGTCTCGTCGAAGCCGCCGGCGGAGTCCTCCGCGGTGCGGTGGGCGTGCAGCAGCTCGCTGTGGGCGGCTCGGGCGGTGTCCAGGGCGGCGGTGGCTTCGGCCAGTTCGGCGGTGGCGGTACGCAGCAGGGCCTGGGCGCTCTCGGCGTCGGCCGGGACCAGGTCGTCCGGCAGTTCGGTGTGGTGCTGCCGCTCGTCGTCGGGGGCGAGCCGCTCGGCCTCGCCGCGCAGCCGTCCCAGATGCTCGCTGGCGGTGGAGGCGCGGGTCTCCAGGAGCTGGACGTGCGCCTCGGCGCGGGCGGCGGCGGCCTGGCGGGAGGGCCCGTCGGCCCCGTCGGTGCCTTCCAGGAGCTGGGCGGCGCGGGTGCGGACCTTGTTGGTGAGGCGGTCCAGCTCGGCGAGGGCGGCGCTCTCGTCGCTCTCGGCGCGGGCCTGTTCGGCGCGCAGGTCGGCGCCGACGCCGACCTTCTCGTACAGCTGGGAGGCGGCTCGGTAGGCCTCGCGCAGGGTGGGCAGGGCGGTGCGGGCCTTGGACTCGTCCTCCTCGGGGAGGACTTCGGGGACACCGGCGATCTCGGCGCGCTCGGCCCGCAGCGCGCGGGCGGTGCGCCGGGCGTCGTCCCCGGCGCGCTGGGCGGCCCTGCGGTCCTCGTCGGCGGCGCGGGCTAGGTCGAGGCAGACGGCGGCGCGGGCCTCGGACTCGGCGGCCTCGTCGACCAGTTCGCGCAGCCGGACCTGCCAGCCGGCCCG
>NZ_JAAGMH010000093.1:0-13291 GCF_010548505.1 Streptomyces sp. SID14515 | reverse complement strand
CGGGCCGCCCCGACACCGAGGACGTCTTCGGCGCCCACCTCGACCTGCTGTGCGTCCGCGTCGCGGTCCGGATCGCGGCCGCCGCCGACGAACAGCCGCGCGGCGCCGCCGTGCGCCGGCTCGCCGCCCGGGTCGCGGGCCAGGTCCACGAGGCGGCCCGCCGCTGTCTGGGCCCGGGCCAGGGCGAGCTGGACCGGGCGGCGTTCGAGGAGATCTTCCCCTGGCGCACCGGCTGGGCCTCCGCCGTGCTCACCGAGGGCCTCCTCGTCCCCGCCGGGGCGGGCTACCGCTTCGCCCACGAGGAGCTCGGCGACTGGGTGCAGGGCGCCCACCTCGACCTGGACGCCGCCCTGCGCTCCCTGGTGCACCGCTGGCACCGGGGGAGCACCGGCCCCGCCCCGCACCCCCACAGCGGCGGCGAACCCCGCAGCCTGCCCGTGCCCCGGCACCGCATCGGACCGGTGATCCAGGCGATGGTGCTCCTCGGCCGCCGCCAGGGCACCGCCGCGCTCGCGCACCGGATGGCCGACCTGATCGAGGCGCTGGACCGGCTGTGGACCGACGACGGCCCGCGCGACGAGGACGCCGCCTGGTGGGCGGCCCATCTGCTGAACGGCAGCCTGCTGCGGGTGCCCGACGCCCGCCCGTACCTCGGCGTCCTGCGGGTCCTCGCCGGGCGCATCACCCGCCGCTCCGCCGCACCCGACGGACCCGGCGACCTCGGGGCGTACGGCGAGTTCGGGCCCTGGTTCTGGCGGCGGCTGCGGCTGCCCGAGGAGGACCGGATCGACCTGCTCCGCCGCCTGGTGCCCGCCGACGGACTGCCCCGCACCGACGGCGACGAACGCTATCTGGACGCGGTCGCCCGCCGCCTCGCCCTCGACGCGCCGACCGTGCAGCCGCTGCTGTGCCGCTGGTTCACCGACGAACGCCCGCTGCTCGTGGGCCCCGACGCGCCGGACGTCCCGCTGCGCCCCACCGTCGCCGCCGCCGCGCAGGCCCTGCTCTACGCCCGCCGCGACCTCGCCCTCGACGACCTCACCGACGCGCTGATCGCCACCCCGCACCAACGGGCCGGGGAGCTGCTCCTGGCCCTCGCGGAGGACGAGCCCACCGCGCTCTGCCGGGCCGTCGAGCGCTGGGCCCGCGACGAGGACCGCCCGGCCCGCCGCTCCGCCGCCGCCCGGTACGCCGGACTCCTCCAGCAGCGGGTCACCGCCGAGGGCGACCGGGCCCTGCTGCGCTCCGCCGCCCTCGTGCTGCTGGACCGGCCCGAGGACGCCGAGCTGCACGCCGCCGCCCTCACCCTCCTCGTCCGCGACCCGGTGGCCAGGCGGAGCCACCTCCCGGCGGCCTTGCGCGCGTTCGCCGCCGGAGACTCCCGGCTCTCCGTCGAACTGCTCGCCGAGGTGTTCCCGGCCCACCCGGAGCCGGTCCTCGCCGCCCTCCGCGCCCGCCTCGCCCGCCCCGGCGACGGCGGGGGAGCGGTGCTGCGGGCGCTGGCCGGCCTCGACACGCCCGCGCTCGCGCTGCACGTCGCCGGACTCGTACGGGAGTACATCGACGCCCACCCCGAGGACGGCACGCACGCCGCCGAGTACGTCGACCTCCGCCTGGAGCACGGCCCCGCCGCCCGGGCGCTCCTGCTGCCCCTGGTCACCGGGCTGCTGCGGGACCGCCCCGCCCCGCCTCCGGTGCGGGCCGCGCTCGCCCGGGTCCTCGCCGGGGCCGGGAGCCCCGCGTCAGGGCCGCTGCGGGCCGAGCTGCTGGAGGTCCTGCTGGAGTTCGAGCAGGTCACCGGCCGGGACCCGGATGTGCTGGAGGCCCTGCTCCGGGCCGCCGCCGAGGGCTCGGGGCGCCGCCCGGAGATCCGTACCCGCGCCCTCGTCCACCGCACCGGAATGCTGCTGGTCCGCACCCCCGAGGGCGCCTCCCGCTTCGACCGGGGCCTGGTCGAACTCGCCCGCGAGGTGCCCGGATTCGCCGCACTCGTCACCCGCTGGCTGGCCGACGCCCCGCAGGAGTGGGCGGCGGTCGTGGGCCCGAGCGCCCGGCGCACCGTCGAGGCGTTGGAGACATCACGTCCGCCGATGCCGATGCCGATGCAGGCGGCGGGGCGTGAGCATGGCAGTCTTAGACCTGCGTAATCGACATACACACGTACACAGGTTCGGGCGAGGAGCGGTCACAGTGCAGCGCTGGCGTGGCTTGGAGGACATCCCCCAGGACTGGGGACGCAGCGTCGTCACCATCGGCTCCTACGACGGCGTGCACCGCGGACACCAGCTGATCATCGGCCGGGCCGTCGAACGCGCCCGTGAGCTGGGCGTTCCGTCCGTCGTCGTCACCTTCGACCCGCACCCCAGCGAGGTCGTCCGCCCCGGCAGCCACCCGCCGCTGCTGGCCCCGCACCACCGCCGCGCCGAGCTGATGGCGGAGCTGGGCGTGGACGCGCTGCTGATCCTGCCGTTCACCACCGAGTTCTCGAAGCTGTCGCCCGCCGACTTCATCGCGAAGGTCCTGGTCGACCGGCTGCACGCCAAGGCCGTCATCGAGGGCCCCAACTTCCGCTTCGGCCACAAGGCCGCGGGGAACGTCGCGCTGCTGACCGAGCTGGGCGCCACCTACGACTACACCGTCGAGGTCATCGACCTGTACGTCACCGGCGAGGCGGGCGGCGGACAGCCGTTCTCCTCCACGCTCACCCGCCGGCTGATCGCCGAGGGCGACGTCGCCGGGGCCGCCGAGATCCTCGGCCGCCCGCACCGGGTCGAGGGCATCGTGGTGCGCGGCGCGCAGCGCGGCCGGGAGCTGGGCTTCCCGACGGCCAACGTCGAGACCCTGCCGCACACCGCGATCCCCGCCGACGGCGTCTACGCCGGCTGGCTGGAGGTGAACGGCGAGTCGATGCCCGCCGCGATCTCGGTCGGCACGAACCCGCAGTTCGACGGCACCGAGCGGACGGTGGAGGCGTACGCCATCGACCGGGTCGACCTGGACCTGTACGGGCTGCACGTGGCCGTCGAGTTCCTCGCGTACGTCCGCGGCATGCTGAAGTTCGACTCGATCGACGACCTCCTGGTCGCCATGGCCGCCGATGTGAAGCGCTCCAGCGAGCTGGTCGCCGCGTACGACCGCACCCACTGACGTACCCGACCGTGCGTTCCGCCCCGGGACGACGGATGCTGACAGGGTGCGCGACATCCTGCCCGACCTCCGTGCCCGGTGCGCCGACGGCGTCCCCTTCGCCCTGGCGACCGTCGTCGCCGTGCACGGCAGCGCGCCCCGCGACCCCGGCGCGGTCATGGCCGTCGACGCGGCGGGCACGGTCCTCGGCAGCGTCTCCGGCGGCTGCGTCGAGGGCGATGTGTACGAGGTGGCCCGTGAGGTGCTCGCCGGGGCGGGGCCGCGCGTGGTGTCGTACGGGATCAGCGACGACGAGGCGTTCGGTGTCGGGCTGACCTGCGGCGGCACCATCGAGATCCTGGTGCGCGCGTACGCCTCGGAGGGCGAGCGGGCGGAGCTCGCGGCGCTGCTCGACCTGATCGCCGCCGACCGGCCGGTCGCCGAGGCCACCGTTCTGTCAGGCGAGGCGGAGACCGGCGCCCGCCTGGTCGTCCGCCCCGCCGACGCCGGGCCCACCACCGGCACCCTGGGGAACGAAGGGCTCGACGCGGCCGTCACGGACGATGCCCGAGGTCTGCTGGCCCAAGGGCTCACCGGCATCCAGCGGTACGGAGCGCACGGCCAGCGCCGGATGCAGGAGGTCGCCGTCTTCGTCCGGACGTACGCCCCGCCGCCCCGCATGCTCGTCTTCGGCGCGATCGACCACGCGGCGGCCACCGCCCGCATCGGCTCGTTCCTCGGCTACCGGGTCACCGTCTGCGACGCCCGCCCGGCCTTCGCGACCCGTGAGCGCTTCCCCACGGCCGACGAGGTGGTCCGCGCCTGGCCGCACACCTACCTGGAGTCCACCGAGGTCGACGCGCGCACGGTGATCTGCGTGCTCACCCACGACCCCAAGTTCGATGTGCCCCTGCTCGTCGCGGCCCTGCGCACGCCCGCCGCCTACATCGGGGTGATGGGCAGCCGCCGCACCCACCGCGACCGGCTGGCCCGGCTCCGCGCGGCCGGGGTGGACGAGGCGCACCTCGCGCGCCTCGCCTCGCCGGTGGGCCTCGACCTCGGAGCCCGTACGCCGGAGGAGACGGCCGTCTCCATCGCCGCCGAGATCATCCAGCACCGCTGGGGCGGCACGGGCCGCCCGCTCGGCGAACTGACCGGCGCGATCCACCGGGACCGATGAGTTCCGGCCGGTCCGGAGGTCAGCACACCGGAACACCCGCAGACCGATGCGTTCGCAGCCGGAGGACCCCATGGCCAAGCTGATCTACTCGATGATCACCTCGCTCGACGGCTACGCCGAGGCGGCGGAGGGCGGCCTCGGCGCCGGGGCCGAGGACCCGGAGGTGCACACCTTCGTCAACGACCTCTTCCGCCCCGTCGGCACCTACCTCTACGGCCGACGGATGTACGAGACGATGGTCTACTGGGAGACCGCGCTCGACGAGCCCGATCAGCCGCCGCACATCGCGCAGTACGCCCGCGACTGGCAGGCCGCCGAGAAGGTCGTCTACTCCACGACGCTCGACGAGGTCTCCAGCGCGAAGACCCGGATCGAGCGGTCCTTCCACCCGGAAGCGGTGCGCCGGCTCAAGGCCGGGGCGGACGCCGACCTCACCGTCGACGGCCCGAACCTCGCGGCCCAGGCCATCGCGGCCGGGCTGGTGGACGAGTACCACCTCTTCATCACCACGAGCGTGGTCGGCGGCGGCAAGCGGTTCTTCCCCGACGGTGTGCGCCTCGACCTCGAACTGGTCGAGGAGCGCGCCTTCGCCGCGAGTGGGCTGATCTACGCCCGCTACCGGACCCGTTGAGGACCCGGCCTCAGCTCGCCGGCAGTTCGGCGCTCTCGCCGCACGCCGCCGCCCAGTGGCATGCCACCTGGGTGTCACCACCTCCGTTCAGCACCGGCAGATCCACCGTGCGGCACGCCTCCGCCACCCCCGCCCGCTCCGCCTCGCCCGAGGCCAGCACCTGGCAGCGGACGTGGAACCGGCAGCCGGAGGGCACCTTCGAGGGGTCCGGCGGCTCCCCGGCCAGCACGACCGGTTCGCCCTCCGCCTCCGGGAGCACGGACAGCAGGGCGCGGGTGTACGGGTGCTGCGGGGCCGTGAGCAGCTGCTCGACCGGGCCCGTCTCGACGATCCGGCCCAGATACATCACCGCCACCCGGTCCGCGATGTTCCAGGCAAGGCCGAGGTCATGGGTGACCACCAGCGCGGAGAGCCCCAGCTCGTCGCGGAGCCGCAGCAGGAGGGCCAGGATCTCGCCCCGTACCGACGCGTCCAGCGAGGCCACCGGCTCGTCGGCCACGATCAGCTCCGGGTCCAGCACCAACGCCCCGGCGATCACGACGCGTTGACGCTGACCGCCCGACAGCTCGTGCGGGAAGCGCAGGAAGAACCGCTCGGGCGGCCGCAGCCCGGCCCGGGAGAGGGCTTCCGACACGGCCGCCCGCTCGTCGCCCGCGTACCCGTGGATGCGCAGCCCCTCGGCCACCGCGTCGTACACCGTGTGCCGGGGGTTGAGCGAGCCGCTCGGATCCTGGAGGACCAGCTGCACGCGCTTCCGGTACGCCTTGAGCGCCCGGCCCGTGTAGTCGAGCGGTGCGCCGCCGAAGGTGACCCGCCCCGAGGTGGGCGGGACCAGGCCGAGCAGCGACCGGGCCAGCGTCGTCTTGCCGCAGCCTGACTCGCCGACCAGCGCGACGATCTCGCCGGGCCGGATGTCGAGGTCGACGCCGTCGACGGCCCGGGCGGTGGCGGCCCCGCGCCGGCCGGGGAAGGCGACCTTCAGCGTCTCGGCGCTGAGCAGGGGAACGGTGCCGACCGGAGCGGGCCCGGCCTGAGGGGTGGTGCTCATCGGGTGCTCCTCGTTTCTTCGTCCCCGTGCTGTGCGCGGTCCGCGTCCACCAGCACACAGGCCGCCCGGCGCTCGCCCCCGGCCTCCCGCAGCTCCTGGTCCTCGGTGGCGCAGGAGTCCAGCGCCACCGGGCAGCGCGGATGGAACGTACAGCCGCCCGGCAGCGCCGCCGGGTCCGGCGGGTCGCCCGGCAGCCCGCGCGGGGCGTGCCGGGAGGACAGGTCGCCGATCCTCGGGAACGCGGCGGAGAGCGCCTTGCCGTACGGGTGGCGGGCATCCGCGTACACCTGACGGGCCGGGCCCTCCTCGACGACCCGGCCCGCGTACATCACCGAGAGCCGGTCGCAGGTGTCGGCGAGCACCGCGAGGTCATGGCTGATCATGATCAGCCCGACGTCCTGGTCGGCCACCAGCTGTTCGATCAGCCGCAGGATCTGCGCCTGGATCATCACATCGAGGGCGGTGGTCGGCTCGTCCGCGACGATCAGGCGCGGATCGCAGGCCAGCGCCATGGCGATCATCACGCGCTGGCGCTGTCCGCCGGACAGCTCGTGCGGATAGGCCTGGGCGCGGGCGGCGGGCAGCCCCACCTGCTCCAGCAGCTCGCCGGCCCGCTTGCGGGCGGCGGCGGGGGTGGCCCTGCTGTGCAGCAGGATCGGCTCGGCGATCTGGTCGCCGACCCGGTGCACGGCGTTCAGCGAGTGCATCGCGCCCTGGAAGACGATCGACGCCCCCGCCCAGCGGACCGCCCGCAGCCGGCCCCACTTCATGGTCAGGATGTCCTCGCCGTCGAGCAGGATCTCGCCGGACAGCGTGGCCGTCGTGGGCAGCAGCCGCAGCAGCGCGAGGGCCAGCGTCGACTTGCCGCAGCCGGACTCCCCGGCGATGCCGAGCTTCTGCCCGGCCTCCACCCGCAGATCGACGCCCCGTACGGCGGGCACGGCGTCGGCCCCGCCGCCGTAGGTGACGGTCAGATCCCGCACCTCCAGGAGCGGCGGATCGCCGGTGGGCTTCGTCGTGCCGGGCGAGCCGGACGGGTCCGGGTTCGGTGTGGTGGTCGTGGTGGCGGCGGTCAACGGGACACCCCCAGTTTGGGGTTGAGCACGGACTCGATGGCGCGGCCGCACAGCGTGAAGGCGAGGGCGACGACGGCGATGGCGAGTCCGGGCGGAGCGAGGTACCACCAGTTGCCGGAGGAGACCGCGCCGGCCTCGCGGGCGTCCTGGAGCAGACCGCCCCAGGAGACGATCGTGGGATCGCTGAGCCCGAGGAAGGCGAGGGTCGCCTCGGTGAGGATGGCGGTGGAGATCACGAGCGTGGTCTGGGCCAGCACCAGCGGCATCACATTGGGCAGGACGTGCCGCGACATGATGTGGCGGTGTCCGCCGCCGAGCGCCCGGGAGCGTTCGATGTACGGGCGGGACTCGACGGACAGTGTCTGGGCCCGGACCAGCCGGGCGGTCGTCGGCCAGGTCGTCACGCCGATCGCCAGGATCGTCGTCCAGACCGACCGGGACAGGACCGTGGCCAGCGCGATGGCCAGCACCAGGGTCGGCATGACCAGGAACCAGTCCGTGATCCGCATGACGACGGTCGCGTACCAGCCCCGGAAGTGACCCGCGGTGATCCCGACCAGGGTGCCGATCGCCACCGACAGGAACGCGGCGAGCAGCCCGACGGTCAGGGACACCCGGGTGCCCCAGAGCATGAGAGCCAGCAGACTGCGCCCGAACTGGTCGGTGCCGAGCGGGAATTCACCGCTCGGCGCCTCCATCGGGCCGCCCGGTGCGTTGGTCACGCTCTGCGAGTCGGCCCCCACCAGCAGCGGCGCGGTCAGCGCGAGCAGGGCGATCACCGCGAGCACGGCGAGGCCGACGAGCCCGGCCCGGTGCGTGCGGTACTGCCGCCAGAAGCGGACCACCGCCTGCCGCCGCCGGGCCCGGGTGAGTGCTCGTGGGCTCTGTCCCCGGACCTCCCCGGGGGGCTTGCGGGCGTCCGGCTCCCGCGGTTCGGAGGGCTTCTCCATCGACGTCGTCATCGGCCCACCCGGGGATCGAGCAGCGGATAGATCACATCGGCGAGCGTGTTCATCAGGATCACCGCGGCGGCGAACACGAAGAACAGCGCCTGCACCAACGGCAGGTCGGGCACGCTCAGCGCCTGGTAGAAGAGGCCGCCGAGCCCCGGCCAGGAGAACACCGTCTCCACCAGGATCGCGCCGGCCACCGTCGTACCGAGGTTCACGAAGAGCAGCGTCACGGTCGGCAGCATCGCGTTGGGCACGGCGTGCTTGCGGCGTACGAGGTCGTCGCGCAGCCCCTTGGCGCGGGCGGTCGTCAGATAGTCGCCGCCCATCTCGTCCAGCAGCGAGGAGCGCATCACCAGCAGCGTCCGCGCGTACTCCACGGCGACCAGCGTGACGACGGGCAGCACCAGGTGGTGGGCGATGTCCAGCACCCGGTCGAAGCCCTCGGTGTTCCCGGACTCCATACCGCCGGTCGGGAACATCCCGGGGATCGGACCGATGCCCACCGACAGGGTGATGATGAGGAGCAGACCGAGCCAGAACGAGGGCACCGAGTACAGCGTCAGCGCGAACGCCGTGTTGGCCCGGTCCCCGGCGCTGCCGTTGCGCCAGGCGGAGCGGGCGCCCAGCCAGATGCCGAGCAGCGTGTAGATCACGAAGGCGGTGCCGGTCAGCAGCAGGGTGGCGGGCAGCGCCTCGGCGATCTTGTCGACGACCGGGGCGCGGAACTGGTACGACGTACCGAAGTCGCCGGTCAGCGCCTTGCCGCAGTACTGCGTGAACTGCTGCCACAGCGGCAGGTCGAGCCCGAACTCGCGGCGCATCGCCGCGATCTGTTCGGTCGACACCTGACGGCCGCCGGTCATCTGCTTGACCGGGTCGCCGGGGATCAGCCGGAAGAGGAAGAAGCTGGTGACGAGGACGGCGAAGAGGGAGACGGCCGCACCGGCGATCTTGCCCGCCGCGTAGCGGGCGTAGGCGGCCGCGGAACGGGAACGCGGGGAGCGGGCCGACGGCCCGGCCGGAGCCGGGCCGCCGGATTCGGTGCTCTCCACGCCTGCCGCGCCCTTCAGCAGCGCGGGAGTGCTTTCTGAGCTCATGGACTATTCACGGTCTTCCGCGGTGGAGCGGCGACGCATGGCGAACAGGAGTCCGCCACCGGCGAGGACGACGACGGCGATCCCGACCCCGATGAGGACCCCGGTGGAGGAGCCACCGGAGTCGGAGGAACCGGACGAGGAGGCCCCGGCGGCCGGGACCGCCGACCACCAGCTCCAGTAGCCGTCCTGGCCGTAGATGTTGCCCGCGGCCGACGGCATGGTGGTGATGGACTCGATGTGGTCGGTGCGGTAGGCCTCGACGGCATTCGGGTACGCCATGACGTTCATGTACCCGGTGTCGTACAGCCGCGACTCCAGTTGCTTGACCAGATCCGCCCGCTTGGCGGGGTCGTACTCCGCCAGTTGCTTCTTGTAGAGCTCGTCGTACTGCTTGTCGCAGATGAAGTTGTCGGTCGCGGCCGACTCCTTCGCCTTGGACGGCAGGGCGGCGCAGGTGTGGATGGAGAGGACGAAGTCGGGGTCCGGGTTGACGGACCAGCCGTCGAAGGCGAGGTCGTACTCACCGGCGTACCAGGGGTCGGAGACGTTGTCGAGGCAGTCGACCTTCAGCCCGATGCCCTGCGCGCCCCACCACTCCTGGAGGTACTTGCCGATCGCCTTGTCGTTGGGGTCGGTGGCGTGGCAGAGGATACGGAAGTCGAGCGGCTTGCCGTCCTTGCCGACGCGCTTGCCCTGGCCGTTCTTCTTGTACCCGGCCTCGTCCAGCAGGGCCGAGGCCTTCTTCGGGTCGTAGGCGAGCTTCTGGTCGGCCGAGGGCTTCCAGAAGTAGTCGCCGAAGCGCGGCGGGATGTAGCCCTCGCCCTCGACGGCGTGGCCCTGGAAGACCTTGTCGATGATGGTCTTGCGGTCGACCGCCATGAACAGCGCGTGCCGCACCTTCTGGTCCAGCAGCGCCGGGTGGCCGTCGCCGAACTTCTGTCCGTCCTTGGTACGGGCTCCGGGGTTGACGGCGAGCGCGAAGAAACGGCGGCCCGGGGCGTCGTTCACCTTGATGTCCGGAGCGTTCTCCAGCGAGGCGGACTGGGCGGGGGTCAGGCTGGGGCTGCCCGCGACGAAGGAGACCTCACCCTTGCGCAGGGCGGCCACGGCCGCGTCCTGGTCCTTGTAGTAGCGGAAGACCAGCTCGTCGAACTTGGGCGAGCCGCGCCAGAAGTCCTTGTTGGCCTTGAGCTTCACATAGCTGTCGACCTTGTAGTCCGTCAGGATGAACGGACCGTTCCCCACGACGGGGAACTCCTTGTCGTTGTTGAACTTCGAGAAGTCGTCGACCTTCTCCCAGACGTGCTTCGGGACGATCGGCACATCGAGCGCGGCCATCGTGGCCTGCGGCTCCTTGAGCTTGATGACCAGCTTGTCCTTGCCGGGCGCGGTCACTTCCTCGAAGTTGCCGACGAAGCTGCCGTTGGAGGTCGCGGCGCCCTCGTCGGTCATCATCTTGTTGAACGTCCAGGCCGCGTCCTCGGCGGTGGCCTGCTGCCCGTCGGACCACTTCGAGTCCGAGCGGATCGTGTACGTCCACGTCAGCTTGTCGGCGGAGGGCTCCCACGCGGTGGCGAGGCCCGGGATCGCCTTGTTGTCCTTGGCGTCGTAGTTGGTGAGGTAGTCGTACATCAGCCGGTGGATGCTCGTGCTGACCAGCCGCTGCGCGAGGAACGGGCTGAGCGAGTCGACGCTCTGCGCGACGGCGACCGTGAGCGTCGTCTTCCCGTCGTCGGCGCGGGCCTCGGAGGGCGTGGGGGCGAGCGGATTTCCCGGGACGACGGACCCGGCGGCGAGCGCCAGGGCGGCCGCGCCGGAGGCCAGCAGGAGGCGCAGACGTCGGCGTGGCCGGGAGGAGCGGGTGGGGACTCTTGTGACCATGGACGGGGACCTCGCGTCATCACTCGCTGGGAGAAGGCGGGTAGATCTCTGGTTCGCCAGTTGGTGATGCGAAGGTTTATCAGCGGTGGTCGAGGCTCGTCAACGGTGTGTCAAACCGTGTGTGGGCTGCGGGAATGCGGAAGGGCTCGCACCGCGTGAGCGATGCGAGCCCTCATTGGTCTAAACCACTTCCGCCTGCTGCGGGCCTCCTGCCGGCCCTACTGCCGAGGTGCCGGCGGCGGCTGCGGAGGCGTCTGCTGCCAGCCGGCGGGAGGCACCGGACCGTGCAGGTCGGGCTGGCCTGCCGGGTTGCCCTGCCCGGCCTGCTGCTCCGGCTGCCCCTGCTGCGGCGCACCGGCCCCGGGCGCACCCGGTCCGGCCTGCGGCGGCGGCGCCTGCTGCCACCCGTTCTGCGGTCCGCCGGGGGCCGCCTGCGGAGGGTAGGGGGCCTGCGGAGCGCCCGGCTGACCCGCCGCCTGATATCCCCCGTACGGCGGCTGTCCGCCGTAGGGCTGCTGGGCGTACGGCGGCTGCCCGGGCTGCGGCTGCCCCGGGTGCTGCTGCTGCGGCGGATAGGGCTGGCCGGGGCCGGGCTGCTGCGGTGCGTACGGCTGCTGACCGGGCATCGGCTGGCCCGCTCCGGGCTGGCCGGGGATCTGCTGGCCCGCTCCGGGCTGACCCGGGATCTGCTGGCCGGGCATCGGCTGGCCCTGTGCCGGGTAGCCCTGCTGGCCGGGCAGCGGCGGGGCGTACTGCGGCGGCGGGTTCTGGCCGTCCGCCGTCCACAGCCCCTGCTGCTGCTGGGCCCGGGCGAAGTCCTCGGCCACCAGCGCCGAGAGGTGGAAGTACGCCTCACGGGTCTTGGGCCGCATCATGTCGAGGTCGACCTCGGCGCCCGCCGCCAGGTGCTCGTCGAACGGCACGACGACGACGCCCCGGCAGCGCGTCTCGAAGTGCTGAACGATGTCGTCCACCTTGATCATCTTTCCGGTCTCGCGGACGCCGGAGATGACGGTGAGCGAACGCTGCACCAGGTCCGCGTACCCGTGCGCCGAGAGCCAGTCCAGCGTCGTGGAGGCGCTGGACGCGCCGTCGACCGAGGGCGTCGAGATGATGATGAGCTGGTCGGCGAGGTCCAGCACCCCGCGCATCGCGCTGTAGAGCAGCCCGGTGCCCGAGTCGGTGAGGATGATCGGGTACTGCTTGCCGAGCACCTCGATCGCGCGCCGGTAGTCCTCGTCGTTGAACGTCGTGGAGACCGCCGGGTCCACGTCGTTGGCGATGATCTCCAGACCGGAGGGCGCCTGCGAGGTGAACCGCCGGATGTCCATGTACGAGTTGAGGTACGGGATCGCCTGGACCAGGTCGCGGATGGTCGCCCCGGTCTCGCGGCGCACCCGGCGGCCGAGCGTGCCGGCGTCCGGGTTGGCGTCGATGGCGAGGATCTTGTCCTGCCGCTCGGTGGCCAGCGTCGAACCCAGCGCGGTCGTCGTGGTGGTCTTGCCGACACCGCCCTTGAGGCTGATGACGGCGATCCGGTAGCAGGACAGCACCGGGGTGCGGATCAGCTCCAGCTTGCGCAGCCGCTCGGCCTCCTCCTTCTTGCCGCCCAGCTTGAACCGGGAGGCGGCGGAGGGGTTACGGCTGCTCTTGGCCTTCTGCTTGCCGCGCACCAGCCGGTCGGAGGAGAGCTCGACGGCCGCGGTGTACCCGAGCGGGGCGCCGGGCACCGACCGCTCGCGCTGGTCGTGCGCGACCGGGGTGGGCCAGGCCCCGCCCGTACGCGGGTCGACGGGCGGCTGCTGGTGCGGCGGCGGGGGCTGCTGCTGCCCGTACGCCTCCGGCTGCTGCGGGGCGACGGGCGCGGGGAGGTTCGGAGTGCCCTGGGCCGGGAACGGCGCGTTGGGCTGGGGCGCGTTGGCGGGCTGCCCCGGCTGTCCTTGCTGGGGTGCCGGTCCGGGCTGTCCCGGCTGGCCGGGCTGGGGGAAGCCGTAGCCGCCCTGCGGCGGGAAGCCGTAACCGCCAGCGCCCTGCGGGGCCTGGGGGTGCGCCTGCGGCGGCAGCGGTGCGCCGAGGCCGGGCTGACCGGGGTACGGCTGCTGCTGCTGCTGCGGCGGCTGGGGTGCCTGGGGCGTCTGCGGAGGCTGAGCCGCGTGGGGCGCTTGAGGTGCCTGGGCCGCCTGTGGGAAGCCGTAGCCGCCGGGCGCCTCGTTCGCCGGTACGGCGCCGGGCCACTGCGCCGCGGGCTGCGGCGCGGAGGGCGCCGGGGCGGCCGGCTGGAAGGCGGGCGGCAGCGGCG
>NZ_JAAGMH010000090.1:0-8999 GCF_010548505.1 Streptomyces sp. SID14515 | reverse complement strand
GAGCTTTTAACCCCGTCCCATGCGGGACAGAGTGTTATCCGGTATTAGACCCCGTTTCCAGGGCTTGTCCCAGAGTGAAGGGCAGATTGCCCACGTGTTACTCACCCGTTCGCCACTAATCCACCACCGAAGCGGTTTCATCGTTCGACTTGCATGTGTTAAGCACGCCGCCAGCGTTCGTCCTGAGCCAGGATCAAACTCTCCGTGAATGTTTACCCGTAATCGGGTGCACACATCACGAGAGCGGAACAACCGGTCGGAATAAGACCCGTTGTTCACAGCGTCCTCGCTGTGTAAATGCCTACCCGGTCACCGAAGTGAACCCGGTAGGACTTTCAAAGGAACCACCAACCTGCCGAAGCAGGCCGGGGTATCAACATATCTGGCGTTGACTTTTGGCACGCTGTTGAGTTCTCAAGGAACGGACGCTTCCTTCGGTCCCGTTTCACCGGGGCCCTCCGGGCGCTTCCCTTCGTTCTTGCGTTTCCGACTCTATCAGACTCTTTCGTGTCCGATTCCCGGTCGAAGCGGGTCAAGCGGTCCTGCTCTTTTCGCTTTCCAGGTTCTTCGCTTTCGCGTTTTCCCTTTCCGGCGGTTCCAACTTTACCAGACTCTTTTTCGTTCCGTTTCCGGTCCGAATTCGATTTCCGGTGGCCTGTGGAGTGGCCTTGCCTTTCGGCGGATCCGACTTTATCAGAAATTCACGGGGCGAAACGAACGACCCGGAGATTCGAAAAAGGAGAATCATTTGGCCCGGCGGAGCAACAAGTGCTCCTGCACGAGCGGAGTAGATACTACGCGCTCAACTCGAACCTGTCTAGTCCGAGGCAACCGTTCGAATCTACCTCCCCACATCTGCCGTGTCAACGGTTTTTGTGGGCGAGGAGGACACTAGCAGCTCAGCAGGGGTGAAAGCACATCGGCGGTCAGGCTGCGGTGGGAAGTTCGGCACTGCGTTCGACCGCTGTGAGGTCACCCGTGTCGCCGGCGCGTGCCGCGCGGCCGCCCAGGATGTAGACGTACGCGAGAAACGCCAGCTCAGCGGCGATGCCGATGGTGATCCGGGCCCAGGTCGGGAGGCCGGACGGGGTCACGAAGCCCTCGATGAGTCCGGAGACGAACAGGACCAGGGCCAGGCCGATGGCCATGCCCAGTGCGGCGCGGCCCTGCTGGGCCAGGGCGGCCCGGCGTGACAGGGGGCCCGGGTCGATCACGGTCCAGCCGAGGCGTAGTCCCGTGCCGGCGGCGACGAACACCGCGGTCAGTTCGAGCAGGCCGTGAGGAAGCACCAGGCCGAGGAAGACGTCGAGGCGGCCCGCGGAGGACATGAGGCCTATGCCGACGCCGAGGTTGAGCATGTTGAGGAAGAGGATCCAGATCACCGGTATGCAGAGGAACGCCCCCAGGACCAGGCACAGGGCCGCCGCCTGTGCGTTGTTCGTCCATACCTGGGCCGCGAACGACGCCGCCGGATGGCTGGAGTAGTAGGTCTCGTACTCCCCGCCCGGCCGGGTCATCGCACGGAGGTCCTCCGGTGCGGCGATCGCGGCCTGGACCTCGGGGTGGGTACCGATCCACCAGCCCAGCAGTGCCGCCAGCGCGGTCGAGAGCACTGCGGTGGGGACCCACCAGTGGCGCGAGCGGTAGACGGCGGCGGGGAATCCCGCGGTGAGGAATCGGGCCGCGTCCCGCCAGGAGGCCTTGCGGGTGCCGGTGACCGTCGACCGGGCGCGGGCCACGAGCTGGGTGAGCCGGCCGGTGAGGAGCGGGTCGGGGCTGCTCGACTGGATCAGCGAAAGGTGGGTCGCCGTGCGCTGGTAGAGGACGACGAGTTCGTCCGCTTCGGCGCCCGTGAGGCGGCGCCCCCGGCGCAGGAGGTGTTCGAGGCGGTCCCACTCCGTGCGGTGGGCGGTAACGAAGACGTCGAGGTCCATGGGCGTCTGTTGCTCCAGGCAAGGGTGCGTACGGGTCCGTACTACTGCGGCGCGCTGGCGGTCAGCTTGGCAGACTGGGCCCGGCTGGGGCAGAGAAGGTCGGCGAAGGGTGGGGCCCGATGAGTGAGCTGGTGACCGGGGACGCGGTCGTTCTGGGGTTGAGGCCCGCGCGGCTGCCGAGCCGGGCGCTGGCCTCGGCGATCGATCTGGCGGTGATATTCACCGTCTTCATCCTCATATCGGTCGTGCTCGGTATCGCTTCCGCTTCTTTGGACGAGGCGGCCGTGGCGGCGATCGGGGTCGCCTCGTTCCTGCTGATCCTGATCGGTGGGCCGGTCGCGGTGGAGACGCTGAGCCATGGCCGTTCCCTGGGGAAGCTGGCCTGCGGGCTGCGGGTGGTGCGGGACGACGGTGGGCCGATCCGGTTCCGGCACGCGCTCGTGCGAGGGGCCATGGGGCTCGTCGAGATTCTGATGACCTTCGGCGCTCTGGCGTCCATCGCGTCCCTGGTGTCGGCGCGGGGGCGGCGGATCGGTGACGTGTTCGCCGGGACACTGGTGGTCCGGGAACGGGTCGCGGCGACGGGCCGGTCCGTCGCCGTGCCGCCTCCCCCGCCCTGGCTGGTCGGCCGGTTCGCGCAGCTGGATCTGTCGGCCGTGCCGGACGAGCTCTGGTCCTCGATACGGCAGTACCTGACGCGGATGCAGCAGCTGGATCCCGGTGTGGGGCGTTCGATCGCGGAGCGGCTGGCCGGTGAACTGGTCGCGCGGACGGGAGCCGCCGCGCCGCAGGGCGTTCCCGCGGCCGCGTTCCTGGCCGCGGTGGTTCATGAGCGGCAGGGGCGGGATGCGCGGCGGGTGTTCGCCGGGCCTCGCGTCGAGGGGCCCGTGGCCTCCGTACCTGCTGTGCCGTCCGTACCTGCCGGGCTGTCCGTACCTGCTGTGCCGTCCGTACCTGCCGGGCCTGCCGGGCCTGCCGGCGGCGGTGCCGGGTCGGGAAGTGGTGTCGGCGGGGCTCGCGAGCAGCGGCGCGGGGGTGCTTCCTCGGGTGGGTTCGCTCCGCCCGGCTAGGCGTGGTCCTGCCCTGATTCGTGCGGTGTCGCCGGGGCGCGGGGGGACGGGGGCGTCTCCAGGTGTTCGAGTTCGATGCCGGGTGCCGCGAGGACCACGTCGCCGGCGATGTGGACGGTGTGCTGTTCCCCGGTGTCCAGGGCGCTGACCTGGTACGCGTCCACGACCAGGGGGCCGTTGTCAGTGGCGTGCGCTTCACTGTTCACCAGAGCCCAGGACTGGTCGACGGTCCTGGGTGCGAGGACCGGGTCCGTGAAGGTGACCACGCGGACGCGGGTCGTGGGGGAATCGGGGGTGAGGCGCAGGAGGCGGGTCATGGCGATGAGGAACGCGGGGGACGTGCCGGCGAAGGTGTGGGCGCGGACATTGCCTTCGGTGGCGTGGCTGCCGGTCGGGTCGGTCCGGACCCAGGTGACCCCTTCGAGGGCTGCTCCTCGCACCTGCCAGCTCGCGGCATGGAGTTCGAGGCGGATGGGGCGGCCCAGCTCGTCCAGGGCGAGGTCGACGGAGCCGAGGTGGTCTCCGGAGGGGGACGTGGTCTGGGAGACGTAGCGCCAGCCGGAGGGGCCGGGGGCGCAGTGGAAGTGTTCTTCACCGAGGGGGGTGTGATCGTGAAGGTCGTGGAGCGAATACCTGCCGCGGGGCATGGGGTCCTTCGGGTTCCTCGGGCTGTGCGGGGGCGGTAACGGGAGCAGGCCCCCGCCACGGGGGTGCGGGGGCCTGCGCTCGGATCTGCTGCTGAGGGCTTGACGCCGTCCGGTGTTCGGGAGGCGTCCGGTGTTCGGGAGGTCGGCCTCCCGAACACCGGGGGTGGGTCAGTAGCGGTAGTGGTCGGGCTTGTACGGGCCTTCGACCTCGACACCGATGTACGCCGCCTGCTCGGGGCGCAGGGTGGTGAGCTTGACGCCGAGGGCGTCGAGGTGGAGGCGGGCGACCTTCTCGTCCAGGTGCTTGGGCAGCACGTAGACGTCGGTCGGGTACTCCTCGGGCTTCGTGAACAGCTCGATCTGCGCGAGGGTCTGGTCGGCGAAGCTGTTGGACATCACGAAGGACGGGTGTCCGGTCGCGTTGCCCAGGTTGAGGAGGCGGCCCTCGGACAGCACGATGAGGACCTTGCCGTCGGGGAACGTCCAGGTGTGGACCTGCGGCTTGACCTCGTCCTTGACGATGCCGTCGATCCGGGCGAGGCCGGCCATGTCGATCTCGTTGTCGAAGTGGCCGATGTTCCCGACGATCGCCTGGTGCTTCATCCGGGCCATGTCCTTGGCCATGATGATGTCCTTGTTGCCCGTCGTGGTGACGAAGATGTCCGCCTGCTCCACGACGTCGTCGAGCGTGGCCACCTGGTAGCCGTCCATCGCGGCCTGGAGCGCGCAGATCGGGTCGATCTCCGTGATGATCACCCGGGCGCCCTGGCCGCGCAGGGACTCCGCGCAGCCCTTGCCGACATCGCCGTAGCCGAAGACGACGGCCGTCTTGCCGCCGATCAGGACGTCGGTGGCACGGTTGATGCCGTCGATGAGGGAGTGGCGGCAGCCGTACTTGTTGTCGAACTTCGACTTCGTCACCGCGTCGTTCACATTGATCGCGGGGAACAGGAGGGAACCGTCGCGGTGCATCTCGTACAGGCGGTGGACGCCGGTGGTCGTCTCCTCGGTGACGCCGCGGATCTCGGACGCCAGCTGCGTCCACTTCTGCGGGGCCTCGCCGAGGGTGCGGTTCAGCAGGGTGAGGATGTGGGCGTACTCCTCGCTGTCCGCCGTCGACGGGTCCGGGGCCGCGCCGGCCTTCTCGAACTCGACACCCTTGTGGACGAGGAGAGTGGCGTCGCCGCCGTCGTCCAGGATCATGTTCGGACCGCCGGTCGGGGTGTTCGGCCAGGTCAGCGCCTGCTCCGTGCACCACCAGTACTCCTCCAGCGTCTCGCCCTTCCAGGCGAAGACGGGGACGCCCGCGGGGGCTTCCGGGGTGCCGTTCGGGCCGACCGCGATGGCGGCTGCGGCGTGGTCCTGGGTGGAGAAGATGTTGCAGGAGGCCCAGCGGACCTCGGCGCCGAGGGCGACGAGGGTCTCGATGAGCACGGCGGTCTGCACGGTCATGTGCAGCGAACCGGTGATCCGCGCGCCCGCCAGCGGCTGAGCGGCGGCGAACTCCTTACGGATCGACATCAGACCGGGCATCTCGTGCTCGGCGAGCGTGATCTCCTTGCGCCCGAACGGGGCGAGGGAGAGGTCGGCGACCTTGAAGTCCTGGCGGTTGGTGGCCGTCGTCATAACGGGCTGCTCCTCGTGATGGGTCGAGGGTGGGCTGTCTGGGCTGACTCTGCGGCGCGGCGGGCACACGAATGCCCGGGCAGTTCGCAGTGCAGTCCGTCGGAGGCCCTCTGTCCCTCGCCCGGCTCGCTCCCGCCAGCCGGTCGACCGCCATCAGCAGCGACGTCTGTTTTCCGTATCCGAATCTACACCGAACGGCCCAGTGAGCCCCAGCCCGTTCGAGGAGAGGGGCGTGTGTGAGGGGTCACCGGGCCGATCGGGGCTGGTGCGCGGTGGGTCAGTGGCCGGAATCGCTCGGGGCCTCGGGCGGGCCGTCGAGCGTCTTGCCCGGGTTGGTTCCGGTCGCGGCGGCCTCCGCGTTGTAGATGTCCGGCTCCAGGTAGATGACCCGGGCGATCGGGACCGCTTCGCGGATGCGGTTCTCAGCGGCGTTGATGGCCTCGGCGACCTCGGCCGCGGTCTCGTCGTGCCGGACCGCGATCTTGGCGGCGACCAGCAGCTCCTCGGGGCCGAGGTGAAGGGTGCGCATGTGGATGATGCGGGTGACGGTGTCGCCGTCGACCACGGACGCCTTGATCTTCTCGACGTCCTCGAGGCCGGCGGACTCGCCGAGCAGGAGGGACTTCGTCTCGACGGCCAGGACGATCGCGATGAGGATCAGCAGGATGCCGATGCAGAGGGTGCCGATGCCGTCCCAGACGCCGTTGCCGGTGCCGAGGGCGAGGCCGACGCCCGCGAGCGCCAGGACCAGGCCGACGAGCGCGCCGAGGTCCTCCAGGAGGACGACCGGGAGTTCGGGCGCCTTGGACCGGCGGACGAACTCGGTCCAGGAGCGGTCGCCGCGCGTGAGGTTGGACTCCTTGATCGCCGTACGGAAGGAGAAGATCTCGGCGATGATCGCGAAGACCAGGACCCCGACCGGCCAGTACCAGGCCTCGATCGCGTGCGGGTGCTTGATCTTCTCGTAGCCCTCGTACACCGCGAACATGCCACCGACCGAGAAGAGGACGATGGAGACGAGGAACGCGTAGATGTAGCGCTCGCGCCCGTAGCCGAAGGGGTGCTCGGGGGTGGCTTCGCGCTTCGCCCTCTTGCCGCCGAGCAGCAGCAGTCCCTGGTTGCCCGAGTCGGCGAGCGAGTGGACGCTCTCCGCGAGCATCGACGAGGAACCACTGAAGAGGAACGCTACGAATTTGGCCACGGCGATCGAGAGGTTGGCGGCGAGTGCCGCCACGATCGCCTTGGTTCCGCCTGACGCGCTCATGAGTGCGTGGTGTCCCTTCGTCGGTGCGCGGCATGTGCCGCCGCGGTGAGGCGGCACATTGTTGCAGCCGTCGGGACGGTCCGTCGGTCAGGCCGCCACAGTGGCCCGGAAGAGTGTGCCCGATCCCGTCGCCTCGACCGTCTCGCCGGCCGGAACATAGGCGGACTCCCCCGGTCCGAGGGCGAGTTCGCCGACCGTGACCGATCCCGCCGTGCAGAGCAAGATCTGGGGGGTGGGGGCGGTCAGGCCGGTGGGGGCCGCGCCCGACGCGAGGGTGTAGCGGGACAGGGCGAATTCGTCGACGGGGGTCTCGTAGCGCTCCTCGCCCGACGGGGCGGCCTCCGGGCGCAGCACGCCGGGCTCGGTGGCCTCGAAGCGGACGATCCGCAGGAGTTCGGGGACGTCGATGTGCTTGGGGGTCAGGCCGCAGCGCAGGACGTTGTCCGAGTTGGCCATGATCTCGACGCCGAGGCCGTCGAGATAGGCGTGCGGTACGCCCGCGCCGAGGAACAGGGCTTCGCCGGGCTGGAGTTGTACGTAGTTGAGCAGCATCGCGGCGAGGACGCCGGGGTCGCCGGGGTAGTTGTGGGCGATGCGGGCGTACGGGGCGTGGGCGCCGCCGAGGCGTTCCGCGGCGGCCGCCGCCTCGGCCACGGTGTCGGCCATCTCCGCCGGGTCCGCGGTGAGGATCGCCGTGAGCACCTCGCGGAGGGCGGCCTCCTCGGGGTGGGCGCGGAGGAGGTCCACGTACGGCTTGAGGGAGTCGACTCCCAGCGCCTCCATCGCGTCCGCGGCCTCGGTGGGCCTGCGGAAGCCGCACAGACCGTCGAAGGGGGTGAGGGCGCAGATCAGTTCGGGCTTGTGGTTCGCGTCCTTGTACGTGCGGTGCGGGGCGTCGATCGGGACGCCCCGGGCCTCCTCGTCGGCGTAGCCCTCGCGGGCCTGGTCCAGGTTCGGGTGGACCTGGAGGGAGAGGGGCGCGCCGGCGGCGAGGAGCTTCAGGAGGAAGGGGAGGCGAGGGCCGAACCGGGCGACGGTGGCGGCGCCGAGCTCACCTTCCGGGTCGGCCTCGATGGCCTCGGTGAGGGCCAGTGCCGTCTCGCCCGCCGGGGTGGTGCGGCTGATCCGCGATGGTGCTCCGGGGTGGGCGCCCATCCACATCTCGGCCTGCGGTTCGCCGGTGGGCGCGATGCCGAGCAGGGCGGGAATGGCCGTGGTGGACCCCCAGGCGTAGGGGCGCACGGTGTTGGACAGGCGGTCCATGGAGTCGTCCTCGGGTGGGGCGGGGGTGAGTGTCTGCGTCACCAGGGATATCAGGGTTGTGTGAGGTCCTGGCGTCGTGGGGGTGGCCGGGGGGTGTGGGGTCAGTCGGGGCCCCCCGGGGGGGGCGGCGCGTGGCTTGGGGAGGGAGCCGGGGCCCGGTCGGCCGGGGTTGGGGCCGGGGGGCTAGGTCTCAGGGTTGGGGGCCGAGGCCAGGGAGAGGTAGACCGCCGCGAAGTCGGTGATCGCGAGCAGTTCGGCCAGGGCCTCCAGTTCGCTGCCCTCGTCCGGTTCCAGTTCGCTGACCGGGGTGTCGTGGCCGAGCGCCAGTTCCCGGGCCGCCGGGTAGGCGCTGAGGCCTCCCGTCGGGCGGTCCCGGAGCAGGACGACCCGGGCCCTCAGCGTCTCTCCCTCGTCGACCCGGTCGCGGAAGAAGTCGTCGGGGTCCGCGCCGGCCGCGAAGTCCCCGGCGAGGAGCGTGCCGTGCGAGGGCAGGGCCTCGGGGAGCTGTGCGGTGAGGGCGGGGCGGCCCGCCAGCTCGGACAGTACGGCGGCGAAGCGGCGGCCGACGGGGCCCGCCGCTTCGCCCTCCGTCCAGAGCAGCGGCAGGCTGTCGGCGAGCTCGGCGGCGAGCGTCTTGGCCGGGTTGCCGTACGTGGCGATGGCCGGGCCGCAGCGTTCCGCGGTGCGGTCCAGGCGGTCCGCGACCTTCTGCAGGTCCTCGGGCGGCGCGGTCACCAGGCCGACCCGGTCCAGCAGCGCCAGCAGGGGGGTGAGCAGGGCCCACAGGGTGCCGGGGCCGGCGGCGGAGGTCTCCGCGTCGTACTCGCCGTGCGGGGCGGCGGCCATCGGGACGACCAGACCGTGCACCCCGTCGACCGCCTCGCGCAGCGGTGAGCGGGTGGGGGCGACGGCGACGACGGTGCAGCCTCGGCGGTAGGCCTGCTCGGCGAGCAGGGCGAGGCCCGGTTCGGAGCCGTCGGCGGTCGCGATGAGCAGGAGGTCCACGGACCCGGCCCAGCCGGGCAGGGTCCAGCGGAGGGCGCCCGGTGCGGGGGCGACGCCCGTGGGGTGGATGCGTACGACGGGGGCGGCCGCGCCCGCGAGCGCGCCGATCAGGTCGGCGACCCCGGAGGCGGCGGTGCCGGGGCCCGCGACGAGGACGGCCCGGGGGCGGCCCTCCGGGGCCAGGCCGCCG
>NZ_JAAGMH010000083.1:0-47907 GCF_010548505.1 Streptomyces sp. SID14515 | reverse complement strand
CCCGCGCAGCCCCCGCCCCGGCCCGCCGACAGCGCGGCCGGCCCCGAACCCGCCGGATACCGGCGGGCCCGGCGGCGGGTCCGCCGTACCCTGCTCACCGCGCTGGCGGTGCCGCTGACCGCGGGTGCGGTGCTGCTCGCCGTGGTCGGGACCTGGGAAACGGTGGCCGCGTCCCGGTCCGTACTCGACCCGCGCGACTACGCCCGACTGCGGGTGGGGCAGGATCGGTCCGAGATACGGAAGGTGCTGCCGGACCGGCAGTCGGTGGAGCGGCCGGCGGGCGCCGGGCCGGAGGAACGAGGGGTGACGTGCGAGTTCTACGCGATGACGGCCGACCGCTTCGACGACCGGTCCGGAGACGCGTACCGGCTCTGCTTCCGGGACGGCAGGCTCGTCTCCCGCGACGCGCTCACCCCGTGAGCACCCGATGAGCGCGGCGGACGAGCCCCGGGCGGTGAACACGACCCAGCAGGTGGACCCGGCCCGGACGCCGGACACGACCCGGACGCCGGACCCGGCCGGTGACGAGCACCCCACCCGCCCCGGGACGATCCGGGTGCTCGTCGCCGACGACGAGCCCATGATCCGTGCCGGTGTACGCGCCGTGCTCGCCACCGATCCGGGCATCGAGGTCGTCGCCGAGGCGGCCGACGGGCACGAGGCCGTGGAGCTGGTCCGGGCGCACCGCCCGCAGGTGGCCGTCCTCGACGTACGGATGCCGAGGACCAACGGCATCGAGGCCGCGGCCGAGATCCGGCGCACGCTGCCCGCCACCGGCGTCGTCATGCTGACCACGTTCGGCGAGGACGACTACATCCTGCGGGCGCTGGGCTGCGGGGCCGCCGGATTTCTGATCAAGTCCGGCGAGCCCGAGGAACTCCTCGCCGGGGTACGGGCCGTGGCCGACGGCGCCGCCTATCTTTCACCGAAGGTCGCCGCCCGCGTGGTGGCGCACCTCGCCTCCACCGGGGCCGGGGCCCTGGCCGGCCGGCGGGACGCGGCCCGGGAGCGGGTCGCCGGGCTCACGCCCAGGGAGCGCGAAGTGCTGTCGCACCTCGGCGGCGGGCTGTCCAACGGGCAGATCGCCCGACGGCTGCACCTGGTCGAAGGCACGGTCAAGGCGCACGTCAGCTCCGTCCTGGCCCGCCTCGGCGTCGACAACCGGGCCGCGGCCGCCGTGGTCGCCCACGAGGCCGGAATCCTGCCCCCGCCACCCCCGCCACCGTCCGAACAGCGCTGAGCCGAGCAGACCGGCGGGGCGGATCAGCACGACGATCACCGCGGTGACGACCGCCCCGCCGAGCAGCGCCCCGGCGAACACGTCGTGCGGGTAGTGGACCCCCACCAGGACCCGCAGCAGTGCCGCTGCCACCGCCACCGGCAGGGTCACGACCGCCAGTCGGGGCCGCCGCACGGCCAGCCCGACCGCGAGCGCGGCGGCCAGGGTGGCGTGGTTGCTCGGGAAGGACCAGTCGCCCGGCTCGGGGCACGCGGCGACCGCTTGGGCCCCGTCCACGGCCCGGCACGGACGCTCCTCGTCGACGACCAGCTTGAGCGCCTCGCTGACCGCGTACGCCACCACCGTTCCGGCGCCGATGAGCAGGGCCCCCGCCACCGCGACCGCGTCCCTCCGGCGTACGGCCGTCCAGCAGACCCCGAGCAGCAGCAGGCCGAGGACGATCAGCGTGGCCTCCGAGGACAGCTCCAGAAGGTGCCCCAGCCACCCCGGGCCGTCCCCGACCGCTTCCGTCAGCGACCGGTAGGCGGATACGGAGGCGCCCCGCGTGACCTCGGTCGGGCCGGGCCGCCCCAGGCCGCCGGGCGACAGCATCCCGATCACGGCCACCGCCGACGCCAGCAGCGCGGCCGATCCGAACAGCCGGACGGGCCAGTGGTGTTGATGTGTGTGCTTTGCCATGCGGCGAACGTACGAAGGCACGACGGCCCGGCGCGGTGGCCGAACGGCAGGAGCACCCCCCGACGAACGTCAGGGTTGACGCCCGGGAGCGCCGCCTCCGCTCCGAGGCTACTGCGAGGCGTCGCCCCCGAACTCCCACGTCAGCACCCGGAACCCGCCGTCGTCCCGCGCCCCCGCCGACCCGTACGTCGCCAGGGCCGCCGCGTTGTCGTGCTCCACCCCGACCCACAGGTCGTAGCACCCCCGCTCCCGGGCGAGGTCCACGAGCGCCAGCGTCAGGGCCCTGCCGATGCCCCGGCGGCGGAACGGTTCGTCGACGCCCAGTTCGTACAGGCACATCTCCGTGCCCTTGTCCGGGTGCAGCATCTCGATGCCGGAGACGAAGCCCGCCGGGACGCCGTCCACGTACGCGATCAGCATCACGTGGCCGTCCGCGGCGAGGAAGCGGGCGGCCCACACCTCGCGGGGCGGTGCGTCGTAGAGGTGACCGGCGGCCAGGAGCTCCGTGACGGTCGTGGCGCGGCGAATGTCCACAATGGCCTCCCGAGGCAAGGGTTCTGAACGCATTCTGTACCGCGTCCGGAGTACGGCGGGGGCGGACCGTACCTCTCAGGGAGGCCGCCCACCTCCCCCTGGCGGCACTCAACCGGCTTGCGTCCTCCGTTTAGGGTCGAGGGATGGAGACCCCTACTGCTCGACGGTGGCGCCTGCTGCCCCGTACCCGCGGCCGGTGGGCCGCGGCCGTGGCCGTGCTCGCCGTGCTCGTGGGCGGCGGCACCTGGACCGCCGTCGCCGACGACGGCTCGCCCGCCGTGCAGCGCGAGGACCGGACGCTGCGCATGGACGGGGTGCCGATCGACACCTCGTACTTCCACGTGGGAGGTTCCGGTAAGCGGCCCGCCGTGCTCATCGGGCACGGTTTCGGCGGCAGCAAGAACGACGTACGGGCCCAGGCCGAGAAGCTGGCCGCCGACGGGTACGCCGTGCTGACCTGGTCGGCGCGCGGCTTCGGCAAGTCCGGCGGGGAGATCACCCTCAACGACCCGGACCACGAGGTCAGGGACGTCTCCCGGCTCATCGACTGGCTGGCGGAGCGGCCCGAGGTGGAGCTCGACGCGAAGGGCGACCCCCGGGTCGGCCTGACCGGCGCCTCCTACGGCGGGGCCGTCTCCCTGCTCGCCGCCGGGCACGACGAGCGGGTCGACGCCATCGCACCCGTGATCACCTACTGGAACCTCGCCGACGCCCTCTTCCCCGACGGGGTCTTCAAGAAGCTCTGGGCCGGCATCTTCATCACCACCGGCGGCGGCTGCGAGAAGTTCGAGAAGCGGCTCTGCGAGATGTACGAACGGGTCGCCGTCAGCGGGAAGCCCGACGCCGAAGCGGTGAAACTGCTCACCGAGCGTTCGCCGTCCGCCGTCGCCGACCGCATCAAGGTGCCCTCGCTGCTCCTCCAGGGGCAGTCCGACTCGCTCTTCCCGCTCGGCCAGGCCGACGCCATGCAGAAGGCCATCAGCGCCAACGGCGCACCCGTGTCCGTCGACTGGATCTCCGGCGGACACGACGGCGGCGACAGCGAGACGAGCCGGGTCGAAGGGCGCGTCGGCTCCTGGTTCGACCGGTATCTCAAGGAGGACACCGGCGCCGACACCGGGCCCGCCTTCCGCGTCACCCGGACCGGAGGCGTCGACTCCACCGACGGCGCCGCCCTCCTGCGCGGCGCGAGCAGCGACAGCTACCCGGGGCTGCGCAGCGGCGGCAAGGACATCGCGCTCGGCGGCGGGACCAAGACCTTCCGCAACCCGGCCGGGGCCGCGCCGCCCGCCATCTCCGCCGTGCCCGGCGTCGGCGGCGGACTCGCCCAGCTCTCCTCACTCGGCGTCGGGCTCTCGCTGGACTTCCCGGGGCAGTTCGGCCGGTTCGAGTCCGCCCCGCTGGACACCTCCGTACGCGTCACCGGCACCCCCACCGTCAAGGTGAACGTGACGGCGAGCGGCGACCGGGACGCGGTGCTCTTCGGCAAGGTGTACGACGTGTCGCCGGACGGCAGGCAGCAGGTGCTGCCCCACCAGCTCGTCGCCCCCTACCGGATCACCCCCGACCAGCAGGGCAAGCCGGTCGAGCTGGCGCTGCCCGCCGTGGACCACGAGTTCGACGCCGGACACCGGCTGCGCCTCGTGTTCTCCGCGACGGACCTCGGCTACGCCTCCCCGGCCGAGCCCGCCACGTACACCGTCACCGCCGACGGACCGCTGACCATCCCCACCGCACCCGCCGTGAAGACCGCCGCGGCCGCTCTCCCCTGGTGGACCTGGGGCCTCCCGGCCGCCGCCCTCGTCATCGCGGCCGTGCTCCTGCTCACCGCCCGCCGCCGCACCGCGACGCCCGCGCCGGACCCCGCGCTCACCGACGTACCGCTCCAGATCACCGGTCTTTCGAAGAAGTACGCGAAGTCCGTGGACCGGTACGCCGTGCGCGAGCTGTCCTTCCGCGTCGAGAAGGGCCAGGTCCTCGGACTCCTCGGGCCCAACGGCGCGGGCAAGACGACCACCCTGCGCATGCTCATGGGGCTCATCGCCCCCGACGAGGGCGAGATCCGCGTCTTCGGTCAGGCCATCCGGCCGGGTGCCCCGGTGCTGTCCCGGGTCGGGGCGTTCGTCGAGGGCGCGGGCTTCCTGCCGCACCTCTCCGGGCGCGCCAACCTCGATCTGTACTGGCAGGCCACCGGCCGCCCCGCCGAGGACTCCCACATCGACGAGGCCCTGGAGATCGCCGGCCTCGGCGACGCGCTCGCCCGTGCCGTACGGACGTACTCCCAGGGCATGCGGCAGCGGCTCGCCATCGCGCAGGCCATGCTCGGCATGCCGGACCTCCTCATCCTCGACGAGCCGACCAACGGGCTCGACCCGCCGCAGATCCGCGAGATGCGGGACGTGATGATCCGGTACGCGGCCGGCGGCCGGACCGTCATCGTCTCCAGCCACCTCCTCTCCGAGGTCGAGCAGTCCTGCACCCACCTGGTCGTCATGGACCGGGGCCGGCTCGTCCAGGCCGGACCCGTCGCCGAGATCACCGGATCCGGCGACATGATCCTGGTGACCACGGCGGACGAGGTGTCCGAGCCGCTGGCGGAGAAGATCGCCGCCCTGCCCGGCATCGGATCCGCCGTCCGCACCGACGACGGACGCGGGCTGCTCGTCCGCCTCGACGGGGCCACCACCTCGCGGCTCGTCGCCGACCTCGTCCGGCTCGACGTCCCGGTCACCGGCGTCGGACCCCACCGCCGCCTGGAGGACGCCTTCCTCACCCTGATCTCCGGAGGAGCAGCATGAGCGCCCCCGTCCAGCCCCCCGAGGCCCGGGACGACACCGAGCACCCGGAGGCCGTCGGCTACCGCGCCCGGCGCACGCTTCCCCTCCGCGTCGAGGCCATGCGGCAGTTGCGCCGCCGCCGCACCCTGCTCATGGGCGGGGTGCTCGCCGCCCTGCCCTTCATCCTGATCATCGCCTTCGCGATCGGCGGCACGCCGGACGGCGAGGACGGCGGCGGCGGCCGGGGCGGCGGCAGCCGGATCAACCTGATGGACGTGGCGACCGAGTCCGCCGCGAACTTCGCCGCCACCTCGCTGTTCGTCTCGGCCGGATTCCTGCTGGTGGTGCCGGTGGCCCTGTTCTGCGGGGACACCGTCGCCTCCGAGGCGAGCTGGTCCTCGCTGCGCTATCTGCTCGCCGCACCCGTGCCACGCGTCCGGCTGCTGTGGTCCAAGCTCGTCGTCGCGCTCGGCTTCAGCCTGGCCGCGATGGTGCTGCTGCCGCTCGTCGCACTGGCGGCGGGCACGGCGGCCTACGGCTGGGGGCCGCTGAAACTGCCCACCGGGGGAGCGCTGGCCGCCGGGGACACGGTGCCGCGTCTCGCGATCGTCGTGGCGTTCATCTTCGTCTCCCAACTGGTCACCGCGGGCCTGGCGTTCTGGCTGTCCACGAAGACGGACGCCCCGCTCGGCGCGGTCGGCGGAGCGGTGGGCCTCACCATCGTCGGCAATGTGCTCGACGCGGTCACCGCACTCGGCTCCTGGCGCGACTTCCTGCCCGCGCACTGGCAGTTCGCCTGGGCCGACGCACTCCAGCCGCAACTGGAGTGGGGCGGCATGATCAAGGGCACGGCCGTATCAGTGACCTATGCCCTGATCCTGTTCGCGCTGGCCTTCCGAGGGTTCAGTCGTAAGGACATCGTGTCCTGAACCTGATGTTCCGCCGGTTCCTGCCCGCGGACGGCCCGCTGTTGCCGCATCGAGATGGTTCCGCAACGCTTTCGTCGACTCCGGTCGGCGGTCCCGTACGTCACATTCACAGGTGTCGAGGACACCGTGACGACGTGGGGGGTTACGCATGGACCGGATCAGCCGGCGAGACGAACAGCGGGCAGGAAGCGGCGCAGGGGGCGGTGCTGGAATCGGCGCCGGGCACCGGACGGCAGGCTGGGCGGGGGGCCGCGCCGGAGCCGGGGCGGGGCGCCGGGCCGGCGGTGTGGCGCTGCTCCTGGCGGGCGCCCTGCTGCTCACCGCCTGCGGCGCGGGCGACGGCGGCACGGAGAGCACGCGCGATCTGAGCTCGGGCAAGCGCAACGGGCAGGGATCGACCGGCGGCGGGCAGCCCGCGCCGGACGCGGCGGCGCCCGAGAAGGGCCGGCAGTCCGGGGAGAACGGGGCCTCCGCCGCGCCGGACGTCAAGGCGCCCGACTATCTCTCCACCTTCGCCCTGGACGTGGACACCGCCAGCTACGGCTACGCGCGCCGCACCCTCGGCGACGGCGGTCTGCCCCAGCCCGAGGACGTACGCCCCGAGGAGTTCGTCAACAGTTTCCGCCAGGGGTACGAACGGCCGAAGGGCCCCGGCTTCTCGGTGAACGTCGACGGGGCGCGCATCGACGGCGGGAAGGCCGGAGGCGGCGGAACCGGAGCCTCCGACTGGTCGCTGCTACGGGTCGGCCTGGCCACCGAGGCCGCCCCGTCCACCGCCGAACGGCCGCCCGCCGCGCTCACGTTCGTCGTCGACATCTCGGGGTCCATGGCCGAGACCGGCCGCCTCGACCTGGTCAGGAAGTCGCTGAACATCCTCACCGACGAACTGCGCGACGACGACTCCATCGCCCTGGTCACCTTCAGCAACGAGGCCGAGACCCGGCTGCCGATGACCCGGGTGAAGGGCAACCGGAACCGGATCAAGGACGCGGTGGAGGAGATGCGGCCGGCGCAGTCCACCAACGTCGAGGCGGGCATCACCCTCGGCTACGAGAAGTCCGTCGACGGCCACCGCGAAGGCGCCACCAACCGGGTGGTGCTCCTCTCCGACGCCCTCGCCAACACCGGTGACACCGAGGCCGAGGGAATCCTGAAGAAGATCGACTCCGCCCGCCGCGAGTACGGCATCACCCTCTTCGGCGTCGGCGTCGGCAGCGACTACGGCGACGCGTTCATGGAACAGCTCACCAACAAGGGCGACGGGAACACCACCTACGTCGGCGACGAGGAGCAGGCCCGCAAGGTCTTCGTCGACCAACTGCCCGCCCACCTCGAGATCCAGGCCCGCGACGCCAAGGCCCAGGTGGCGTTCGACCGGAAGACCGTGCAGCAGTTCCGGCTGATCGGCTACGAGAACCGCAAGGTCGCCGACGAGGACTTCCGCGACGACAGCGTCGACGGCGGTGAGGTCGGCCCGGGCCACACGGTGACCGCTCTGTACGCCGTACGGCTGCGCGAGGGCGCATCCGGCACCGTGGCCAAGGCCACCGTGCGCTGGCTCGACCCCAAGACCCGCAAGGCCCAGGAGAAGACCGGGACCGTCACGACCGGGGCGATCGACGGCCCGCTGTGGGCCGGCGAGCACGACCGGCTGCAAGTGGCGGCCGTGGCCGCCTACTTCGCCGACCACCTGCGGCACGGCGACCTGCCCGGCGCACCCGGCCTCGGCGAACTCGCGTCCCGGGCGTCCGCGCTGGCCGAGACGACCGAGGACAGCGCCGTCAGGAAGCTGGCCACGGCCATCGGACAGGCGGACCGGCTGGAGGGCGGAGCCGGCACGGACGACGAGCCGGAACCGGACGAGGGCGAGATCGGCTGAGCGGGAGAGCGGGGGCGGGAAGGGGCGGGGGCAGGGGGCGCCTGGCCGGGCCGGGCGCCCCTGAGTCCGGCTCGCCCCGTCCCGGCTTGCCCAGGCTCGCCCCGCCCAGGCTCGCCCCGCCCAGGCTCGGCTTGCCCAGGCTCGGCTTGCCCCGGCTGGCCCCGCCCCGGCTCGCCCCGCCCCGGACCGGCTCCCGGGCTCGTACGTCCATTCGGGAAAAGGTCGGTGCGGGCCGCCGTTCCAGGTCATGATGTCCGCCATGACCTCCCTGTTCCTGGTGCTCTCGGCGATCGTCAACGGCCTCTACGCGGGCTTCATGCTGACTTTCCTGATCGCGATCATGCCCGGTCTGGCCGAGCTGACGGACGAACAGTTCACCGCGGCCATGCGCCGTTTCAACGAGAAGGTCCCCGGGCCCATCTTCCTCGTCCTGTTCGTCGGGGCCGTCGCGCTGCCCGCCGCCGCGTTCTTCACCGGCCTCGGCGAGCACGACGAGACCACGGGGCCGGCCATCCTGGGAGCGCTGATCTGCGTGGTCATCAGCCACCTGGTGACCATCGCCGGCAACATCCCGCTCAACAACGCCCTCACCGCCTCCGAGGGCGGCGACGACCATGCGGCCCGCGCGGCCTTCGAGTCCCGCTGGAACACCTTCCACCAGGTGCGCACCGCGTTCAACCTGGTGGCGTGCGTCCTGCTGGCCGTCGCGCTGTAGGAGTCACCCGGCCGCGGTCCCGCTCGCTCGCCGGCCCGCCTCGGCCCGTTGCGGATGGCGGGGGCCGAGCAGCACCACGAGGGCGGCCGGGCCCGGCACGGGTGTGCTGATCCGCCGCCAGCCGGTCCGCTCGTACAGGCGCAGCGCCGCCTCGGCCCGTACGGAGGTCAGCAGCCAGCAACGGCCGTCCGGGGCGGGCTCGGTGACCGTGTGCAGCAGCGCCGCGCCGAGCCCCGCACCGTGCGCCTCCGGCGCGACCGCCAGTTCGTTCACCTCCAGCGCGCCGCACAGCCACGCCTGCGTGCGCCCGGGCCCGAGGGCCTCGGCGACCTGCCCGTAGCTGCGGTCGGCCGGAAAGACCTCCGGGGTGATCCAGGCCGTGGCGAAACCGGTCACTGCACCTCCGGCCGTCGCCACCGCCGCGGTGAACCCGGGCCGCAGCGCGTCCTGTGCGAGCCGCTCCGCATAGGCGTCGGCCGTCGCCGGATCCTCGTTCCAGGGCGGGGCGGCGAACGCCCGCGCGTACACCTCACGGATCCCATCGGCGTACCGGTCCAGCTCCCCGGCCCGCACCGTTCGCACCTCGGTCGTCATCGCACCGTCCTTCCACGCCATGGGCGGACCATCGACAGGTCACCGGTCCACCGGGCCGCCGCCGCTTCAGCGAGGAAACCCTAGAGCGTGAACTGCCGTACGACGCACAACCCTTCGCCCGGTACGCCGGTCTCAAGCAGTACGGGTCGTCGCCCTGCCCGCCACCGCCCACGTGGCCCTCGCCCCGGCCACCGCCTCGGGCCTCGTGGCCAAGGGCTCGTCCAGCTTCGGCCACGGGACGCTCGGCACGGTCGCCACGAAGGCGCAACTGGGCAGCGGCTTCAACCGCTGACCCGCGTACGGCTCTCCTCCACGGGGGAAGGAGAGCCGTACGCATCAGCCCACCAGGCCCACCAGGCCCACCAGGCCCACCAGGCCCACCGGGCCCACCGGCCGCATCCGTCACACGTTGGGCACCTTGAGCCGGTCCCAACTGCTCTTTCCGGGAATGCCGTCGGCGTCGGCGCCCGTGTAACCCAGCTTGCGCTGCCATGCGGCGTACGACTTCCGGTCGGCCTCGGACCAGGCCGGGCCCGGACCCACCGTGTACCGCCCGCAGCCCTCGGCCACCAGCCGCTTGCCCATCGCCGTGACGATCGCGCTGTTGCGGCCGACCTTGAAGAACGCGGCCCCGGGGAACGGCTCGTAGGTCGGCTTCGGCGGCGGCTTGGAGGGCCCGTCCGGGGCGCCGCCGAGCCGCTTGCCGATCCGGGTGCGCATCGAGTTCATGGTGAACCCGCGCGGATCGACCTTGCCCGGCTGCCACTCCAGGTGCCCGATCACCGACCGCTGCGACCAGCCGTGCGCCCGGCAGACGGCCGCGGCGGCCCGCTCGATCGCCAGCAGTTGGGCCGCAGGCCAGGGATCCTTGCCGTCGCCGAGGTTGACGCACTCGAAGCCGTAGAAGTGCCGGTTGCCGTCGGTGTTGGCCTCGTTGTCCGGGGGCAGCGCCTTCTCCGCGATGACGGCGCGCAGCACGTCGTCGTCGCCGAGCCCGGCGTGGTTGGCCCGCCCGTTCCCCACGAGGTGGACGGTCCCGTCCTTGGCGATCACCCCGTGGCAGAGCGGACCGGGCAGGGCGGAGTGGCCGTTGTAGCAGAGCTCGACGGAGGACGCGGTGCCCGAGGTGACGGTGTGATGGATCATCACTCCGTGCGTCGGACCCCAGGGACCCTTGTGGTTCCGGTTGTTGGTACGCCAGCTCCGGTGTTCGACGACCTGGAGGCCTTCGTCGCGGAGGGCTTTGAGCAGCTTGTCGGCTGACAGCGGCGTCGCCATCGCGGCGCTCCTTTCCCTGATGGTGCGTAGGTCACGCGGGCGCTTCGGTGTGCGGGCGGCGGGACCGGCGGACGGACGGCGGCGCGGAGCCGCGTACACCCGCCGGATGCCGGGGCGGTCGGGAGCGCCCTGCGGAGGGGTTCCGCCTTCGGGCCCACCTGATCGATTTGCCCGCTCCCGGGCCCCGCCGAACGTCCCGTCGGACGGAAGGTTTCGCCGGATCCGAACTCCCGTCCGGGTATGTCCGAACTCCTGCCCGACGCGCACGGCCGCCGAAGCCGCCCGCCGCCACTCCCGTGGCTACTCCCGCTGTCGTATGCGGCCGGACGCCCCGCCTCCTACCGTGAGGGGGTGATGACCTTCGACCGCCTGGCCGCCCGTGCGCGCGCTCTGCCGCCGATCGTCGCGGATCTGGTGGTGGTGGCGGTGGTGGGGGCGTTCACCACCGCCGACGCGGCCGTCAACGAACCCGGCTACCGCCAGGCGGACGCGCTGACCTGGACCCTCCTCGTGGTCTCGTTGGCAGCGCTCGTCTTCCGCCGCCGTTGGCCCGTTCCGGTGGTCTGCGTGACCGGGGCGGCGTGTGCCGGGTGGGCGCTGCACGGGCACATCGGCGAACTGCTGAACCTCCCGGTGATCGTGGCGCTGTACACGGTCGCGGTGCTGGGCGACCGCCGGCGCACGCTGTGGACCGGGGTGATCGCCGCGACGGTCTCGGGCGCGGTGGCGCTGAAGGTCGGCCGGGACGTGGTCAACCCGCAGGGGCTGCCGGTCCTGGAGATGGTCTGGCCGCTCGTTCCGCTGCTCCTGGGCGAGGTGGTGCGGACCCGCCGGGAGCTGCTGGCGGAGTACGCGGCGCGCGCCGCCCGGGCCGAGGAGGACCGCGAACGCGAGGCCGCCCGCCGGGTCCGCCAGGAGCGGGTGCGGGTCGCCCGGGAGATCCACGACATCCTCGCGCACACGGTGAGCGCGATGACCGTGCAGGCCGGGGTGGCCCTCGACGCGCTGGACGCCGCGCCGGAGGTGTCACGGCAGGCGATGACACAGGTGCGCGCCTCCGGCAAGGAAGCCGTACGGGAACTGCGCGCCACGCTGTCCGTCCTGCGCGAGGCGGAGTCCACGGCTCCGGCGCCCCGCCTCGACCAGCTGGACGAGCTGGTGGCGGGGGTCGAGGCGGGCGGCGTGCGGGTCAGCCTGCGGCGGGACACGGGGGACGCCGGCCTTCCCGCGGTCGTCGAGGCCACGGCGTACCGGATCGTGCAGGAGGCGCTGACCAACGTGGTGAAGCACTCCGCGGCACGGCACGCCGCGGTGTCGGTGACCCGCTCCGCCGGTCGGCTGACCGTCGAGGTGGTGGACGAGGGCCCGCCGGTACCGCCGCCCGCGGCCACGCCCGTCGACCGGGGCTTCGGCCTGATCGGCATGCGGGAGCGGGCGGTCGCGGTGGGCGGCGGCGTCACGTACGGTCCGGTGCCGGGCGGCGGATTCCGCGTCCACGCCGTGCTGCCGACCGAGGGAGCGACGTCATGACACGACCCGCGGCAGGGCGCGACGGCAGGCCGATCCGCGTGGTCCTCGCCGACGACCAGACCGTCGTACGGGCCGGATTCCGCGCCCTGCTCGACCTCACCGACGACCTGGTCGTCGTCGCGGAGGCCGCTGACGGGGCCCGCGCCGTCGAGGAGGTCCGGACGACCCGCCCGGACGTCGTGCTGATGGACATCCGGATGCCCGGCGTCGACGGCCTGGAGGCCACCCGCCTGATCGCCGCCGACAACACCCTCGACCGGGTCCGCGTGGTCATGCTCACCACGTACCAGGTGGACGCGTACGTCTTCGAGGCCCTCCGCCACGGCGCGGCGGGCTTCCTCCTCAAGGACATCGAGCCGGACGACCTGCGCACCGCTATCCGTGACGTCGCGGCGGGCCGGAGCCTGCTCGCCCCCGCCGTCACCCGCCAGGTGATCGAGGAGTTCGCCCGGCTGAAGGCCCCCGAGGCGGCGGGCGCCGAACGGCTCGCCGTCCTCACCGGCCGGGAACGTGAGGTGATGGCGCTCGTCGCCGCCGGACTGTCCAACGAGGAGATCGGCAAGGAGCTGATCATGAGCCCGCTGACCGCGAAGACCCATGTGAGCCGGACCATGACGAAGCTGGGCGCCCGCGACCGGGCCCAGCTGGTGGTCATCGCCTACGAAACGGGCCTGGTCAGAGCAGGCGAACGCTGAAGCAGGCCCTACTCCGGCGCTGAAGCAGGCCATACTCCGGGGCCTACTCCGGCGGGAGTAGGCCCCGGCTCCCGCCGGAGGATTCGCGATCGGGGGCCCGCTCGTAGCGTCGGCCGCATGATCGAAGCAACGGAACTCACCAAACGCTACGGCGGGCGCACCGCCGTCGACCGGCTGTCGTTCACCGTCCGGCCCGGCCGGGTGACCGGCTTCCTCGGCCCGAACGGCGCCGGGAAATCGACCACCATGCGCCTGATCCTCGGCCTGGACTCCGCGAGCGCGGGGCGCGTCACCGTGGGCGGAAAGGCCTACGCGGACCTGCCCGTACCGCTGCGGTCGGTCGGCTCGCTGCTCGACGCCAAGGGCGTCCACGGCGGCCGCTCCGCCTACCACCACCTGGCCGGACTCGCCGCGAGCAACGGCATCCCGCGCCGCCGCGTCGATGAGGTGCTGGACCTGGTGGGCCTGCCCGCGGCGACGGCCCGCAGGCGCACCAAGGGCTTCTCGCTCGGCATGGGCCAGCGGCTCGGCATCGCGGCGGCGCTGATCGGCGACCCGGAAGTGCTGATCCTCGACGAACCGGTCAACGGCCTCGACACCGAAGGCATCCGCTGGATCCGCGGACTGATGCGGTCCCTGGCGGCGGAGGGCCGCACGGTCTTCCTCTCCAGCCACCTCATGAGCGAGATGGAACTGACGGCCGACCACATCGTCGTGATCGGACAGGGCCGGCTCATCGCGGACACGACGATGCGCGACTTCATCGAGACCAACTCCCGCGCGCACACCCTCGTACGGTCCCCCGAACCGGAGAAGCTCCGGGCCCTGCTGGAAACGGCCGGGGCGCGGGTCCGCCTGGACGCCGCGGGCGGCTGGCGGGTCGAAGGACCGGACGCGGCCACCATCGGCGACCTGGCCCGCGCCCACGGCATCGCCGTCCATGAACTCACCCCGGCCCACTCCTCCTTGGAGGAGGTCTACACGGCGCTCTCGCAGTCCTCGGTGGAGTACCGGACCGAGGACCGGCCCACAGCGCCCAGCCAGAAGGAGACAGCCCGATGACCACGTCGACGCTCCCCGCCGAGCACCGGGGCGGAACCGGCTTCCGGGAGGCCCTGGCCTACGAGTGGATCAAGTTCCGCAGCGTGCGCTCCACGGTGTGGACGACGGTGGCGACCGCCGTACTGCCGGTTCTGGGCGCGGTGTTCGTCGCCACGACCGGAAGCCTCCAGTCCGACGACACGGTCCTGGGCGGCAGCCTCACGCTCTCCGTCGTCGCCCAGATGCTCGCGGCGGTGGTGGGTGCGCTGGTGGTGACGGGGGAGTACAGCAGCGGCACCATCCGCACGACGTTCGCCGCCGTCCCCCGCCGCCCCACGGTCCTCGCCGCCAAGGCCACCCTGGTGGCGGGCGTGACGTACGTCCTCGCCCTGGCCTCCTGCACGGCCGCCTACCTGGCCGGCGACGCCATGCTGCCCGACGGCCGGTACGCCCAGGGCGAGCCGCTGCCCGCCCTGTTCGGGATCGCCGCGTCCTTCGCGGTGGCCGCCGTGCTGGGCCTCGCCGTCGGCACCCTCGTACGCCACTCCGCGGGCGCGGTCACCACGGTGATCGGCCTGCTGCTCCTGCCGTCCCTGTTCGGCCCGCTCTTCGGCGACGCCGAACGCTGGATCGCCGGCCTCTCCCCGACGGCCGCCCTGGAAAAGCTCACCCAGACCTCGGACGCCGCCGCCGACACGGTGGGCAGCCTGGGCCCCTGGCCCTCCCTGCTCCTGGTCGCCGCCTGCACGACGGCGCTCACACTGGGCGCGCTGGTGCTGCTGCGGCGGCGGGACGCGTGAGGGGCCTCACCCTCCGGCAGCGGCCACTCCATGCACGAAAGCGGCCTCCGCCAGCCGGGGAAGGGCCTCCGGCGCCAACCGGGGCAGGAGCGGCACGGCGTACCGCCAGTGCTCGCCCGCCAGCACCTCGCGTACGAGGCGGCGGGCCTCGTGCTCGTCGCGGGCGGCCTCGGTGCCGAGGGCGTCGGCGAGTGCGAGGAATCGCAGTACGGAAGTGTCCTGCGGCGCCCAGCCGTCCGCGGCCGGGACGATCACCGGAGCGCCCGCCAGGTAGGTCGCCACAGCGGCCAGAGCCGCCGCCCGCCTCTCCGGTGTCCCGGCCCGCCCGGCCGTGTCCCGCGCGGCCGGCACATCGCCCCGGACGGCATGCAGGACGGCCCACTCGGCAACGGGAAGCACGCCCTCGGGCAACGGCGTGGAGCCCACGTACTGCTCCCAGCGGCCGAACCTGCCCCCGAGCGGCACCACCCCGGAACGGCACCCGCTCACATCGAGCAGCGCATGGAACAGGACCGCGTGCATGTCCCGGCCCTGGATGTTCTCGGCCGGCCCGGCGCACAGCCCCTGGAGCGCCGCGCACAAGGCGCTGCCGGGCCGCCGGGGATCGGGGAGGGCGAGGAGAAGCCCCATGATCCGGGGAAGACGCCTTTCCCCGCCCGGCACGAGGGCCGCCCGCTTCACCTCCAGGAGCTGCCGCCCGACGATCCGCGCGGCGGTTTCGGGGTCGTACGGGGCGAGCCCCACGGCCACGGCGGCCTGCGACCGCTCGACCTGCTCACGCTCCTTCCCCGAAGGCCCGCCACCAGCGGCCCAGCTCGACGCGGACTCGGACGCACCGGCATGAGCGAAGGCCTGGGCGACGAGACCACGCACGGCCGGGTCGGCCAGGTCCACGGCAGCCCGCGCGGCCTCCTCCGCGTACCGCAACGCTTCGGCACCACGCCCACCCGCCGCGCACCCCGACGCCACGACGGCCAGAGCCCCTGCCCGCCCGGCCGGGTCCGGCGACCGGCCCGCGAGCCGCACCGCCTCCTGGGCGTGCCCGGCGGCGGCGAGCGCCTGGGCCAGGGGGAGCCGCCAGCCGTCGGCCGTGGCGGCTGATGAGCGCTCCCAGCGGGTGAAGGCCTCCGCGAGGAGATGGCGTCCACGGACGGGGTTGCTGGTCAGTTCCTCCCTGATGCCCAGGAGTTCCGCGATGCCCAGGAGTTCCGCGCTGTCCGCCGCCCTCGCCGGGCCCTTCGGCGAGGAGTCCGTGCTCCGTCCTTTCACCGAGCGGGCCTGTTCCTGGACGTCCTCGTCGAGCGTGTCCTTGCACAGTTCGGCAGGAACCGCGTCCAGGAGCTTCTTCGCGCTGTAGTCCACGTCGTGCAGCGCCTGTACGACGCGTACCAACGTGGTGGACAGTTCGAGATCCAGATGGGCGCGGTCGGCCGGAGACAGCGCCTCGGGGACGGTGAAAGCCGCGGTCAGCGCCGCCACGGCTCTGCCGGCCATCTCGCGTGCCTGGTTCCGCCGGTCCCTCGCGAGCGCACTCGCTCCGAGGGCGAGCAGATCGGCGTGGGTCAGGTCCGACGCGGGATCCAGCTCGGCACAGAGATCCTCCACGGTGTCCCGCAGCGCGACAGTGCCCGGAGCATGCTGCGCGATCATCCGCCCCCAGATCTCCAAGGCCTCGGCCTGCTCGTCGAACCCTCCCTCGGCGAGCACCGACGCGTACCGGGCGACCTCGGTGAGCCAGTCCTCCCGCTCCGGGCCGAGAGCCCGCGCGGCCTTGATCCGGGAAGCCCAGCCCACGGCCTCACAGCGGATGACAGCGCGCAGCACAGCGCGCCCCGCCTCTTCCGCACCGCACTCGACGAGTGAGCGGCCCGCCTCGGCCAGCTCCTCCATGCCGTCGTTCCGCTCGGCGATCCGCGGTGTGGCTTCGGCGGCACGCTCCGCCCACCCGACCGCTTCGCTCGCGAGTTCCGCGGCCTTCGGAGGATCCGTCCCGGACAGCACGGACACGACCTCGGCCAGGCGCGCTGCTTTGACCGCGTCCTCGGCCGCCGAGAGAGCGAGCTGTCGGGCCCGCGTCCCGTCTCCGGCGAGCGCGAACAGACGCGGAAGCTCCCGCGGTACGGGCGGCCGGGTACGGCCGGACAGCACAGCCCGGGAGAGGGCCACGCGCGCGGCCACTTCCGGCGTGCGGTCCGCCCCGTCAGGAAGGAGGCCGAGCTGCGCCAGCGCTTCGTCGAGCCGGCCCGCCTCCACGAGCCGCCGCTGGCGACGCGGGTCGAGCACGTACCGCTCAAGCCGTGGCCCTTCACAGAGCAGGGCGGGGTAGTGCGAGAGCAGGTAGCGAGGCATGGGCCCGGACCGTTCCCCCGTGTGCCAGGAGTCGGCCCAGGCGTGCAGTCGGCGGACGCACTCCGTGCGAAGATCCGGCCCGCTCCTCTCCCGGGCGGCGCGCAGGAGTTCCTCATCGGCGAAGACATAGCTGCCGGCGCCGAGATCGTCCGGTACGAGACACCGGCCCCAGAAGGCCTCCAGCATCCGCGCGATCCCGGCCCGTCCGCTCCCCGTCAGCTCGGCGAGGTCGTCGGCGCACAGACCTGCCCCGGCCGTGGCGAGGAACCCGACGAGGGCGCGGCCCAAGGCGGAACCACGAAGGCGGTCCAGCCCGTCCCGCAGGCTGTCCCCGTCATCCTTCGCATGAGGTGAAGGACGGAGCAGGCGTACGGATTCGGCGCGTCGCAAGGGGTGCTCGGCCGGCACGTCGGCAGGTGGTACCGCGGCGGGCCGGCTCGACACGATGACGCGGATCGAGCGCCCGCCGTGCCGCTTCCGCCCGGATCCCTCGTCCGTACGCGCGGCCGGCCAGGGGAGCAGGGACGCGATGCTGGTGGCGGGCCGCTCGCTGTCCGGCACTCCGCCTCGCCATGCGGCGTCCTGGTCCAGCCCGTCGACCACGACCACCAGCCGCCGGCCGTTCCCGGCCGAGCGGACAGCAGCGGCATGGAACAACGCCCGGAGTTTCGTGAGCGGGGTTTCCTCGGGGCGGACAGGAGGCCTCTTCCTTCCCAGGAGGCCGGTCAGCTGCCGGACCATCACCCCCGTGAAGTGACCGGCCCGGTCCCAGCCGTCGGTCGCGGAGACGAAATAGCCCACGACATCGAACTTCGGTGACGACCACAGGTGTTGCGCTTCCCGGCCCAGCAGCGCCGACTTCCCCGCGAGGGGATCCCCTTGCAGCCAGAGACAGGACGGCGCGTCGTCCTTCGTCCTGAGGAAGCCGTCCATGAGCCGCAGCTCGGCCGTGCGGCCGTCGAGGGGTCTCTCCAGAAACCGGCGGGCGCCGATGGTCTCCATGAAGAGCCCTCGCTCGTGGCGCTCCCGGGAAGCGCCACGAGCGTCGTCGGCCTCCTGCTGTGCGGCTTCGAGGGCCCGGCGCCAGTGATCGTCGAACTCGGCAGGTTCCCCGGCCTCCCGCCGGAGGAAGACCACCAGCCGTTCCACGGCTTCGGTGTTGACCCGACGAGGGGCCGCCCCGCCGCCGCACCACAGCCGAACGGAGTTCTCATGCACGCCCGCGGCACGGGCACACGCCGAGATGCTGCCGATACCCGACTCCTCGGCCCTGCGCCGCAAGCGGTCCAGCATGCCGCCGAACCGCTTTCGCGCATCCTGGACGGCTTCCGTCCCGCCTTCCACCCGTGCCTCCCAAACGTGGGTCGAAAGATTCTCCTCAAGCTTCTGACCTGCGAAAAAAGGGGGTTCGAGGCCGTGTACCGGGTTTCTGGAGGGAAGGTCGGCCGGTCAAGGTGGCATCGGCCCGGCAGGCGGACGACCGGGCGCGAACCGGAAGGAATCCCGTTGTCTGTACTCCCTGCCCTCTTCGACGCGGCGACGTTGGCGGCAGCCGGCGCCATGACCTACACGGCGGTGCTCGCGGTGGTCGCCCTCACCTCGGTCCTGGCTCCTACCTCCGACCGCCGCCGTGATGCGCGGGCCACCCTGACGATTCTGCTGAAGCGACGGCCGCCGAGGTGAGGGTGGCGGTTCCATGAATCACCCGCACCTCAACTCGCCTACTGTTAGCGTCTGATGGGTAGCTGTAGGTGATCGTACGTGAGAGTGGTAGCCGCACCTTGTCCTTAGTCCTCCCTCCGGTCGAGCAACGCCCTACCTGGGATCCCCGGTATCGGCCCTGTGTGCCGGTGGTCTCCCTGGAAGGTGAAGTCGCCGACCTGTCGTTGGCCGAAGTGCTCCAGCGAGCACAGGACTTGAGCGGACTCTTCTGCCCCACCCCGGGTGAAGGGGTCGCCCTCCTCGAACATCTGCTCGCGTTGTGCTTCGCCTCCGGGACCTTTCCGTCCTCCGATGAGGAGTGGTCCTCCTGGGTGGCCCAGGAGCACAGCCTCGACACGGTGGAGAAGTGGCTCGTCCGCGAACCCGCCGACGAGTGGGACCTGTTCCATCCGGAACGGCCCCTGGGACAGAACAGTCAATTGCGTCAACAGTTCGATGAAGACGCGACCGGACCCGCTCAGCTCGTCATCGAGCGCGTGGGGGATTACGTTCAGTTCTTCGATCACCATCACCTCGAACACCCCGAGCCGCTTCCGGCCGCCGCCGCGTTCAGAGCCCTGCTGACCCAGCACCACTACGGGCTGTCCGGCCGAGCCCGGATCTCGGGCAGGGCGCTGGGCCCGAAGCTGACCAACCTCGCCGCGGGCCGGCTCCAGGGCAGGATCCGGGTCGTGGTGCAGGGCCGCACCCTCGCGGACACGCTGCGCCTGAACCTCTACCCCGCACCGGGCGGAGAAGCGGGGTTCTTCAACCGGTCGTGGACCACGGGGCCGTTATCGCGCCGGAAGTTCGACACCAAGCCGCCGCCCCGCCCCACATCCGGGCCCGCCGACCTGCACAGCTACCTCGGCCGCTCCGTGCTCCTGGAGCCGGTCCCGGCGGCGAAGGGCCGGCCCGTGTTCGTGGACCGGGTGTTGATCGGGGCCGGTGAACTCCTCGCTCTCGATCCCGAGCGCGACCTGGACGACGCCGTCCTCGGCACGATGTCGAACGGCCACCGCAAGCCGCTCTGGCCGTCCCCCACCCGCGCTCTGTGGCGTGAGGCCCACGCGCTCTACACCGCCGCGACCAGAGAGACGACGGGCCTGTTCGGACGGCTGAGGCGGATCACGTTTCCATACGAAGGCGGCGGATCGCCGTGCGTGCTCTGGGCCGTCGGGCTCATCGCCGACAAGACCGTGGCCGCCGCCTGGACGGAGGGGCACTTTCCGTACGCCCCGAGTCAGGGGGAGGCCCTGTGCGAGGCGTCCCGGCACGGCTCGGAGATCGCCGAGTACGTGGCCCGGGCCCTGGAGCGGGCCGCTTACGCCGCCTGGAAGGTGGCCTACCCGAATCCGAAACCCACCGACCGCAAGGCTCAGATGGCCCGCTTCGACGCCCGGCGGGAGTTCTGGCCCGCGGCTAAGGAGCCGTTCATGCGTCTGCTCGATCAGACGGCCCGGGGCGGGGACGTTCCCCTCGCCCTGCGTGACTACGCCGGGGAGCTCCGCACCAACGCGGAGGAGTTCCTCAGGAACCGGCTCGACGCGCAGCAACAGGACCGGAAGGGCATGCTCGCCCGCGCCCGTGCCGAGCGATGCTTCCAAGCGGACATGGCCGATGCGAAGGCTCCCGCCGAACTCAGGGAGGAGAGGCCGAGATGACGGAACGTCCCCCGTCCGCCGTGGAGGGACACGGTGGTGATCAGCTCACCGCCTGGCTCATGAGCCTCGTACGCAACCGTGAGTACGGGAAGCTCGCCGAGTTGCGCCGCACCAAGCCGACCGACTCTCACATCCGTGCCGGGTGGTACGCCCCGGAAGAACACCGAGAGGTCTACGAGAAGGTCGCGTTCCTCTTCGGCGTCTACCACCAGGGCGCGGCAGTCCCCCAGCGCGGAAGGGGCAGCCTTGGCGCCGCCGCCCGAAGGATCGGTGACGGGTCCGGTCGTGGACCCGACAACCCCGGAGCGCAGCGGCTGCTGTCACGCGTCGTCGCGAGCCGTCGCCTCCCGTGGCGCCATCTCCAGCACACGATCACCCGCCTGCGCGCCTGTGAACAGCCGCCGCCCTCCTGGAGCCGGCTCACCGTCGATCTGACCCGGTGGCACGACCGCAAGGCGCGGATTCCCTACCTGTGGACCGTGGACTTCCACGAGCCGCCCACGCGAAGTCGCAGCGCCAAGGCCGACCGAAGCGCGACCACGGCAGGCGGCGGAACGAACGATCAGTCGACGCGGAAGGACACGAGTACGTGACCAAGGCCCCCCGAAGCCAGTTCCTCTCCTTGCACGTCCTGGAGACACTGGTCGCCGTGCTCCCCGTTCGGGACGAGAACGGATCACCCAAGAGCCTGGTCTACGGCGGCGTGGAACGTCACATGATCACCAGCCAGGCGCGCCGCAGGGCCGAACGCGTCCACACCCGGGACCGGGCCAACGCCGGTATCGGTGCCCTGGCGGGCCGCAGCACGGGGCTTCGTACCCGTGAGTGGGCGCTCATCACCGCACGGTCCCTGGAGAAGGACCACGGGTGGGACGGCGACGCCGCCGTCGCCACGGCTCGCGCGGTCATCGAGGCCGTCGGCCTGAAGTTCGGCGACCCCGCCAAGAAGACCGTGGCCAACCTGACCAAGGTGCTGCTCTTCGCCCCGGCGGACACCGGGACCCGGATCGCCGCCCACATCCAGGAGCACGCGGACGAGCTGGGCGACTGGCGCGACGCGTATCTCCTCGCACAGGAGGAGATCAGGAAGAAGTCCACCCGCAGGGGCGGCCGGACGACGACGGCGCCTCAGGGTTCCGAAGCGGGTACGGAGGAGGGTGCGGCAGCTGCCGCCGAGGCCACGTTGCCGCCCCTCCCCAAGCCGCACCGTGACGCCGTGCTGTTCGCCATCGCCCCGCGCGACGCCATCGACATCGCGCTCTACGGGCGCTTCCTGGCCGAGATCGCGGACTCGCCGAACGTGGACGGCGCCGTGCAGAGCAGCCATGCCTTCACCGTCCAGGAGGCCGAGCAGGTCGACGACTTCTACGCGGCCGCGGACGACGCCAAGCTGCACCGCAAGCGCAACGCCCTGGACTTCCTCGACTCGGCGGACGACTCCGGAGCCGGGATGACCGGCTACCAGTCGCTCATCTCCGGCACCTTCTACCGCCACGCCGTCCTCGACCGTGCCCAGCTGACCACCAACCTCCGGGCGGCCGGAATGGCCGAGGCCGAGGCGGCGGAGACGGCGGTCGAGGCCGAGAAGGAGTTCGTCAACGCCTTCGTGGAAGCCTTCCCCGAGGCGAAGAAGAACTCCACGGCCTCCACCGGCTCGCTGCCCGCCCTGGTCCTCGCCTTCGAGGGCGCACGCCCCTACAACTACGCCGCCGCCTTTCAGAGCCCCGTCGACGAGAGCCCGACGAGCGCGGGCGGCGAAGGGCCGGCTGGGCCTGCGGCGGTGCGCAGACTGCTCGCCCACCACGCCTTCGTCAGCGAGCGCCGCCCCGACCTGACGAGCGCGCGCGTCCTGACCTACGACCCGCAGATCGACGCCGTGGTCAAGGAGTTCGAGACGGCGGGCAGGAGCGATGTGGCGTCGGTGACGGAGATCGGGGAGCTCGCACCGTGAACCACGTGCTGCTCATCCGGCTCGCCGCCCCGCTGCAGTCCTGGGGCGTCGCCGGCCGCTTCTGGCAGCGCGACACCCACAGCAGGCCCACCAAATCGGGGGTGATCGGGATGTGCGCCGCCGCGCTCGGCCTGCCGCGCGAGCCTCCACCGGACGCACCCGAGCAGGATCCGCTCGCCGAACTGACTCCTCTGCTCTTCGGCGTACGGGCCGACCACCCCGGCAAACCGGTGCGGGACTTCCACACCGTCGGCGCCGGCCGCTATCCGCTGCGTCCCCGTGACCTGGTCACCGACCACCGGCGCGCTGCCGCGGCCGCCGCGTCGGTGGAGGCGGAGACCGGGGACACCTTCGGTCATCACGAGGTCGAGAACTGGTACGGAGCCCCGAAGAGGATCTCCGCCGATCCGCTCTCCGGCGCGCTCGTCTCCGCCGAAGTACGCAGGACCGCGATGGTCACCGAACGTTGGTATCTCGCCGACGCCGCCTTCCTCGTGGGCCTTCAGCACACCGAGAGAGAGGTCCTGGAACGGATCGCCCACGCTCTGGAGCACCCGAAGCGGCTGCTCTGGCTCGGGCGCAAGTCCTGTCCGCCGTCGGGGCAGTTGGCCCTGGGCGTCATGTCCTGCACGCTCGCCGAGGCCTTCGCTTCCGTGGCGCTGCTGCCCTCGCCCTCCGACGGCTCCGCGCGCATCCGGGACGGCAGGCCGTGGGCCTGGATCGAGAGCGAGCGCCCGGTGCCCGGCGTCGGCCCGGTCATGGACCAGCCGGTGAGCTTCCACGCCATGGGCCCGAAGCACGCCGCCCGCTGGGAGACAGAGGCCCGCGTCACCATCGATCCGCACGCCAGGGACTGGGACATCATTCTGTGAAGCAGCAACCCGCGAACCGGCAGCCCGCGAACCAGCACTCCGTGCGGCAGCCCCGTGCCACGGCCGCACGGTTTGTCGCCACGCAGACTCTCCTCACTCTGGACGCCCGGCACCCCTACGCCGCCAAGTCGCTGATCGACGCCCAGGACATGCACCGGACGGTGATGAGCGGCTTCCAGGGCTGGGTCGACGACGGCAGCCGTGACGCCCGTGCGCAGATGGGTGTTCTGTCGACCTGGACGCTGAACCTACGCGAGGCCCAGCTCTCGCTCGTCGTGCAGTCCCAGGTGCCCGGAGACTGGGGACGCGTCCCGAAAGCGGCCCTCGCCGAGGAACCGGAGACGCTGACCCTCGACCGGACCTACTCCGTGGGCGACACGGTCGACTTCCGTACGGTCGTCAACCCCGTGTACAGCCGCCCACCCGCACCGGGCTCCCCGGAGAAGACCCGCGGCCAACGGGTCGCCCACACGCGCCCCGACCATGTGAAGGCCTGGTTCGTCCGGCGTCTCCAGCCGCCCGGTGAACCTTCCGTCGCTTCGGACGGCCTGACCCGTCTGGGGGCGGACGCCCCGGCTGACCAGCTGGCCGTCCGTATGCTCCCTCGCATCTCCAGCCCTGCCCCGCACAAGGGCCTCCGCCTGGTTCGTGCGGAGATCAGGGGCAAGCTGACGGTGACGGATCCGAAGACGTTCGTGGGGGCCTTGACGACGGGGCTGGGGCACGGGCGGGCCTACAGCTGCGGGCTGCTGTTGGTTCGATGAGCGTGCAGCGGAATGAGGGCGAGGCCGTACGGGGAGCTTGCCTGCCGCGTCGGCCTCCGCCCCGCTCGCCCGCTCAGCCGACGCCGTAGCCGTGGGCCAGGTCGGCGAGCCTGCGGTAGGACGAGAGGTGCCCGAGGACGCTCCGCCATCGGCCGTGGTGACGAGGGCGGGGCCGACCGGTGGGTGGTGCCGCCCTCGACGGGGTCGGTCTCGGCGGGTCCGGTCGCCGCCGCCCATCGCTTACGTCGCCATGACGCCGTGCTCGCTAACGTCCCCCTGGGCGACGAAAAGGCCCTCCTGTGCGGAGGGCCTCACGGTCGTGCGGTCGGTGCGCCCCCGGCAGGACTCGAACCTGCGGCCAAGCGCTTAGAAGGCGCCTGCTCTATCCACTGAGCTACGGGGGCCGGGAGTCCTGATCGGTGGTTCCGTGGCCGTGCCGGGACAAGGATAGGGCTCCGATCCCCTGGACCCGGTTGCTTCACCTGCGTGGCACGATGTGGAGGTTCGGTGAAGCGAACCGATAATCGCAGGTAGGTGCGATTCCTGCATCGGTTTTCGCTTTCCACGCGCCGGGTGTTGTGCACTCGTTATGCCCCTGCCCCACTCGTCCCCTCTGTCCTGACTCTGTCCAGAGGGTGGAACCGCCGCGCAGAGGGGGCTATACGCTTCAAAAAGGCTTCAAAATTGGGCATTCTTCGCATGTGGTGACCATGGACGTACGGCCTCAGCTCATCGACGCACTTTCCGCCCTGCGCGACCGTGTCGCCGCCGTGCGTCTTCCACTGCCCCTGCCGGGGGCCGAACGCGCCCGGCAGACCAGGGTCGAACTCCTCGCCCAGCTCGACGACTACCTCCTGCCACGCCTCAAGGACCCCGAGGCCCCGCTGCTCGCCGTGATCGGCGGATCCACCGGGGCCGGGAAGTCCACCCTGGTCAACTCGCTGGTGGGGTGCCGGGTCAGTCAGGCCGGGGTGCTGCGGCCCACCACCCGGACCCCGGTGCTGGTCTGCCACCCGGACGATCACCACTGGTTCGCCGGGGTGCGGGTGCTGCCGCAGCTGACCCGGATCTGGCTGCCGCCGGGGCAGGCGCCCGACCCGGACGGGCTCGACGACCTCGCCGCGCGGGGAGCGGACGAGGAGACCGCGCTGCGGGTGGAGACCGCGGTGAGCCTGCCCCGCGGGCTCGCGCTGCTGGACGCCCCCGACATCGACTCGCTCGTCGTCCGCAACCGCGTCCTCGCCGCCGAACTCATCTGCGCCGCCGACGTCTGGGTGATGGTCACCACCGCCTCGCGCTACGCCGACGCGGTGCCCTGGCATCTGCTGCGTACCGCGAAGGAGTACGACGCGGCCCTCGTCACCGTCCTCGACCGGGTGCCCCACCAGGTGATCGCCGAGGTGTCCCGGCAGTACGCGGCGCTGCTCACCCGGGCCGGACTCGGGGACGTACCCCGGTTCACCATCCCCGAACTCCCCGAATCCGCGGGCGGCGGCAGCGGACTGCTCCCCACCACCGCCGTCGCCCCGCTGCGCGCCTGGCTCGCCCACCGGGCCCAGGACCCCGCCGCCCGGCAGCAGGCGGTGGGGCGCACCGCCTCCGGCGTCATCGAGTCGCTCAACGTACGGATGCCCGGACTGGCCTCCGCCGTCGCCGCCCAGTACGCCGCCTCCGTACGGCTGACCGGAGTGGTCGAGGACGCGTACGGCAAGGAGGCCGCCCGGATCCGGCGTCGCCTCAAGAGCGGGGCGGTGCTCTCCGGGGACGCGCGGACCCGGTGGCGCGGCTACCCGCTCTACAGCTCGCCCGAGGAACTCCTCGAAGCCCTCGTCGACAGCCTGGTGGCCCTGCTCCAGTGCTCGGTCTCCGCCGCCGACGAACAGATCCGCACCCAGTGGCGCCGCGAGCCCGCCGGAAGCCTGTTCCGCTTCGAGGAGGCCGGGCGGGGGGCCGGGGGCTGGGGGCCCGCCGAGGACGTCGAAGGACGGATCGCCGTCGCCGTACGCCGGTGGCGGCGGGTCCTGGAGGAGCTGGCCGAGGAGGAGGTGCGCCAGCTCGAACGCAGCGTGGCACCCGCCCCCGAGAGCGTCGCCGCGCTGCTCGCCGCCGCCCTCCTCGGCGGACGGCGCGCCCGTGCGGCGGGGGAGCAGCTCGCCGAACGCATCGGAGCCCAGGGCGCGCTGCGCCTCCGCGACAAGGGCGGCGAGCTGCTGACCACCTACCTCGACCAGGTCCTCGGCGGCGAACGCGACCGCCGCCTCGCCCCGCTCGACGCCCTCGACGTCGCCCCCGAACCCCAGGCCGAACTGATCGCCGCGCTTTCCGTACTGCAGAAGGAGAGGTGGCAGCGATGACTGCCGTCACGGACGAGGACCAGGGCAAGGGGAGAGGGAAGAAGGAGGGCGAGGAGGCGGCTCCTGCGGACGGAGGCGGACCCGGGCGCGAGGACGGGCGCTGGGACGACGGGCTCATCGCCCGGCGCGCCGCGGCGGCCGAGGCCCGCGAGGCCGGGGAACCCGTACCGCGTACGCCCGACCAGGACGAGGCGGAGCCGCAGGTCGAGGCGTACGTCCCCTCCGGCGGGCCGCTGCCGCCCCGGCTGGACGCCCTGCGCGAACTGGTCGGGCTCTCCCGCGCCCGGCTCGACCGGGACACCCTCGCCGAGGCGGGCCGCGTGCTGGACGAGGCCGCAGCCCGGCAGCGGCTCTCCTCGCGGCACACGGTCATCGCCATCGCGGGAGCCACCGGCAGCGGGAAGTCGACCCTGTTCAACGCGCTCGCCGGGGCCCCGATCTCCGACACCGGACTGCGCCGGCCCACCACCTCCCAGCCCATCGCGTGCAGCTGGACCGACGGGGCCGCCGGTCTGCTGGACCGGCTCGCCGTCCCCGGCCGGCTGCGGCGCAGGCCCCACCCCGGGCCCGCCGCCTTCGACGAGGCGCTCCAAGGGCTCGTCCTGGTCGATCTGCCCGACCACGACTCGGCCGCCACCGAACACCGCGACCAGGTGGACCGGGTGCTGGCCCTGGTCGACGCGGTGATCTGGGTCGTCGACCCGGAGAAGTACGCCGACGCCGCCCTCCACGAGCGCTATCTCCGCCCGCTCGCCGGACACGCGGAGGTCACCTTCGTCGTCCTCAACCAGACCGACCGGCTGCCCGGCGAGGCGGCCGACCTCGTCCTCGACGATCTGCGCCGCCTGCTCGACGAGGACGGCATCGCGCTCGGCGAGCACGGCGAACCCGGCGCCACCGTCATGTCCCTGTCCGCGCTCACCGGCGACGGCGTGCCCGAACTCCGCGAGATGGTCGGCCGCTTCGTCCAGGACCGCACGGCCGCCACCCGCCGGCTCTCCGCCGACATCGACGCGGCGGCGGCGCGGCTGCGCCCGGTGTACGTGGCCGAGGGCCGGCCAGGCCTCGGCGAGCGGGCCCGCGAGGAGTTCACCGACCGGCTGGCCGAGGCCGTCGGCGCGGCCGCCGCCGGGCAGGCCGCCGAGCGGGAGTGGCGCAGGAACGCCGGGCGGGCCTGCGGGACACCGTGGCTGCGGCTCTGGCGCTGGTACGAGAACCGGGGCCTGCCCGGCAGCCTGGACCGGATGGGCCAGGCGCTCACCCCGCCCGAGGAGGAACTGACGGCCCGTCAGCGCGTCGAGCAGGCGGTACGGATCGTCGCGGACGACGCCGCCGACGGGCTGCCGGGGCCCTGGGCGCAGGCGGTGCGCGAGGCCGCGTTCACCGGGGCGCAGGGGCTGCCCGAGGCGCTGGACGAACTGGCGGTCAAGGCCGGAGCCCCCGCCCCGTCCAAGCGGGGCGGCCACCCGGAGGCGGGGCAGGCCGCCATCGCAGGCGCACCGCTCGGCTCCCCGCTCGGCGGCCGCCCGGCCAAGCCGCCCAGGCCGAAGTGGTGGCCGGCCGCGGTGCTGGCCCAGGTGTCGATGACGCTCCTCCAGATCTTCGGCGGCCTGTGGCTGGTCGGCCAGATCATCGGCGTTCTGGAGCCCGGGCTCGTCACGCCCGCGCTCATCATGCTGGCCGGAGTCGTCGGCGGCCCGCTGGTGGAGTGGTCCTGTGCCGCGGCCATCCGGGGTCCGGCCAGACGGTACGGGCAGGACGCCGAGCGGCGGCTGCGCGAGGCGGCCGCCGGGTGCGGCCGGGCCAGGGTTCTGGATCCGGTCGCGGCCGAGCTGGTGCGCTACCGGGAAGTGCGTGAGCGGTATGTGACGGTGACGGAGTTTTCCACAACCGGCCGGTAGTCCACAGGCCCCGACGCGTTTCCCGCCCGGCGTCCACCATGGAGATCGCAGCGGTACGGAGTCGCCCGACGCCGTACGAAGCGGTGCGACAAGGAAAGCGGGGGCGGGAAAATGAACGAGACCTTGGTGACCCTGGTGGGAAACGCCGCCACGGCGGTGGAGTTCCGGGAGACGGCCACCGGAGGAATGGCGCGATTCCGTTTCGCCGTCACTCCGCGGCGCTGGGACCGTGAGAAACAGCTCTGGGCCGACGGCCGCACCAGCTTCTACACCGTCTGGTCCTGGCGAACACTCGCCACGAATCTGGCCGGTTCCGTTTCGGTCGGGGAACCACTGGTCGTGCACGGTCGGTTGAAGGTCCGCGAGGAGGAACAGGCCGGTCAGCGAAGGACGTTCGTCGACGTCGAGGCCGTCGCGGTCGGCCACGACCTGAGCCGGGGAACGGCCGCCTTCCGCCGGGCGGTCAGAGCGGAACCCGTTCTGACGGAGCGTCCGGGACGGGTCACGGACGGCGACGCGGAGGAGGCGCCGAAACAGCCGGAACACGCAGGCGTAATGGCGGCAGTGTCCTGAAAAGGCTGATCGGCGCCATGGGCGACAGCATCCCGCGATAACGATTCCGATTCGGAATGGTTGTGCAAGGGCAGTACGGGGGACTGCCCTTCGCCCGTTCTTTAGGATTCCCAGTGCTCACGGGTCACTTGGGTCTGCTGGCGAGGCATTCCCCACACGCGCACCATGCGCGAGGGCCTCGCCCGGAGGGGAATTCTGTGTTTTCTGCGTCTTCAGCGTCCGCTGCGTCGTCCGGCATGACAGGCGCGCCCCCCGGCCGCGGGATCCTCCGCCCGGTCGCCGCGCTGCTGCTCTCCGGTCTCGTCGCGGCTGCCGCACTCGTCGGCGCCGGACCCGCGGCGGCCGACGACCCGGGCCGGCATCACGGCGGCGCGGCCGCGGTGCTCGACGGGCTGAAGACCTTCGACAGCGCCGTGCTTCGCATCGCGGGGAAGGGCGGCGCGCCCGACCGGACCCAGGAACTGCCCGCCGGACTGTTCGAGATGACCGTGGACGGCGGCGGCAAGCTCAAGACCTACTGCATCGACCTCCACAACCCCACCCAGGACCAGGCGAAGTATCTGGAGACCCCCTGGGCCGAGACCTCGCTCGGCGGCAACCGGAACGCGGGGAAGATCCGCTGGATCCTCCAGCACTCCTACCCGCAGGTCGACGACCTGGCCGCGCTCGCCGACGCCGCCGGTACGGGCCCGCTGACCGAGCGGACCGCCGCCGCCGGCACCCAGGTCGCCATCTGGCGCTACTCGGACGACGCCGATGTCACCGCGTCGGACAAGCAGGCGGAGAAGCTCGCCGACTGGCTGCAGCGCAGCGCGCGCGACACGAAGGAGCCGCGGGCCTCGCTCACCCTGGAACCGGCCGCCGTCGCCGGGCGGGCCGGTGAGCGGCTCGGCCCTGTGACCGTACGCACCGACGCGGACCAGGTCTCGGTGTCGCCCCCGGTGGACGCGGCGGCCAGCGGCATCGCCGTCACGGACGAGAAGGGCGCCCCCGTCACCGCCGCCGCGGACGGGGACCGGCTCTACTTCGCCGTACCGAAGGACACCGCCGACGGCACCGCCTCGCTGACCGTCCAGGCCACCACCTCTGTGCCGGTCGGCCGGGCCTTCGCCGGGGCCGGCCGCACCCAGACCCAGATCCTGGCCGGCTCCAGCGAGTCCACCGTCTCCGCCCGGGCGAGCGCCACCTGGGCCGAGACCGGCGCAGCCCCCGCGGTGACCGCCCGGAAGAACTGCGCCGCGGGCGGTGTGGACGTCACGGCCGCCAACCGGGGCGACCAGCCGTTCACCTTCGAGCTGGCCGGCGCCGAGCACACCGTCGCCGCCGGGGCCACCCGCACGGTGACGGTCCCCGTCGCCGAGGACCAGGCGTACGACTTCACCGTCACCGGGCCCGCCGGGTTCGGCAGGACCTTCACCGGGGTGCTGGACTGCGCCACCAGCGGCAGTGTCCTGGACCGGGAGGGCGAGGGCGCCGACGGCAACGACATCGGCACGCAGAGCGCCCAGCGGTCCGTCCCGGCCACCACCGGCTCCACCACGTCGGGGCTGGAGGGCGATCTCGCCGCGACCGGCGGCTCCAGCGCCACCCCGATGCTCGCCGCGGTCGCCATCGGGCTGCTCGTCGTGGGCGGCGGCGCGGTCTTCCTCCTCCGCCGGAAGCAGCCGGGCGCCGACGGTGAGTGAGCGCCCACGCGCATGAGGTGACCGGTGTTCCGGTGCCGGTGGGTGGACGGGTTTCCGTCCGGGGGCGGGTGTCAGGCAAGATGGATGTATCTGCCCACACCTCTATTGCTGCCGGACGGTTTCTCTTGGCTGAGTACATCTACACCATGCGCAAGACGCGCAAAGCGCACGGCGACAAGGTGATTCTCGATGACGTCAACCTGAACTTCCTGCCCGGCGCGAAGATCGGTGTCGTGGGGCCCAACGGCGCCGGTAAGTCCACGGTGCTGAAGATCATGGCGGGCCTGGAGCAGCCGTCCAACGGTGACGCGTTCATCTCGCCCGGGTTCAGCGTCGGCATCCTCATGCAGGAGCCGAAGCTGGACGAGGAGAAGACCGTCCTGGAGAACGTCCAGGACGGCGCCGCCGAGATCATGGGCAAGCTCAAGCGCTTCAACGAGGTCGCCGAGCTCATGGCGACCGACTACTCCGACGCGCTGATGGAGGAGATGGGCAAGCTCCAGGAGGACCTGGACCACGCCAACGCGTGGGACCTGGACGCCCAGCTGGAGCAGGCCATGGACGCCCTGGGCTGCCCGCCCGGCGACTGGCCGGTCACCAACCTCTCCGGTGGCGAGAAGCGCCGCGTGGCGCTCTGCAAGCTCCTCATCGAGGCCCCGGACCTGCTCCTCCTCGACGAGCCCACCAACCACCTGGACGCCGAGTCGGTGAACTGGCTGGAGCAGCACCTCTCGAAGTACTCGGGTGCCGTCGTCGCCGTCACCCACGACCGGTACTTCCTGAACAACGTCGCCGAGTGGATCCTGGAGCTCGACCGCGGCCGCGCGATCCCCTACGAGGGCAACTACTCCACCTACCTCGACAAGAAGGCCGCCCGCCTCAAGGTCGAGGGGCGCAAGGACGAGAAGCGCCAGAAGCGGCTCAAGGAAGAGCTGGAGTGGGTGCGGTCGAACGCCAAGGGGCGCCAGACCAAGTCCAAGGCCCGTCTCGCCCGGTACGAGGAGATGGCGGCCGAGGCCGACAAGATGCGGAAGCTGGACTTCGAGGAGATCCAGATTCCGCCGGGCCCGCGGCTCGGTTCCATCGTCGTCGAGGTCGAGAACCTCTCGAAGGCCTTCGGCGACAAGGTCCTCATCGACGACCTGTCGTTCACGCTGCCCCGTAACGGCATCGTCGGCGTCATCGGTCCGAACGGCGCGGGCAAGACCACGCTGTTCAAGATGATCCAGGGCCTGGAGACGCCGGACAGCGGTTCCGTCAAGATCGGCGACACGGTCAAGATCTCCTACGTCGACCAGTCCCGCGCCAACATCGACCCGAAGAAGACCCTCTGGGCCGTCGTCTCGGACGAGCTGGACTACATCAACGTCGGCCAGGTCGAGATGCCCTCGCGCGCCTACGTCTCCGCGTTCGGCTTCAAGGGCCCGGACCAGCAGAAGCCGGCCGGCGTCCTGTCCGGTGGTGAGCGCAACCGCCTCAACCTGGCGCTGACGCTCAAGGAGGGCGGCAACCTGCTGCTCCTCGACGAGCCCACCAACGACCTCGACGTGGAGACCCTGTCCTCGCTCGAGAACGCGCTGCTGGAGTTCCCCGGTGCGGCCGTGGTCATCTCCCACGACCGCTGGTTCCTGGACCGCGTCGCCACGCACATCCTCGCCTACGAGGGTGACTCCAAGTGGTACTGGTTCGAGGGCAACTTCGAGTCGTACGAGAAGAACAAGGTCGAGCGTCTCGGCGCGGACGCGGCCCGCCCGCACCGTGCCACGTACAAGAAGCTCACGCGAGGCTGATCGTCTTGGCTCGTCACCTCTACAGCTGCCCCCTGCGCTGGTCGGACATGGATGCCTTCGGCCACGTCAACAACGTGGTCTTCCTCCGCTACCTGGAGGAGGCGCGCATCGACTTCATGTTCCGGCTGGCGCCCGGGGACGGTTCGCCGTCGTTCTCGGGCGGGTCCGTCGTGGCCCGGCACGAGATCGACTACGTACGGCCGTTGGTCCACCGGCACGAGCCGGTGACCGTCGAGTCGTGGGTCACGAAGATAGGCGCCGCGTCCCTGACGATCGCCTATGAGATCAAGGACCCCGACCAGGTCTACGTACGCGCCTCGACCGTCGTCGTGCCGTACGACCTGGCGGCGGAGCGGCCCCGGCGGATCTCCGCCGAGGAGAAGCTCTTCCTCCAGCAGTACCTGGCAGAGGAGCCCGCCGCGGCATGACCGTGCCTGTGCAGTCGCTGCAGTTCGCCGACGCGAGGGAGGCGGCGGATCTCGCCGCCTTCCTCAGTCGGCTGCTCCACTACGACCGGGCCGCCGCGGTCCGGTTGCAGGCGGGCGGCGGCGACGCACTGGCCGTGTTCGGCCGTCCGCCCTCCTTCGAGGTCCTCGCCATCCGCACCGCCCGCCTGGACCGCCCCGAGACGCTCGACGTCACGGTGTCGGCCGGGGAGCTGCTGGAGAGCCTCGACGTCTCGGGGGAGGGCTCCGGAGAGCGGGGCGGTGCGCTGCCCGCCCCGGTCACCGGGCCGCCCTGGACCGGTGTCCTGCCGCCCCGCGGGCCCTGGCGGGAGCAGGCCGGGCTGCCCCGGCCCGACGCTCTGCGCGCCGCCCTCGACACGGCCGTCGCCGAGTTCCGTACCCGGGACGAGGCGCTGCCCGACGAGCTGCGCACCCGCGCCGAACGCGACCGGATCGGCCGCGAGATCTGGTCCCGGCCGGTCGGCGCCACGGACCTGCCCCTGCGCGCCGTGCACGCCGCCCAGTCCCTCGGCTTCCTGCGCCCCGACCCGGACTTCCCCGTCTCGCTGCTCTCCGCGGGCGGCTGGCTGCGGCTGCGGACGCCCTTCGGCTCGATCGCGCTGCGCCGCGACCCGGCCGGCGGGCTCGGTGGGCTCGGACTGTCGGTCGAGCCCGGCTGAACCGCCGGACCACCGGAGGCGGGAGACCGGCGAGGCCGATCGCCTCCGCCGCTACTTCTCCTGCGGGTCCGAAGACCCCTCCGGCGCCCCGTGCGCGTCCGGCCAGACGCCGATGTGGTCCTGTTCCAGCTCCAGCAGCACCCGGTGCTCCATGCCCAGCGTCTGCGTGTAGTCCGCGGGCAGCTGGAGCCGTCCCGCCCGGTCGAGCATCGCGTACTCCCGGGCCACCTGCGACTCCTGGCCCGTCGCCGCGTCCACCTCCGTGCGGCGCAGCACCTCGGAGGACGTACGGCCGTCGCGGATGGCGACCGTACGCCGCACCTCGTTCGCGACCGCCTGGTCATGGGTGACGATCACGATCGAGGTGCCCAGCTCCTCGTTGGCGCGCCGGAACGCGGCGAAGACCTGCTCCCCGGTGGCCGAGTCCAGCTCACCGGTCGGCTCGTCCGCGAGCAGCACGGACGGGTTGTTGGCCAGCGCCACCGCGATGGCCACCCGCTGCTGCTGCCCGCCGGACAGCTGCTGGGGCCGCCGGTCGCGGCAGTCCGCGATGTCGAGCATGGTGAGCAACGACTCGGCGCGGGCCGCCCGTTCGCGCTTGCTGCCACCGCCGCGCAGCTGCATGGGCAGGGTGATGTTCTGGATCGCGGTGAGATACGGGAGCAGATTGCGGGCGGTCTGCTGCCAGACGAACCCGACCACGTCCCGGCGGTAGCGCAGCCGTTCCTTCGGGCCCATCGACAGCAGATCGCAGCCCGCGACCTTCGCCGAGCCGGCCGTCGGCACGTCCAGGCCCGCCAGGATGTTCATCAGCGTCGACTTGCCGCTGCCCGACGCCCCCACCAGGGCCATCAACTCGCCCTCGGTGACCAGCAGATCGAGCCCCTGGAGGGCCTGCACCTCCACGCCGTCCGTGGTGAAGATCCGCACCACCCGGTCGCAGGCGATCAGCGCGTCGTGCCCGTAGGAAGGGCGGTCCCGGCGGGCCGCGGCCCGCTGCTCCAGCTCCGCCAGCGTCGTTCCGGCCGCGCGGGCCGTGTCTGCCGTCTCGGTGGACGAGGTCATCGGGAGTCTCCTGCCCTGAGTTCGGTGATCGATCCGCGGCGGCTCGCCCACCACGCCTGCACACCCGCGACCGCCGCGGCGAGCGCCACGACCCCGGCGGCCGGCACCCCCAGCGACCAGAGGTCGGTGCGCAGCGCGACGGGGTCGGTGTCCGATCCGGCGACGCCGGCGAGCGCCAGCGGAACCAGATCGACGCCGGGGGAGAGCAGGGCGATGGTCGCCCAGCCGGTGAACAGTCCGCCGCCCGCCGCCAGCAGCGCCTGCGGGGTCGCCTCAAGGGCCAGCAGCCGCCTGCCCTGTGCGGTGGTGAGCCCCATCGTGCGCAGCCGCGCCAGCAGCGTCTTGCGCTCCGGCGCGGTCTGGAGCAGCGACAGCAGGACGGCCAGCAGCGCGTATCCGGCGCCCGCCGCGACGGCCGCGAGGTAGATCCGCTCGGCCCCCGCCTGCATCGGGGTGTTCACATAGCGTGCGCGTTCCTCGGAACGCAGCTGTACGACGAACTTCTTGCCGTTCCCGTCGACCGCCGCGCGCAGCTTCCCGGGGTCCGGGGCGCCGGCGAGGAGCAGGGTGGTGGGCGCCCTCTGCTCCAGCGAAGCGGCGTTCACGATCAGGAAGTCGGTGGGGGAGACCGCGGCGGCGCGTGCCGTGGTTCCCACGACCTGGACCTGGAAGTCCCCGGACAGCGTCCTGATCGCGCGCGGCTCCTTGCCCAGCCGGGCCGCCACCGCCGGGGAGGCGATGGCCGACAGGACCCGCTCCCGGCCGGCCTTCGTGCCCTCGGGCAGCGGGGCGGAGGGGCCGGTGGCCTTCAGCCGGGTGGCCGGGAAGGCCGGCAGCCCCTGGGCACGGGCCAGCCGGGCGTACGAGGCGGGCTCGACGCCCACCAGGGCCGCGGTCGCCGCGTCGCCCGCGCCCGCCGCGTCGTCGGCCGTGCCCGTACCCGTTTCCGGATCTGTATCCGTGCCCGTGCCCGTACCCGTACCGGAGTCGTCACCGGCCGCCGCCTCCGGCATCGCCACGCTGTACTCGACCCGTACCGGCGCCGCGTCCCGCACACCGTCCAGGTCGCGCACCGTACGGACCAGCTCGTCGGGCAGCGTCGCCCGGTCGCTCAGTCCGCTGATCCGGGCGTCCGCGCCGACGGTCGCCAGCGCCGCGTCGTCCCGTGCGTCGCCGATGCCCGCGATCACCGAACCGCCGAACGCCGCCGTGGCCAGCGCCAGCAGCAGCGCCAGCAACGGCAGCGCCCCACCGGCCGAGGACCGGCCGGCACGGGCCAGCGACAGGAAGCCGATCGCCCCGCGCAGCCGGGCCATGGGCCGGGTCGCGAGCCGCAGGGGCAGCGGATACAGCCGTACCAGCACCAGCGCCGCGATCAGCGCGACCAGCACGGGCGCGCCGCTGACCAGCAGGTCGGTACCGCCCCCGGTCGACGTACCGCGCCGCCGCAGCGCCGTCACCGCGCCCACCGCCAGGACGAGCAGGGTCAGTTCGGCCACGGTCCGGCGGCGCGAGGGCCGGGCGCTCACCATGTCCTCGCGGGCACCGTGCAGCGTGGGCCGGATGTGCTGGAGCGTCGTCCGTACGGGAAGGGCGACGCACACCAGGAGGCCGACGCCGGCCGCGGCCAGCGCTCCCGGCCACCACCGGCCCTCGCCCACCAGCAGCACCGCGAGGAGCAGGCCGAGCGCGCTCGCGGGCAGCACGGTCACCGCGGTCTCCGCGAGCAGCCGGCCGCCGATGCCGCGCAGCGAACCGCCGCGCGAACGCATCAGCGCCAGTTCGCTGCGGCGCCGGCCGGCGATCAGGGCGCCGGTCATCAGCAGGACGACGGCGGCCACGGAGCCGATGCCGAGGGCGGCGACCGCGATCACGGGACTGATCGCGTCGCGCATCCGCGCGTTGGACTCCACGATCGTGCCGAGTCCGGTGGAGACCGCCGCGGTGTCCCCGGCGATCCCGCGCACCTTCAGCAGCCCGGGGCCGCTCTCCAGCGAGGCGATGACGGACGTCAGCCGGGCGCCGTCGGGGCCGGTCAGCGCTGTGGGGTCGGGCGGGATCCGCCAGAATAGGGCAGGCTCGGCCGCCGTGCTCAGGAGCACCGGACCGGCGTCCTCCGCCAGCAGGACGGTGCCGGTCCAGAAGTGCACCGGCAAGGGGTCGGTGGGGTCCGGGACCAGCGACGGGGTGCGCAGCAGCGGATCGGTGGACCAGTAGCTGCCCCGCGGGTCACGCGGAGCCACGATGCCGGTGATCGTCACCGTGATGGGTTCCTGGGCCGCGGTGAGCAGGGTGATGGTCGCGCCGACCTTCACCTTCAGCTCGGCCGCCGTCTCCTCGGTGACCGCGCCCTGCACCGCACGGGAGTCCGCCGTCACCCCGCCAGGAGCCGCCGGCCAGGCGCCCGAGGCCAGCGTGGCGTGGTCCTTCAGCCCCGACTGCGCCACATACGTGAGCCGCGGCGGCACCGCGTCGGGCCTCGCCAGCCAGGGCTCCGTCGCGACGGCCGGCTTCGTGGTGCGCACGCCGAACGCGACCGACGAGGCGTCGGCCCGCAGCGGTGCGGGCAGGGCCTTCAGGAGCGCCTTGCCGACCCGTGTCAGCTCGGGGCTCCGCGCCTCGGCCTCCCGCTGGTCCTGCGGCAGTTCGAGACCGGGCTGCGGGCGGGCGATCTCCACGGTGCTGCGGCCCGCGTCCGCCGTCAGGATGTCGTGGCGCAGCCCCTTCGTCTCGTACGCGTCCACGGCCCGCGGGAACGCCGCGGCGAGGAACGCCGTCACCAGCACCAGCACCGCGAGGGCCGCCGCCGCACCGGGCGCGGTGCGCAGCCGGGTACGTGCCCACGGGGCGGAGGCCGCCCGCTTGTCGTTGCTCATATCAGTGGTCCCCCTGGTGGCGCAGCGTGACCGCCGGGTCTCCGCGGCGCAGCGCCATCGTCGCGACGATCACGAGCGGCAGGGCGGCGACCCCGGCCAGCAGCGCGGCGACCTGCCCGGCGGGCAGCTCGACCAGCACCGGCGGAACGGGCCGGTCCGCCTGCCCGGTCAGCACGATCAGCGGGACGACGGCCCGGGTCAGCACCGTGCCGATGCCGAGCCCGATCAGCAGCGCGAGGGCGATCAGCACACCCTGCTCGGCGGCGATCATGCGGGCCAGCTGGCGGCGCGGCGCACCGAGCGCCCGCAACACGCCGAGTTCGGCCGACCGTTCTCGCCGGGAACCGGAGGCGCTGACCGCGAAGCCGACGGCCGCCAGCGCGGCGGCGACCACCGCGACGGCCGGCAGCGCCGACTGCGGTCCCGCACCCAGCGGGTCGTCCACCAACTGCTGGGCGGCCTCCGCGCGGACCAGCACCTGGGCCGGGTCGGTGTCCGGCAGGGCGCGCAGGGCGGCGGCCGCCTTCGCGGCGTCGCCCGGGGCGGTGCTCAGCCACCACTCGGACGCCTCGATCGTCGCGGTCGGCCGGTCGGCCAGGACCGCGGTGACGGCCTTGAGGTCCAGCAGCAGCGCGCCGCCGCTCGCCACCGGGTCCGCGGCCCCGGGCAGCGCGGCGGCCTCGGTGGTCGGCAGCCGCCGTACCGACTCCGCCAGGGTGACCCGGATGGTGTTCCCGGCCAGGGTGAGGTCGATCTCGTCGCCCAGCTTCGCGTTCGTGTTCTTCAGATAGGCGTCCGTCGCGACCGCCTTGACCACCGTGGCCTTCGGCCGGGCGGCGGTGATCCGCAGGAGGCCGCTGGTCAGCTCCCAGCTGTCCTCGCTGTTCGTACCGGTGTCGTACGTGAAGTCCGGCAGGCCCGACCTCCCGTTGCGGACCGGCGGCTTGCCCGGCCGCACCTCACCGAACTCGGTGAGCGTCATGGCCGCGTCCCAGCGCACCGATCCCGTCGTCGGCACCGGGCGTTCGGCGCCGGAGCCGGTGACCACCCGTACGTCGCCCACCGAGACCCTGCGCTGCTGCGCGTAGCGGTACGGTGCTTCGCCGTCCACCTCGATGCCGGTCACGGCCAGACCACCCGCCGCCGACACCGGTACGGACACCGCGACCGGGCGGCCGTCCGCGGGCACGGTGCCGGCCAGGGCCCGGTAGGGGAGGCCGTAGCGGTCCTCCAGGAGCACGGTGACCACCGGTGGCGCCGGGTCCGCGTCCGAGGAGGCGCCGGAGCGCTTCGGCGAAACCGTGGTGATCCGCACGTCCAGCTTCAGCCGGGTGCTGTCCTTCGGGAGTACGAGTCCGGGGCGCGGGGCCCGCTCCGGGGCGATGGTCTCGAACATCCGGCGCGGGCTCGTGTCGGCGAGGTCGGAGCGCATCAGCATCCGCTCGTCCGCGTGGGCCGTGTCCAGGGCGAGGACCTCGGCCATGCGCCCGCCGGAGACCTCCACGTCCGCCCGGTAGGCGGGGGCCGCCTGCCGCACCCCTTCCAGGGCGCTGTAGGCGCCGGCCGTCGCCGTACCGCTCCCGTGCCCGCCCACGAGCCGGACCGAGGCGCCGGAGCCGAAGTCCGCCTGGTCGGACTGCGAGCGGTCCCAGGAGGCGCTCTGCCCGATCGCCAGCATGCCCATCGCGACCGACAGGACCAGCAGCAGCACCGGCCCCGCCCCGCGCAACGGGCGGCGGCTGAACTGCCAGCCCGCCAGCGCCGCGGGCAGCCCCCGGCCCTTGGCCGCACGCCGTTCGGCGAGCTTCGCGGCGGGCGGCAGCAGGCGCAGCGTGAGGACCGTTCCGGCGAGCAGCGCCAGCGCGGGGGCGGTGACCAGCAGGGGGTCGATGCCGAGGTTGCCCGCCCGGTCGCCGCTGAGCGCCCCGCTGCCGGCCTGCCGGTCCAGCTGCCAGTACGCCACGGCCGCGATGAGCAGCAGCCCGAGGTCCGCGCCCGCCCGCACCGGGCCGGGCAGCGAAGCCGCCCGGGACCTGCGGCCGCTCGCCCCGGCCGTCAGCGACGGGGCCACCACCGCCAGGGCACAGGCAAGCGCGACGGCCGCCGAGACCAGCCACACGGTCCCGGTCGAGGCCTGTCCGACCTTCAGCCCGATCCGGGACAGGGCGCCGCGCTCCGCCAGCAGCCCGGTCAGCGGCCCCGCGAGCAGCGGGGCGACCACCGCGGCGGGCACCGCGAGCAACAGCGCCTCGATCGCGGCGAACGAGGTGATCCGGCCCCGGGAACCGCCCCGGGCCCGCAGCAGTTCACGCTCCCCGTCGCGCTCGCTGTTCAGCAGCCGGGCCACCAGCAGCAGGGCGTACGCGGCGAGCAGCACCAGCTGCACCGCGACGATCATCAGCGTGGAACGGGAGACGAGCAGCGCCCGGTCGAGCTGGTCGAGCACGGTGGGCAGCGACATCCGCGCGGTGACGCCGGACGCGAACACCGGTGCGGCTGTCAGAGCCTTCGGGGCCTTCGCCGACGCATCGCGCAGCCCGTCCATGGAGCCGGTGGTCAGCGTGGCGAAGTCGGCGGCCGCCAGCCAGGACGTCTCGCCCTTGCCGAGCGCGCCGGAGGCGAGGACCGAGGGGTCGGTGAGCAGCGGACCGTACGTCGTGAACGCGAGCTTGCGCACCCCGCGCCCGCCGAGCGGATCCAGCTGCCAGTACGGGTCGGAGCGGTCGGCGGCCTCGTAGACGCCGGTGACCAGGACCCGCTGCTTCTTCTCGCGCAGCCGGTCGGTGACGGTGAGCCGGGCGCCAGGCTTCAGCTTCAGGGCCTCGGCGGCGACGACGGGCAGCGCGACCTGGACGGGTCCGGCGCCGTCGGGGGCCGCGGGCGCCTTGCCCTCGGTGATCCGCACCCGGCTCCGGTCGAGGGCGGCGAAGTGGGTGAGGTCCGGCTCGCCGCGCCGGGCGGCCGGGTCCTGGAGGCTCCGCGGCAGCGCGTACGACCCCGAGCTCTCCAGCTTCCCGACGGTCACGGGCAGTCCGTCGAAGGCGTCGCGCGAGGCCTTGCGGACGGCGGCATCGGCCTCCGTGCGCTTCTCGTGGTCCACCGAAGCGGAGACGACTAGGGCGGCGGACGCGGCCGATCCGTGGGTGAGCGTGTGGCGCAGGGCCGCGTCGCCCACGGAACCTACGAGCGCGGTGAGCGCGGCCAGGACAGATGTGGTCAGCAGGACGGCGAGCACCGCCGCGGAGAGCAGAAGGCGATGAGCCCTCACCCGCAGTAGGACGAAACCCGTCACCTGATCCCCCAGCCCCGGAAACACCGCATGCGCACGCCCCCCGGCGTACGGGTGATGCTTTCAGAGGCAACAGGTTCTGGTAACCGCTTGCCGGTGCACCTTGATGCGATCGTGATCGTTATTCGGGGTTGGAACGCCGGATTCCGGAGTTGTCCGGTCACAGATCGTTGCGCTGCGGTCCGGAACCGATCAGTCCGCGGTGTTGACCATCGAGGCGGCGGCGTACGTCAGGTAGTCCCACAACTGCCGCTCGTGCTCGGGCGCGAGCCCCAGCTCGTCCAGCGCGACCCGCATATGGCCGAGCCAGGCGTCATGCGCCGCCCGGTCCACCCGGAACGGCGCGTGCCGCATCCGCAGCCGCGGGTGCCCCCGGTGGTCGCTGTAGGTGCGCGGGCCGCCCCAGTACTGCATCAGGAACAGTGCGAACCGCTCCTCGGCCGGGCCCAGATCCTCCTCCGGATACATCGGCCGCAGCAGCTCGTCGCCCGCCACGCCCTCGTAGAAGCGGTGGACCAGGCGCCGGAAGGTCGCCTCGCCGCCGACCTGCTCGTAGAAGGTCTGCTCCTGAAGCGTGTCGCGCGGAATCTCAGTCACCCGTCCATGGTCGCAGACGCACCGGCCGAGGACAGGGGTCCTAGGACCAAGGGCCGGGAACCCCCGGTCCGCCGCTCGCCCGCGCGGCCCCGGCGCAGGACAGTGGAGAGATGGGAGAGACGGGAGAGACGGGAGACGTGGGAGGCATGGGCGACTCGGAAGGCCCGGGCGACCCGGGAGACCCGGGTGCGTACCGGCAAGGTCCCTCCCCGCCCGTCCCCGACGCCGAGGCCGACGCGGCGCGGGAGGCCCTGGTGCGGGAGATCGCCGCGCGGGGCGGATTCGCCGACCCCGCCTGGCGTACGGCCTTCGCCGAGGTGCCCCGCCATCTGTTCGTGCCGTTCTACTACGTGCACGGAAACGGCGGCTTCGAGCGCGTCTGGGGCGAGGACCCCGACCCCGAACGGCGCTCCCGCTGGTTGCGCGGCGTGTACGCGGACGGGGCGCTGGCCACCCGGCTCAAGGACGGCGAACTCGTCTCGTCCTCCAGCCAGCCGTCCCTGATGGCCCTGATGCTCGACGCCCTCGACATACGGGACGGAGACACGGTCCTGGAGATCGGCACCGGCCCCGGCTACAACGCGGCGCTGCTCGCCCACCGGCTCGGCGATTCCGCCGTGACCAGCGTCGACCTGGACCCGGAGATCACGGAGTCGGCCCGCGCCCACCTCGCCGCGGCCGGATACCGCCCGACGGTGATCACCGGCGACGGGGCCCGGGGCTGCCCGCAGCGCGCCCCGTACGACCGGATCATCGCGACCTGCACCCTGCCGGCCGTACCGCAGAGCTGGCCGGAACAGTGCCGTCCGGGGGCGCGGATCCTCGCGCCGCTCGCCACCGGCCTGGTCTCGCTCCAGGTCCGTGCGACGGCGCACGGACCGCGCGCCGAGGGGCACTTCCTGCACACCCCGGCGTACTTCGTGCCCCTGCGCGGGGCGCTCCCGCTGCCCGGCGGTCTTCCGTATCTCGGCGGACTGCCGCGCCGGGTGGCCGGGGACGACCTCTTCCGCTTCCTCCTGACCCTGACCGCGGGCACCCTCGATCCGCACGAGGCCCTCTCCCTCTGGGAGCGCGAGGAGCGCCCGCAGCGGGAGAGGTACGGCATCACGGTCGGCCAGGGCCGGCAGTGGGCCTGGCTCGACGACCCGCAGGGCCCGTACACCTGGCCGCTCGCCACCGGGTGAGGCGGCGAGCGGCCAGGTGTACGAGGTGGTGCGTGCGGCGGTGTGCGCTCAGTCCCGGCGGACCGTGATCGTCGTCCATGCCCCGACGTGCACCTGGTCGCCGTCCTGCAGCGGTACGGGGACGTAGGGCTGGATCGGCTCCTCGGCGCCGTTCAGCGTGGTGCCGTTGGTGGAGTTCTGGTCGACGACCGCCCAGCCGCCGTCGGGCTGCTGGACCAGCACCGCGTGCTGGTGCGAGACGCCCGGGTCCTCCGGGGGCACCGACAGATCGACGTCGGGGGACTCGCCGGTGCTGTGCCGGCGACGCCCGATGGTGATCTGGCTCCCGGTGAGCGGAAGACGCTGCTCCGGGGAGTACGCGGGCAGGTTCAGCCCGGTCGCCTCGGGGCCGCTGCGCTGCATCATCGCGAGGAAGTACGCGCGGTCCGGGGCGATCACGGCGGTCCAGGAGGTGGACTGCTGAGGCCGGCCCTGGCCGGGAACCCCGCCGTGCTGTTGACCCTGGTCGTAACCCTGGTCCTGGCCGTGCTGCTGCCCCTGGTCGTAGCCCTGCCCCGGGTCCTGGCCCTGGCTCTGCTGGCCCTGGTGGGGGCCCTGGGGCTGCTGGAACTGCTGGGGCGGCTGCGGCGGCCGGCTCTGCGAAGGCGGCGGCAGCATCCAGTCGTCCCCGCCGCCGGTGTGCCCCGACGGCTGCGGCGGCGCGGGCGGCGCCGACTGCTGTTGCTGCTGCGGAGGCGCGAAGGGCGAGGCCTGCTGCGGCTCGAACGGCGAGTGCGTCGAGGGCCCCGCCTGCTGCTGCGGAGGCGGCTGGTGCCCCTGCTGCTGGAACGAGGGCGGCGGCGGGGGGCCCTGCTGCTGGAACGACGGCGGAGGCCCGCCCTGACCGCCGTTGCCGCCCTGTCCGCCGTTTCCGTGCGGACCGTTCTGCTCGGGAGCGAGCGGCTCGGCGGGGCGGTTCATCTGCGAGGGGCGCGAGCCCTGGTAGTCGAACGGGTCGCGCGGCTGCGGCGCACCGGGCGGACCGCCCTGCGCGCCGGGACCGCCCTGGCCGCCGGGTCCGGGCTGACCACCGGGGCCCTGCGCCTGGAATCCGGGCGGCAGATTGAGGCCGGGCGGAGGACCGCTGGGCGTGCCGTGCTGCGGGGCCAGCGGGGTGTACGAGGTCGCCGTGTTGGTGAGGAAGTTCCAGCGGCACTCCTCGCAGTACGGAGCCATCGCCTCACGCGGCGTACGGCACTGCGGGCAGAGCTCCGCCTGCATGGTGGGCTGGCCACCGTCGGAACCCGGCTGCGGGTAGCCGTAACCGGGCGCTGGCGGCGGCGGAGGAGGCGGGGGCACGGCACCCGCGGGCGCCATGCGGTGTCCGCAGACCTCACACCAGTCCTCGGAACCCGACTGGTGTCCGTTCGGGCAGGTCGGCATGTCGGCGCTTCCCCCTCTCCTCTTCCGGCCGCGGAGGCCGCATGCTGTCGATCGCGGCGCATGTCCGCGAGGTGATCGAGTGGTGATCGTGTGGTGCTACTTCTTGACGCGAACGGTCTTGGTGGAGCGCGTTTCGAGGGTCATCTCGTCCGCTTCCGCGACCTTCGCCTTCAGTCGCACAGTACCTGTCGCGGCATCGACGACGTCGACCACCTTCGAAAGCAGCTTCGCGGTGTCCTGGTTCCCGGACGCCGACGCCAGCTGCACCGCACGGCCCAGCTTCGCCGTCGCGCCGTCGAAGTCGCCCGACTTGCGTGCGTCCAGCCCCTGCTGGATGACTTGTGCCAGTTCCGCCTGGCCCGTGTAGTGCGCGACCTGCGGATTGATCGAGGTCGACGCCACCATGTCGTCCGTCCACACGGCCCGGACGAGCCCCTGCGACAGGGTCTGCGGGGCGCCCGCGCCCGAGGGGTCGGGCAGGATCAGCGAGACCCGGGCGGCCAGCATCTCCTGGCCGATCCCGGCCTCCGGCACCAGGACGCACACGTGGTAGTCGCGGGACTCGTCGCCCCAGGAACCGGTCGGGTAGTCCCCGGCCCGGGGGCCCGCCTCGGTGCGCCGCCCGGTCAGATCCGCGACCGTGGGCGCGACCTGCTTCACGAACCGGATCTCCACCCCCACCGGCGTCCAGAGCCGCAGCGCAACGTCCGCGACCTCCTTGCCCATGGCGTTCTCCATCATCCGCGTGAAGTCCGCGGCCAGGCCCGCCGGGTCGGCGACGATGTCGGCCGTGCCGAGGAGGGCGGCGGCGATGCCGGTGACCTCCTTCACCTCCCAGTCGGTGCCCACCCCGCGGGCGTCGCAGGTGAACCGGCCGGCGCAGGAGTCCAGGGCCGCCCGCAGATCCTCCGGCGACTCGTGCTCGTTGCGGCCGTCGGTCAGCAGGATGCCGTGCCGGATGGACACGTCAGCGGAGTTCAGCAGCCGGTCGGCCAGCCGCAGCCAGGTGCCGATCGCGGTGCCCCCGCCCGCGCTCAGCTTCCGCAGGGCGTCCTTGGCCTGGGCCTTCGTCTGTACGTCGGCGACCGCGAGCCGCCCGTTGCCCGGATAGACGTCCTTGGCCACGTGCGTCCCCGCGACCACCGCGAACCGGGTGCCATCGCGCAGCGTGTCGATGGCCGCCGCCGTCGCGTCGCGGGCGTTGCGCATCTTCGTCGGCGGATAGTCCATCGAGCCGGAACAGTCGACCATCAGCACCACGGCCGCGTCGGGGGACGGCACCGGTACGTACGCGGGCGAGGTCGACGCACCCGCCAGCGGTATGCCGCCGGTGGTGCCGCCGCCGGTCGAGGTGACGGTGACGATCGCGTTGACCTCACGGCCGCCCTCGGGCAGGAACTCGTTCTGATACACCTCGACGGAGAACTGCGGCACGTTCGACTTGGAGAAGTTGGCCATCTGGTCGGCTCCTTGAGGGTTAAGCGGTTTCGCAGGCCGATCCTGCCCCTTGCGGCCGTACGGCGAACGGCAGAAGCGCCACTGTTACGTTGTCGTGGCCCCCGCCGTCGAGCGCGTGGCCGACGAGCACCTGGGCGGCGTGCAGCGGTCGTTCCTGGGCGTCTGCCGGGACGGCGGCGGCCATCTCCTCGGCGGATTCCGCGTAGTTCCACAGGCCGTCCGTGCACACGACCACCAGGCCCGGCCGGTCCGGCTTGAACGCGGCGGTGTGCGGCTCCAGTTCGTACGAGTCGGCGCCGAGCCAGCCGGTGATGGCGTGGGCGCGCTCGTCCGCGTACGCCTCCGCCTCGTTCATCAGGCCGGCCGCCACCATCTGCGCGGCCCAGGAGTCGTCCTCGGTGAGCCGGGCGGTCGGCTGGGTCCGGTCCTCCGGCACCCAGTAGACCCGGCTGTCGCCGACCCAGCCGACGACCAGCAGACCGCCCGCCGTGATCGCGCCGACCAGGGTGCAGGCCGGGGCGTTCTGATGGCGGGGCGCGTCGTGCTCCATCGCCCCGGCCGGCTCCTGCGCCAGGGCGTTGACCGCCTCGGACGCGACGACGATCGCCTCGTGCATCGCCTGCTGCGGATGCGTACCGCGCGGCAGGGACTCCAGCAGCGCCTCGTTGGCGGCGCTCGCGGCGGCCGCGGACGCCTCGTCGGGGCGGCTCGCCGAGGAGACGCCGTCGCAGACGATCGCGACGACGGCGGGCGAACCGTCGGGCAGCGCGGTCGAGGACACCGCGAAGGAGTCCTCGTTGCGGTGGTGGCGCAGGCCCCGGTCGCTGACGGCGGCCACCGCGTCGAGCTCCTGCTCCATGTGGTCGCGCTCACGGGGCTGGGCGTGCCCGCAGTTCTCGCAGTAGCCGTCGGGGTCCACCCGGCCGGAGCGGCAGGCCACACAGACCTTCGCCCCGGGGGCCGGAGCGGCGGCGGGCGCGGCGGCGTGCTCCGCCGTACGGGGATCGGGCGCGGCCAGCGCGAAGTCACCGGAATCCGCCGCGTCGCCCGGAGCCGCCCGGTCGTCGTGGCGCACCGGCACGGGCCCGGCCGCCTGACCGCCCGCCGGCCGGTCCACCGCGCCCCGGCCCGACGCCGGCTCCTGACCGTGCTCCGGCTCGGCCAGCGGCCTGCCGCCCGAGTCCGTCCCCGGCAGGTCCGCCGGATGGTGCACGGGCGCGGGCACGTCCGAACTGTCGGTCTCCGCTGCGGCGGGCCACTGCACCGCCCCGGCGGCCGGGGCGGCCGGGGGCACGGTGATGGCCATCGTGGGCCGGTCGTCGGGGCGCGCCGGAACGGCCGAGAGGTCGTAGCCGCACGCCCCGCAGAACAGGTCGCCCGTATCCAGCGGCTCCTCGCAGCCGGGGCACTTCGACAGGGCGGGCTGCTGGTGGCTCTGAGACATCTTCACACCCACGTCCGGGGGCGGAAACGGTTGGCCCGCTCCACCAGTTCGATCCTCTCGTCGCCCCGCTGCGCGAGCCGGGCGAGCATCCGGTACGAGCGCTCCAGCCCGAACCGCAGCCCCCGCTCGTTCAGTTCGGCGCCGAGCAGCTTGCGTGCGTCCGGCGAACCGGCGGCCGGTCCGCCCAGCCCCGGGACACCGGGACTACCGGAGAGTACCCAGTCCAGTGCCTTGCCCAGTACCTCGGTCGACAACTGCTCGTGGCGCACCGGGTCCAGGCCGAAGGCGGCCAGCGCCGCCACCTGGATCCCGGCGGCCGTCAGGTCGACCAGCAGCGGCTCCCGGTGCGAGCGCTCGCGCAGCCGCGCCCGGACGGCGGCGACCCGGGCCGCCGTGTAGTGGATCGAGGCCTCCGGCACCGACTCCAGGGTGCTCACCGCCGCGGCCCGCTCCCCGGCGGCGATCTGCACCCGGGCCAGGCCGAACGCGGCGCTGACGAAGCCCGGATCGGTCGCCCACACCAGGCGGTAGTACTCGGCGGCGTTGTCCAGCTGACCCAGCACCTCCGCGCAGATCCCGAGCGCCAGCTTGGGCGCCATCTCGCCGGGGAACGCGTCGTAGACCGCGTCGAAGGAGAGCGCCGCCGTCTCGTGGTCGCCGGTCACCAGCGAGGTGACGCCCCGATACCAGACGACCCGCCAGTCGTCCGCGTGTTCACCCTCCAGGGTGGTCAGCGCACGCGCGGCCGAATCCAGCTCCCGCATCTCCAGCCGGGCCCGCAGCTCCCGCAGCCGGGTCTCCAGCGAGGGGGCCGGCACCGTGTGCAGGGCGGTGATCAGCTCGGCCGGGGCGGAGGCCATCAGACCGGCGAGGAAACCGGCGTTCGGGTCCATCGCGTCGACCCGGGGGACCGGCAGCGCCAGCGAGGTGGCCCGGGTGTCGAACAGGGCGAGCCGGACACCTCCGGCGGTCGCCCCGAAGGGACCGTACGGGGCGGTCGCGACGTACGGTCCGTCCGTGCCGCCCTGCGCCTGCTCCGCCGCCCGGGGCGCCGGAACCGGAACCTGCGCCGGGGGAGCGTACGCGAGCGGCGCGCCGCCCTGCGCGGAGCCCCGGACATGGGTCGGCGGCGCCGCCAGCGGAGCGGCCCCC
>NZ_JAAGMH010000080.1:0-661 GCF_010548505.1 Streptomyces sp. SID14515 | reverse complement strand
GGGCACACGCGCTCGGCGCGGCACTGGGGCTGGCGCTCGCCCGCGCCACCGGCCGGTCCGGGCGGTTGGCGCTGGCCGCGGGGGTCGTGGCGGCCGCGGTGGACGGCGACCGGGTCAGCCGCCTCGCCCGGCGCGTCCCGAGGGTGTGGAGGAGCCCGGCGGGGCACGCGGGAAACCGGTCGGCGAAGCTGGCGGGGGACGCGGGAAGCGGGTCGGTGAAGCCGACGGGCGACCGCTAGGCGGCAACTTTGCGCCTTCAAGTTCACCCCTGAGGGTGGTGCGGTGCGGTCGGTTGTCGCCGTGCGTGGGGCAGCAACGTTACGGCGGTCCCGGAACGTGCGTACGGACTGGCATCCTTGGCGCTGTACTTACCGCCGACTCCGGAGCCCCGGGGAGCCAATCAACGTGTCACAGCTGCGTACGGTCCAAGTCCTGGGCGGCGGAAGTGCGGGCAGCAGCGCGCACGTCGGTTCGCTGGCCGCCGGGCTGGTGGCGCGAGGGGTGCAGGTGACCGTCTGCGCCCCGCCCGCCGTGGACCGCGCCTACGACTTCACGGCGACCGGCGCCCGCTTCCTTCCGGTGCCCCGGCGCAGCGACCCGGCCGCCGTCGCCGCGCTGCGGGCCGCCTGCACGGGCGCGGACGTCGTCCACGCCCACGGGC
>NZ_JAAGMH010000072.1:0-36334 GCF_010548505.1 Streptomyces sp. SID14515 | reverse complement strand
GCGGCGCCGCCCAGGCCACGACCGCCGCACGTCACTCGGCGCCCGACCCGCAGCCCGGTGTCGCGCCCGCCGAACCCTGGACGCCGGAGGCGGCGCGCGCCTCGATCGCCAGCGTGGTGTCCGGGACGCTGCGCGGCCGGGCGGCCGTCGACGCGGACGGCGACGCCGAACCCGCGTCGCCCCCGCACGGCGGACAGTCCCCGCCCCGTACCCCGCACGAGCACGCCGGAGGCCGACCGTGACCGGAATCATCACTCGACTCCCCGACCTGGGATGGATGCTCCGCCCCCTCACCGAGATTCCCGGCGTCAGGCACGCCGTGGTGGTGTCCGAGGACGGCTTGCGTCTCGGGCACGCCTCCGCCGAGAACCTCTCGGGTCCGGTGGCCTGCCTGAGCGTCGCCGACGCGGAGTCGCTCTCGGCGGCCTGCGCGGCGATGACGATGACGGGCCGGTCCACCAGCGCGCTGCTGTTCGGGCGCGCCGCCGCGACACGCCAGTTGATGCTGGAGACCGACCAGGGGTTCGTGCTGTTCACCCCTGCCGGGGTGGGCGCGCACCTGGGGGTCGCCACCGAGCTGGACGCTGACGTGGGCCTGGTGGCCCAGCAGATGCAGTTGCTGGTGGCGAAGATCGGCGCGCACCTGAGCAGCCTGCCCCGGGACGAGGCCGCCGCGACGTGACGGCAGAGCGGCCTGAGGCGCCGAGGGCCTCGGCGATCCGCCCCTATGTCATCACCCGCGGCCGCACGGAGTCCGAGGGCGAGCCGCTGTCCTGGGAATCCCTGGTGATGACGGCGGAGGCGGCGTTCCCCGCCACCCTCCAGCCGGAACACCTCGCCATCCTGAAGCACTGTGAGGGGCTCATCTCGGTCGCGGAGGTGGCCGCTCACCTCGGCCAGCCGCCATCGGTCGCGCAGGTGCTGCTCTCCGATCTCCTCCGCTGGGGGCTGATCGTGACCCGGCCGCCCATCCCGCCGGCCGAACGCGCCGATGTGACCATGCTCAGAAAGGTTCTCCATGGTCTCGAAAGCTGCCTCTGAAACCCTGGCCGAGGCCGACCGGCCGCCCACCGCGGCCGACGGCAAGTACCTCGACTCGAATGTGTCGGGCGCGGCGAAGATCCTGGTCGTCGGCCCGCTGGGGGTGGGCAAGACGACGCTGATCGGTACGGTGTCGGAGATCGAACCGCTCTCCACCGAGGCGTCGATGACCCGGGCGGGCGTCCGGGTGGACCCGTACGCCGGGGACGGCGGCAAGCGGACCACCACGGTCGCCCTCGACTTCGGCCGGCTGACCATCGACGGCGACCTGGTCCTGTATCTGTTCGGGACACCGGGCCAGCAGCGGTTCCTGCCGGCCTGGCGGGACCTGGCCAAGGGGGCGCTCGGCGCGCTCGCCCTGGTGGACTCCCGGGACCTGGCGGCCTCCTTCGACGCGCTGGGCAATCTGGAGGATCTGGACCTTCCCTTCGCGGTCGCCGTCAACATCTTCCCGTCCGGCCCCCGGTACGACGCCGACGACATCCGTACGGCCCTCGACCTGCTGCCCGACACCCCGCTGGTGACCTGTGACGCACGGGACCGGGCCTCATCGATCCGGGCACTGATCGCCCTGGTCCGTCACCTCATCCACGTCGCCACGGAGTCCTCATGAGCACGCCCCCTCCCACGGCCGGGCCGGCCGCCGGCTGCCCCGTGACCGGCGCCCCCGGCACGGCGACCGCGCTGCACGGACCCGACCTCGACGGCAACACGATGCCCGCGCTGTACGAGGAACTGCGCCGTACGCACGGCCCGGTGGCGCCGGTGTCCGTCGCCCCCGGCATCGACGCCTGGCTGGTCCTGGGCCATCGCGAACTGCTCCGGCTCACCCGCGAGGAACAGGATTTCTCGCACGACCCGCGCCGGTGGAGCCGGTTGCGCGAAGGCCGGGTGCCGGCCGACTCGCCGATCCTGCCGATGGTCGGCTGGCGCCCCGCGCTGCTCTTCGCGGACGGGCAGCAGCATCGCAGGATGCGCGTCGCCGTCTCCGACGCGCTGGCCGGGATCAACGGGCATGAGCTGCGCCGCAGCGTCCGGGCCACCGCCGAGGCCCTGATCACCGGATTCGCTGCCCACGGCGAGGCCGACCTCGTCGCCTCGTACGCGCGCATGCTGCCGATGCGGGTGATCGCCGGGCTGCTGGGGGTGGACGACCGGACCGGCCGGGAGCTGGTGGAGGCCGTGGGAGGCCTGGTCTCCGCCACCAGCGGGGCGGCGGACGCCAGTCGCCGGATGGGCGCGATCCTCCTGTCACTGATCGAGGAGAAGCGGCGGGTGAGGGGCGACGACATCGTCTCGGCGCTGCTGCACCACCCGGCGCGGCTCACCGACGAGGAGGTGCTGCACAACCTGGTGGTCATGTTCGTCGCGGGCAACCAGACCACGGTGAACTGGATCGCCACCTCGCTGCGCATCCTGCTCTGCGACCCCGCGCTGCGCTCCTCGCTGAGCGGCGGCCACCTCAGCGTGGACGACGCGCTCGACCTGGTCCTGTGGCGCTTCCCGCCCACCCAGAACTTCCCGGCCCGCTACGCCACCCGCGACATGAGGTTCGGCGGCCAGGACATCCGGGCGGGCGACATGCTGATCCTGGGCCTGGCAGCGGCCAACGCGGATCCGGAGGTCCTGCCGGCCGACGGCGCCCCTGTGGTCGGCAACCGCTCCCATCTGGCGTTCGGCGCGGGCCCGCACACCTGCCCCGCCCAGGACCCGGCCCGGCTGATCACCCGGACCGCGGTCGACACGATCCGGCACCGCCTGCCCGACCTGGAACTGGCGGTCCCCGAAGACGAGCTGAAGTGGGTCAACTCGCCGTGGAGCAAGGGCCTGGGCACGCTGCCCGTGCGCTTCACCTCGCCGCAGTTGCCGCAGGGCCCGGTGCCCTCCCGGGCGACCGAGGCCCCCGCCCCGGCGTGGCCGCACCGGAACGCGGTGCGGTCACAGGCCCGGCCGCACTGACCCGTCCGGAGCCCGCCCTTCCTCGGCTTGTCCCCGTCCCTCCGAAGACCTGGAGCCCTGTTGAACACGTCACCGCTGAACCCCGCGGCCGACCACCCGCACCGCCTGGACCCGGCCGGGGGCTGCCCGCACGCGGCCAACGCCCGGCTGCTGGCCCGGGGGGCGGTCACCCCGGTGGTCCTCCCCGGCGAGGTGCGGGGGATGGCGGTGCTGGGCCACGACGCGCTCAAGGAATTCCTCGCGCACCCCGACGTAGCCAAGAACGCACAGCACTTCACAGCGCTCCAGGCCGGGGAGATCGCCGACGGCTGGCCGCTGAAGACGTTCGCCACGGTGCAGGGGATGACGACCGCGGACGGCGCCGACCACCGGCGGCTGCGGTCGCTGATGAGCAAGGCGTTCACGGCCCGCCGGGTCGAGGAACTCCGCCCCTACGTAGGGAACCTGACATCCCGTCTGCTGAGCAACCTGGAGGCGGCCGCCACCGAGGACGGCGTCGTCGATCTGCGCACCCACTTCGCGCTGCCGCTGCCGATGGGCGTCATCTGCGAACTGCTGGGCGTGGACGAGGCGCACCACGACCGGCTGCACCACCTCTCCAACCAGATCGTGGCCACGGAAATCGAGCCGGCCGAGGCGATGGCGGCCAACCGGGAGATGGTGGAGGTCCTGAGCGCGGTCGCGGCCGCCCGGGCGGCCGACCCGGGGGACGACCTCACCAGCGCGATGATCGCGGCCCGTGAGGAGGACGGCGACCGGTTCAGCCCGCACGAGCTGATCGGCACACTGATGCTGACCATCATCGCGGGGCACGAGACGACGCTGAACCTGATCACGAACGCCGTACGCGCCCTGTGCACCCACCGGGACCAGCTCGACCTGGTCCTGACCGGCGGGGCGAGCTGGGCGGACGTGGTGGAGGAGACCCTGCGCTGGGACAGCCCGGTCAGCTACTTCCCCTTCCGCTACCCGACCCGCGACCTGACCCTGGACGGCACCGTGATCCCCCAAGGCACCCCGGTCCTCGCCGGGTACTCGGCAGCCGGCCGCGACACACGGGCCCACGGCCCGGACGCGGCCCGCTTCGACATCACCCGCACCGGCGAGTCCCGCCACCTCTCCCTGGGACACGGCGCGCACTACTGCATGGGCGCGCCCCTGGCCCGCCTGGAGAGCACCACCGCCCTGGAACAGCTCTTCACCCGCTTCCCGGCCCTGGACCTCGCGGTTCCGGAGCCGGAACTACCGCGCCACGCCTCGTTCGTGGGGAACAGTGTGCGGAAGTTGCCGGTGCGACTGAAGGGGTGAGAGCACCGCTTCCGGGTCAGACCCCTTTCGCGGCGGGCTCGAGAATGGCCACACACTCCACGTGGTGGGTCATAGGAAACAGATCGAACGCCCGCAGCGTCCGCACCTTGTATCCGCCGTCCCGGAAGTACGCCAGGTCCCGCGCCAGCGCCGCCGGGTCGCAGGCCACGTAGGCGATCTTGCGGGCGCCCAGGCCCGACAGGTGCTTGACGACCTGCTTGCCGGCGCCCGCGCGCGGTGGGTCCAGGACGATCAGGTCGCACTCCGTGATGCCCGTGCGGGGCAGGACCTGGTCGACCTTGCCGTGTTCGATGCGGACCCGGTCGAGGTCCTGGAGGTTGTGGCGGGCGTCCTCGACCGCGCGCTTGCCGGACTCGATGCCGAGGACCGCGCCCTTCTCGCCGATGCGCTGGCCGATGGCGCCGGCGAACAGGCCGACGCCGCAGTAGAGGTCGAGGGCGGTGTCGTTCTTGCGGGGCAGCAGGCCCTGCATGACCGCGCGGACCAGGGTGTTGGCCGCCTGCGGGTGGACCTGCCAGAAGCCGCCGGAGCCGACGCGGTAGGTGCGGTCGTCGGCGCGTTCGCGGACGAAGGCGCGGCCGTGGACGCGGTGGACGCCGCCGTCCTTCTCGTCGACGCGGAGCACCGAGACCGGCTTGTCCAGTTCGACCAGGGGCAGTCGGCCGCCGGGCTTCGGGGTGAGGATGACCTGGCGGTCGTTCGAGCCGGTGGCGGTGATGGCCTCGACCCCGGCGATCTGGGGCCACTCGCGCTTCTCGACGCCGAGCTCGGAGACGCCCGGCGCGGCGATCAGGCAGTGGTCGATCGGCTGGACGTCGTGCGAGCGGTGCTTGCGCAGGCCCGCGCGGCCCTCGGCGTCGACGGCGTACTGGACGCGGGTGCGCCAGGCGGGCACCTCACCCGGCGGGAGCTTGTCGCCCTCGGCGGGCATGACCGTGCCGTCCCAGCCGGCCTCCTCGGGGGTCAGGCCCGCCAGGCGCTGGAGCTGCTCGGCGATCACTTCGCCCTTGAGGCGGCGCTGCGCGCCCGGCTTGGCGTGCTGCCAGTCGCAGCCGCCGCACATGCCGGGACCGGCGTACGGGCACGGCGCCTCGACCCGGTCCTTGGACGGCTCGATGATCCGTACCGCGTCGGCCCGCAGGAAGCGGGAGTCCGTGTCGCCGTCCGTGACCTTGGCGATGATCTTCTCGCCGGGAAGCGTGTGGCGTACGAAGAGCACCTGGTTCTCGGCGGTGCGGGCGATGCAGTGACCGCCGTGCGCGACGGGCCCGACCTCGACCTCGTACTCCTCCCCGACCAGCGACGACGTGGGTTCGTTCTGCATGTGGGGAGGCTCCAGGGAGGAAGGGGGTAAGCGGTCGAGCGTGCTGCCGGACGACAGCCCACCAGTCTACGCGGGCGCGGTCAGGGGGCTTACCACGCGACGCCCTTCATGCCCTTCACCCCTTACGGTTCGGCGTCCTACGGTTCGGCTCCTTGTGGCCCCGTTCCACCGGGCCCCGGCGCACCGACCCCGGAGCGCTCCAGTCCGCGCGCCTGCGGGCCCGCTTCTTCGCGGCCTCGGAGGACTGGAGCTGGTACGGGACGGAGGTCACCATGACGCCGGGGGTGAAGAGCAGGCGGCCCTTCAGGCGCAGGGCGCTCTGGTTGTGCAGCAGGTGCTCGTACCAGTGGCCGACCACGTACTCGGGGATGTAGACGCTGATCACGTCGCGCGGGCTCTGGCGGCGCAGGCCCTTGACGTACTCGATGACCGGGCGGGTCACCTCGCGGTACGGCGAGTCGAGGATCTTGAGCGGGACGTTGATGCCGCGCCGTTCCCAGTCCTCGCGCAACGCCTTCGTCTCGTCCGGGTCGACGCTGATGGAGAGCGCCTCCAAGTGGTCGGCGCGGATCAGCTTCGCGTAGGCGAGGGCGCGCAGCGTGGGGCGGTGGAGCTTGGAGACCAGCACGATCGCGTGGACGCGGGAGGGGCGCAGGGTCTCGTCGGTGGGGGCCTCGTCGGCGGCGATCTCGTCGGCGACCCGGTCGTAGTGCTTCCGGATCGCGGTCATCGTGCCGTAGAAGATGACCATGCCGAGCAGGGCCACCCAGGCGCCGTGGGTGAACTTGGTGGCCAGGACCACGACGAGGACCAGGCCGGTGAAGGTCGCGCCGAAGGCGTTGATGGCCCGGGAGCGGACCATGTGGCGGCGCTTGGCCGGGTCCCGTTCGTCGGCCAGCAGGCGGTTCCAGTGCCGGACCATGCCGGTCTGGCTGAGGGTGAAGGAGACGAACACCCCGACGATGTAGAGCTGGATCAGGTGCGTGGTGTCGGCGTCGTAGATCCAGACGAGCAGGATGGCCGCGCCGGCCAGCAGGACGATGCCGTTGGAGAACGCGAGGCGGTCGCCGCGGGTGTGCAGCTGGCGCGGCAGGTAGCGGTCCTGGGCGAGGATCGAGCCGAGCAGCGGGAAGCCGTTGTACGCGGTGTTCGCCGCCAGGAAGAGGACGAGCGCGGTCGCCGTGGCGAGGACCATGAAGAGGAACGAGCCGTGGCCGAAGACCGCCTCGGCGACCTGGGAGATCACCGGGTCCTGGGTGAAGTCGGCGCCGACCGGGGAGCCGTCGCGGATCAGGTCCACGGCCGGGTTCTCGGCCATCTTGACGTCGGTGGCCATGGCCAGGCCGATGATCCCGCAGAACATGGTGACGGCGAGCAGGCCCATCGCGGCGAGCGTGGTCGCGGCGTTCTTGCTCTTGGGCTTGCGGAAGGCGGGCACTCCATTGCTGATCGCCTCGACGCCGGTGAGGGCGGCGCAGCCGGAGGAGAAGGCCCGCAGGAGGAGGAAGACGAGCGCGAAGCCGGCCAGTCCCTCGTGTTCGGGTTTGATCTCGAAGTCGGAGGTGGGGGCGTGCATCGTGTCGCCGAGGACCAGCCCCCGGAACGCGCCCCACAGGATCATCCCGAAGACGCCGGCCACGAAGAGGTACGTGGGGATGGCGAAGAGCTTCCCGGACTCCCGGACGCCGCGCAGGTTCATCAGGGTGAGCAGGACGATGGCGCCGATGGCGCAGAGCGTCTTGTGCTCGATGACGAACGGGATCGCGGAGCCGAGGTTCTCGACGCCGGAGGAGATCGACACGGCGACGGTGAGGACGTAGTCGACGAGCAGGGCGCTGGCGACGGTCAGCCCGGCCTTCGGACCGAGGTTGGTGGTCGCGACCTCGTAGTCGCCGCCGCCGCTCGGGTAGGCGCGGACGTTCTGCCGGTAGGAGGCGACGACCGTGAACATGAGCACGACGACGGCGAGGGCGATCCAGGGGCTGAAGTGGTACGCCGACACCCCCGCGATGGACAGCACGAGGAGGACTTCTCCGGGTGCGTACGCCACCGAGGACAACGGGTCGGACGCGAAGACGGGGAGCGCGATGCGCTTGGGGAGCAGGGTCTCCCCGAGCTTGTCGCTGCGCAGCGCCCGGCCGATCAGGATCCGTTTGGGCACGTCGGTCAGTTTGGACACGGTGAGGATCGTAAGCGCAGCCCGTGGCCGAAACGCACGCCCTTTCGACGTGGCCCCGCAATCTCCTGCGGTCGGCCGAGAAAGCCCCGCCATTCCTTAACGCGATCCTTGCGCCGGACCACCCTGTTTTGCTTTCCCTTTACCGGAGTGCGCGAGGATACGGACACGCGGATGAGGCAGTGACTTCCCCGGCGCATAAGCTCGACTCCGGGCCACACCGCGGGTGTGTGCCCCGTTGTTTGCCCAGCAAGCTGAGAGAGAAGTGTGAGCAGCGTGTTTTCGCAGGTCAGCCGGATGACCAGGACGGCGGGGTAGGCGCACAGTGCACATCGTCATCATGGGCTGCGGGCGCGTCGGTGCCGCTCTCGCACAGACCCTTGAACAGCAGGGGCACACCGTCGCGGTGATCGACCAGGACCCCACGGCGTTCCGTCGCCTCGGGTCCGGATTCGGCGGCCGCCGGGTCACCGGGGTCGGCTTCGACCAGGACACCCTCCGCGAGGCGGGGATCGAGGACGCCGGGGCGTTCGCCGCGGTCAGCAGCGGCGACAACTCCAACATCATCGCGGCCCGGGTGGCCCGCGAGATGTTCTCCATCGAGAACGTCGCGGCGCGGATCTATGACCCCCGGCGCGCCGAGGTCTATCAGCGCCTCGGCATCCCCACCGTGGCGACCGTGCGCTGGACGGCGGACCAGATGCTGCGGCGGCTGCTGCCGTCGGGCGCGGAGCCTCTGTGGCGTGATCCGAGCGGGGGTGTGCAGCTCGCCGAGGTGCACACGACGCCGTCCTGGATCGGCCACAAGATCAGCACGCTCCAGGAGGAGACGGGGGTCCGCGTGGCCTTCCTCACCCGGTTGGGCGAGGCCATACTGCCGACCTCGCAGACCGTCCTCCAGGAGGGCGACCTGGTCCACGTGATGATGCGTACGGACGAGATCGCCAAGGTCGAAGAGGCCTTCGCCCAGGGTCCCGAGGAGGACGGTCACTGATGCGTGTGTCGATTGCCGGGGCGGGTGCGGTGGGCCGTTCCATCGCCGCCGAGCTGCTGGAGAACGGGCACGAGGTGCTGCTGATCGACAAGGCGCCGACCGCCATCTCGGTGGAGCGGGTCCCGATGGCCGAGTGGCTGCTCGCGGACGCCTGTGAGATCACGTCGCTGGACGAGGCGGCGCTGCAGCGGTGCAACGTGGTGATCGCCGCGACCGGGGACGACAAGGTCAATCTGGTCGTCTCGCTGCTCGCCAAAACCGAGTACGGCGTGCCGCGTGTGGTGGCCCGGGTGAACAACCCGAAGAACGAGTGGCTGTTCAACGAGTCCTGGGGCGTGGACGTCGCCGTCTCGACGCCGCGTCTGATGTCGGCCCTGGTCGAGGAGGCGGTGAGCGTCGGCGACCTGGTCCGGCTGCTGCGCTTCAGCCACGGCGACGCCAACCTGGTGGAGCTGACCCTGCCGCCGGAGTCGGCGCTGGCCGGTACCCGCGTCGGTGATGTGGCCTGGCCCGAGGACACCTCGCTGGTGACGATCATCCGCGGTACGCGGGTGCTGACGCCGAGCCCCGAGGAGTCCCTGGAGGCCGGTGACGAGCTGCTGTTCGTGGCCGCCCAGGCGCGTGAGGAGCAGTTGGAGGACCTGTTGTCGGTCCGGCGCGACCCTGCGGACAGCTGATCACGGAACGACGGAAGGGGCCCGGAACCGCTGAGCGGTTCCGGGCCCCTTCCGTCATTCTTACGCTACTCAGGCCTCCGGGTCGCGGAGGGCGGCCGCCGCGGCCTTGCGCTCCTTCTCGGCCTTTTCCTCGGCCTCCATCTCGGCGAAGACGTCGATGGGCGCCGGCGCCTTCGCGAGGAAGATCCAGGTCAGATAGACCGCGAGCAGGAACGGCGGGATCTTCAGCGCGATCAGCACCCAGCCGAACTGCGTGGTGTCGGCCCACCAGTAGAGCGGGAAGAGGATCGCGCACTTGGCGAGCAGGATGAAGCCCCAGGCGTAGCTGGCCTTGGTGTACGCCTTTTTCCGGCCCGGGTTACGGGTCCGCCAGGAGAGGTTCTCCTTGAAGACCGGGCCCAGGATCAGGCCGATCAGCGGCACCCCGGCGGCGGCTGTGGCGAGGTAGGCGACCGACAGGCCCAGGGTGTAGAGCATGCCCGGCAGATAGAAGTCCTTGGCATCGCCCGTCATCTTCGCGAAGAGGACGCCGAAGGCCACCCCGAAGACGCCGCTGAAGGCGTGCTTGACGGTGTCCCGGCGGACCAGCCGGACGACGACGAGGGCCAGGGAGACGGCCAGGGCCGCGATGGCCGAGGCGTTCAGGTTCTTGTTGATCGTGAAGATCGTGACGAAGAGCAGCCCGGGGAGGACTGTCTCCACCATGCCGCGCACCCCGCCGAAGGCCTCGAAGAGGGCGGCCTCGGTGACAGCCTTCGACTCGGCGTCCTGCTGGGCGGCGTGCCTCCCGCCGGTGTGCTGCGGGTCGGTGCGGTGGGGCTGGTCCGTGTCGGACGTCGGCTTGTCGAGAGACGTCACCGGCTACTCCTTGCCGAGCGGTCGGAGTTCGTATGTGGGGTTGAACAGCACCCGGCGGCCGTGGCTCATGGCGACCCGCCCCGAGGCGATGATCCTGCGGCCGGGCTCTATGCCGACGATGGAGCGGCGGCCGAGCCAGACCACGTCCAGCGGTTCGGTGCCGTCGAAGAGCTCCGCCTCCAGGGCGGGCACTCCGGCCCGGGGACGGAGGGTGACGGTCCGCAACGTACCAGCCACCTTCACGATCTGCCGGTCGGAGCACTCGGAGATCCGGGTGCATCCGGTGGCCTGCGCGTCGTCCCGTAGCTCCTGGTACTCCAGGTCCTCCTGGGAGCTGGAGAGCCGGTCGAGCATACGGCGGAAGCGCCCGGAAGGTCGCGCCGCCTTCCCGGCCTTCCCGGCTTTCTCGGATCGGGGAGCACTCATACCCGAAGCGTACCGGTCCTGCGGGCCTCGTACGGAGGCCCGGGGCGACCACTCGAAAGGGTGAGGCCGTACCGCGTCAGCCGCGCTCGAAGCGGTAGCCCATGCCCGGCTCGGTGACGAAGTGCCGGGGGTGCGAGGGGTCCGCCTCCAGCTTGCGGCGCAGCTGGGCCATGTAGACCCGCAGATAGTTGGTCTCGGTGCCGTAGGAGGGGCCCCAGACCTCCTGGAGGAGCTGTTTCTGGCTGACCAGCCGGCCGCCGTTGCGGACGAGGACCTCCAGCAGGTGCCATTCGGTGGGGGTGAGCCGTACGTCGCGGCCGGCCCGGTGCACCTTCTTCGCCGCCAGGTCGACGGTGAAGCCGGCCGTCTCGACGAGGGCGATGTCCTCGGTGCCGCCCTCCTGGCCGAGCGGTTCCGCACGGCGTACGGAGGCGCGCAGCCGGGCCAGCAGCTCGTCCATGCCGAAGGGCTTGGTGACGTAGTCGTCCGCCCCGGCGTCCAGGGCCTCGACCTTCTCGTCGGAGGTGTGGCGCGCGGAGAGGACCAGGATCGGCACCCGGGTCCAGCCGCGCAGGCCCTTGATCACCTCGACCCCGTCCATGTCGGGCAGCCCGAGGTCGAGGAGGACCACGTCGGGGTGGCGGGCGGCGGCGAGCTGGAGGGCGGTCGCCCCGTCGGGCGCGGCGTCGACCTCGTACTGGCGGGCCTTCAGGTTGATCACGAGGGCGCGGACGATCTGCGGCTCGTCGTCGACCACAAGCACCCTGGTCATCGCGGACCTGCCTTTCTGCTGTACGGGGAGGAGGGAACGGCTCTGCTGTACGGGGAGAGGGAAGGACGGGCGCGGGGGCGGGTCACGAGGTGACCCGGGCCGGCAGCTCGGCGTCGGCCCGGACGCCGCCCGGCGTCGCGGCCAGCGTCAGGACCATGGTCAGCCCGCCGCCCGGGGTGTCCTCGGCGTCCAGCGTGCCGCCCATGGCCTCGGCGAAGCCCCGGGAGACGGCGAGGCCGAGGCCCACGCCGGCGCCGCGCGGGGCGTCCCCGTACCGCTGGAAGGGCTCGAAGATCCGCTCCTTGGCCTCGTCGGGGACGCCCCGGCCCCGGTCCACGACCCGTAGCTCGACCCGGCCGCCGAGTGCGCTGGCGGCCACGGCGACGGGCTCCGGACCGGGGTTGTACTTGACGGCGTTCTCGACGATGTTGGCGACGACCCGCTCCAGGAGCCCGGGGTCGACGGCGACCATCGGCAGCGTCTCGGGGATGTCGAGGTCGACGCTGCCCTCCGGGACGCCGCCGAGCGCCATGGGGACCACCTCGTCGAGGTCGATCTCGCGGATCAGGGGGGTCACCGTGCCGGTCTGGAGGCGTGACATGTCCAGCAGGTTGCCGACGAGGTGGTCCAGCCGGTCGGCGCCGTCCTCGATGCCTTCCAGGAGCTCCGCCTCGTCCGCCTCGGACCAGGCGACGTCGTCGGAGCGCAGCGAGCTGACGGCGGCCTTGATCCCGGCGAGCGGGGTACGCAGATCGTGGCTGACGGCGGCGAGCAGCGCGGTCCTGATCCGGTTGCCCTCGGCGAGCCTGCGGGCCTGCTCGGCCTCCCAGACCAGGCGCTGGCGGTCCAGGACGACGGCGGCCTGGGCGGCGAACGCGCCGAGCACCCGGCGGTCCTCGGCGGGCAGCACCCGGCCGGACAGCGCGAGGGCCATGTTGTCGCCGACCGGCATGTCCACGTCGGCCTCCTCGGGGCGGGTGACCGGGGCCGGCCCGACGGATCCGGCGCAGGTCCACGGCTCCACGTCGCTGCTGCGCTCCAGCAGGGCGACGGACTCCATGGCGAAGGTCTCCCGGACCCTCTCCAGCAGGGCGTCCAGGGCGGTCTCGCCGCGCAGCACACTGCCCGCGAGGAAGGAGAGGATCTCCGACTCGGCGCGCAGCCGGGCGGCCTGGTGGGTGCGCCGGGCCGCGAGGTCGACCACTGAGGAGACCGCCACCGCCACCGCGAAGAAGATCACGATGGCGACGAAGTTCTCCGGGTCCTGGACGGTCAGGGTGTGGGTGGGCGGGGTGAACCAGTAGTTCAGGAGCATGCAGCCGACGGCGGCCGAGGCCAGCGCGGGTCTCAGCCCGCCGAGCAGGGCGGCGGCCACCGTCAGGAAGAGGAACAGCAGGACGTCGTTGGCGAGGCCGGGGGCGTCCTCCATGCCGCGCAGCGCCACCGCGAGCAGGACCGATCCGACGACGCCGACGAGCCAGCCCCAGATGATCCGGGCGCGGCCGAGCCGGGCGCCACGGGCGATGGGCAGGCCGCGGCCCTTGGCGACCTCTTCGTGGGTGACGATGTGGACGTCGAGGTCGGGGCCCGACTCGCGGGCGACGGTCGCGCCGACCCCGGGGCCGTAGATGTACTGCCAGGTCTTGCGGCGGCTGGAGCCGAGCACGATCTGGGTGGCGTTGACGCCGCGCGCGAACTCCAGCAGGGCCGCGGGTATGTCGTCGCCGATGACGTGGTGGAAGGTGCCGCCGAGGTCCTCGACCAGGGTGCGCTGGACGGCCAGCTCTTTCGGGGACGCGGAGGTCAGGCCGTCGCTGCGGGCGATGTAGACGGCGAGGATCTCGCTGCCGGAGCCCTTGGCCGCCATCCGGGAGGCGCGGCGGATGAGGGTGCGGCCCTCGGGCCCGCCGGTCAGCCCGACGACGATGCGTTCGCGGGCCTGCCAGGGGGTGCGGATGTTGTGCTCGCCCCGGTACTGCTGGAGGTACTCGTCGACCCGGTCGGCGACCCAGAGCAGGGCCAGCTCGCGCAGGGCGGTGAGGTTGCCGGGGCGGAAGTAGTTCGAGAGGGCCGCGTCCATCTTGTCGGGCTGGTAGATGTTGCCGTGCGCCATCCGGCGGCGCAGCGCCTGGGGCGACATGTCGACCAGCTCGATCTGGTCGGCCCGCCGGACCACCTCGTCAGGCACGGTCTCGCACTGCCGGACGCCGGTGATCGACTCCACGACGTCGCCGAGCGACTCCAGGTGCTGGATGTTGACCGTGGATATGACGTCGATCCCGGCCCTGAGGAGTTCCTCGACGTCCTGCCAGCGCTTGGCGTTGCGGGAGCCGGGGACGTTGGTGTGGGCCAGCTCGTCCACCAGGACCACGGCCGGGGCGCGCTCCAGGGCGGCGTCGACGTCCATCTCGGAGAAGACGGCGCCGCGGTAGCTGATCTCGCTGCGCCGGACCTGCTCCAGGCCGTGCAGCAGCGCCTCGGTGCGCGGCCGGGCGTGGTGCTCCACGAAGGCCACCACGCAGTCGGTGCCGCGCTCGACCCTGCGGTGCGCCTCGGAGAGCATCGCGTACGTCTTGCCGACGCCCGGTGCCGCGCCCAGGTAGATCCGGAGTGTGCCGCGTCCCATGGCCCCATTGTCTTCTTCCGTCCGGCGGCGTCCTGTCGACGGCCGGTGGCGCCCGGTGCGGCCGCCGCCCCCGACGCTACTCCGCCGCGGGCCGTGGTTCGGTCCCGGGAGTGCAGGTGGGGGGCGTATTGACGGAACTCTGATGCGCGCCGGGAGGGCCCGGGAGGGCGGGGCCGGGGCTCAGGCCTGTTCGACGATGTGGCCGTCGCTCAGCTCCAGGACCCGGTCGGCCAGGCCCAGCAGCTGGGGGTCGTGGGTGGCGACGAGGGCGGTGACGTTCTCGCTGCGGACGACCGCGCGGAGCAGTTCCATCACGGCGAGCCCGGTCTCGGCGTCGAGCTGTCCGGTGGGCTCGTCGGCGATCAGGAGGGCGGGGCGGTTGGCCAGCGCGCGGGCGATGGCGACGCGCTGCTGCTGGCCGCCGGAGAGCTCGCCGGGGCGCTGCTCGGCGTGGTCGGCGAGGCCGACGAGGGAGAGCAGCAGCGCCACCCGCTCGTCGCGCTCGGCCGGGTCGGCCTTGCGCAGCCGCAGGGGTACGCCGACGTTCTCGGCGGCGGTCAGGATCGGGATGAGGCCGAAGGACTGGAAGATGAAGCCGACCCGGTCCCGGCGCAGCTCCAGCAGGCCCTTCTCGCCGAGCCCCGACAGCTCGGTGCCGTCGACGGTGATCCGGCCGCCGTCGGGGGTGTCCAGGCCGCCGACCAGATTGAGCAGGGTGGTCTTGCCGGAACCCGAGCGGCCCTTGAGCGCGACCAGCTCACCGCGGGGGATCTCGAAGGAGACGCCGCGCAGGGCGTGCACGGCCGCCGCTCCGCTGCCGTACGAGCGGTGCAGGTCCTCGACGGTGACCATGACCGTACGGGCCGGGTCCTCTGCCAGGGCCGTGCCGGACTGCCCGCTGGTGCTCTCGGTCATGCTGCTCCCCCGTCGTACGTACGTGGCCTGCGTCGTCGCCCGCCAAGTATGTGCGTGCGGGACACGGGCGGGCAATGGCCGGTGGGCCGCACCCGAGGAAAGGATGCGGCCCACCGGCCTGTACTGCGAAGTGCTGCGAAGTGCCGCCGGACGCTGCTAGCGGACCTCGGTGATCTCGGGGCCGCGCTGGAGCTGGCCCATGCCGCCGGAGAACTTCGAGCTCTCCTGCTCCTCCTGCTGCACGCCCTCGGGCACCATCTGGGCGTCGTTGGGGAGCTTGAGGACGATCGGGTCGCGGGGGGCCATCGGGCCGTCGCCGCGGACGACCACCGTGTCCCGGAAGATCGTCTCCAGCAGCCCGGCGGCCTCCGGCTGGACGGCGCCCTGGCCGGAGATCACTCCGCGCAGGAACCAGCGCGGCCCGTCGACGCCGACGAAGCGCACGAGCTGCACCCCGCCCGTGCCGTCCGGCAGCTGTACGGGGACCTGCGCGCGCAGCTCCCAGCCCAGCGGGCCCTCGACCTCGTCGATGATGCCGCCCTGCTGGGTGATGCCCGAGGCGATCTCGTCGCGGACCTCGCCCCAGATGCCCTCCTTCTTGGGGGCGGCGAAGGCCTGCAGCTGGACCGCGCTGTCGCGCAGCACCACGGTGGCGGCGACGATCGCGTCCCCGGCCACCTCGACGCGCAGTTCCATGCCCTCGACCCCGGGGACGAAGATGCCGCCCAGGTCGACCCGGCCCTCGCCGGGCTGGGAGACCTCGGTGCTGTCCCAGGGTCCGTCCGGCCTGGGGGCCGGCGGAAGATTCATCCGACGGGTGCCCTTGGCGGCGGCGTCGCCGCCCTCGGGCTCGTCGGCGACCTGCTCGGCCTCGCGCACCTCGTCCGCCGTGTCCTCGGCGGAACCACTCTTCTTGCGACGTCCGAACACGTCACTGTCCTTCCCGGTCGGATACGACCGAAGCGTAGCTGTTCCCACCGTGGGTGATCCCGCCCTCGGCGCCGTCCACCGACGCGTGGCCGCCGGTGGACCCGAAGCCCCCTTCGGCCCGCGCCGAGCCGGGAAGTTCCGCCACCTCGTGGAAGCGCACCTTCTCGACCTGCTGGACAACCAATTGGGCAATCCGGTCGAACCGTTCGAATCGCACGCTCTCGCGTGGATCGAGGTTGACCACGATCACCTTGATCTCCCCACGGTACCCGGCATCCACGGTCCCTGGGGCATTCACGAGGGCCACTCCGCAGCGGGCCGCGAGGCCGGAGCGCGGGTGCACGAACGCGGCGTACCCGTCGGGCAGGGCGATCGAAACACCGGTGGGCAGCACCGCGCGCTCGCCGGGGGCGAGTTCGGCGGCCTCGGTGGTGACCAGGTCGGCCCCGGCGTCGCCCGGGTGTCCGTACGCCGGAATCGGCACGTCCGGGTCGAGGAGGCGGATCAGTACGTCGACGGGGTTGCGGGTCACGGGTTCACCTCGAAGGCGCGGGCGCGCTTGACCTGGTCGGGGTCGGACATGGCCGCCTGGATCTCGGCGGGCCGGCCGTTGTCGATGAAGTGGTCGACCTTGACCTCGATGAAGAGGGCGTCGGCCCGGACCGCGACGGGGCCCTCGGGGCCGCCGATCCGGCCGGTGGCGGTGGAGTAGATCTTCCGGCCGTGCACGGCGGTGATCCGGGCGTCGAGGTGCAGCACGGTGTCCACCGGGACGGGGCGGACGAAGTCGGTCTCCAGCCGTCCGGTCACCGCGATCGTGCGCAGCAGCCAGTTCAGCGAGCCGAGGGTCTCGTCCAGCGCCGTGGCGAGCACACCGCCGTGGGCGAGGCCGGGGGCGCCCTGGTGGGCGGGCTGCACGGTGAACTCGGCGGTCACGCTCACGCCTTCACCGGCCCGCGCCATCAGGTGCAGTCCGTGCGGCTGTCCCCCGCCGCAGCCGAAACAGTGTTCGTAGTGCGCTCCGAGGAGCTCGCCGGGGGCGGGCGCGTCGGGGTGCCGGACCGGCGCGACGGCGTCGGCCGGGGGTGTCAGAGCTGCTGATGTTCCACTCACAGGCGCAGACCTTACCCGCGCGGCAGTGCGCCGGTCGCGCCGTGCCAAGCTTGGTTCCATGCAGCCTTCCGCAGCGCCCTTCGACGAACGTCTCACCGCACCCCGCTCCTGGTGGTTCATCGCCTTCGGGATCGGTATCGCCTGTGCTCTGATGCTGCTGCCGCTGGGCACCCTGCCGCTGCTCGCCGGGCTGGTCGGCGGCACGGCCGCGGCCGCGGTCCTGGTGAGCAGTTACGGCTCCGCCCGGATCCGGGTGGTGGCGGGGGCGCTCGTCGCCGGCGATGCCCGGATCCCGCTGTCGGCGCTGGGTGAGCCCGAGGCGCTGGACGCCGAGGAGGCGCGGGCCTGGCGCACGCACCGGGCGGACGCCCGTGCGTTCATGCTGCTGCGCGGCTATGTGGAGACGGCGGTGCGGGTGGAGGTCACGGATCCGGACGACCCGACTCCGTACATCTATCTCTCCACGCGGAATCCGCAGGGCCTGGCGGCGGCGCTGAGCGGCGCCAAGGCCGCCTGACCCGGCCGCCCGTACCCGACCTGCGGTCTCAGGGGCCCTCGATCTCCTTGGGCAGCTCGGCCGGGTGCAGAGGCTGCTCCAGCGGAGGCAGCGCGGCCAGCCGGTCCCAGGGGATCTGCTGCTTGCGCAGGTCGCCCCTGATCCGGTCGGCGAGCTTGCGGGTGTCGCGGCGGTTCATCATCGCGCCGACGGTGGCGCCGATCATGAACGGGATCAGGTTGGGCAGATTGCGCGCCATGCGCTTCATGATCTGCTGGCGCAGCTCGCGCTTCATCTGGCCGCCCAGGGCGGCGTTCAGCGTGGTGGGCCGGGTGACGTCGATGCCGCGCTCCTCCGTCCACGACGTCAGATACGCGGTGCTGCGCTGGCCGAGATTGCCAGGAGGGCGGAGGCCGTAGACCTCGTGGAGCTCGGCGACGAGCTTCATCTCGATCGCGGCGACGCCGGTCACCTCCGCCGCCAGCTCGGCGAGCATGGCGGGCGGTACGGGCATCATGGCGGCGGCCCCGATGCCTGCGCCGACGGTCGCGGTGCCCCGGCAGGCTCCCGTGACCAGCTTGTCGGCCAGCTCCTCGGGCCCCAGCCCGGGGAACTGCCTCCGCAGGGTGGCGAGGTCGCGCACCGGCACGCGCGGGGCCGTGTCGATGATGCGGTCGGCCAGCTGTGCGGCCAGTGCCTTCGCGCTCTCCCCGCCCTTGCGTACGCCCCGTTTCACTGCGTGCAGGCGGCCCCCGGTCGCGGGATCCGCCTGGTCCTGCTGGTCCTGCTCTCCGGCCCGGTCCGGCAGTGCTGCCGCCCCGGCCACTTCGAGCGAGGCCGAACGGCCTCGCTCGTCGTCGGAGCTGCCGGAGTGATCCGGCAGGGCGGCGGACCGCTCGGCAGACGCGTGACCGCCTTCTGCCGGGCCTGTGCCGCCGGTACCGTCCTGTTGGGCCTGCTGGCCGTGCCGACGCCAGGGGCGTCGCTTCCGGAACGGTGTCTCGCCTGCCACGGCCGACTCGACCTCAGTCGCAGTCGCGGCAGATGGGCTGACCGTTCTTCTCGCGGGCCAGCTGGCTGCGGTGGTGCACCAGGAAGCAGCTCATGCAGGTGAACTCATCGGCCTGCTTGGGCAGCACCCGGACGGCCAGCTCCTCGTTGGAAAGGTCCGCGCCGGGCAGCTCGAGTCCCTCGGCCGCGTCGAATTCGTCGACGTCGACGGCGGATGCCGTCTTGTCGCTCCGACGCGCCTTGAGCTCTTCGAGGCTGTCCTGGTCCACGTCGTCGTCGGTCTTGCGTGGGGTGTCGTAATCCGTTGCCATGTCGCTCTCCCCCTCTTGGGTGTCTACGGGTGTCTCAGCGCACGTAACGCGTGAGAGGCCGGACTTGTGCCCGACCTGAGGCGGAGATTTTGCCTCACATCAAGGTCTGTTACTCAATCGACACCCAACCGGGCGCCTCGGCGAGGCTCGGCTTGGGTGGCGATGGGGACCGTACACGGTCCCGACTGCGCAGTTCACAGGCGCTACCCCGTGTACTTCCCGTGATAACGATCCCCGAAAACCCGGACGATTACCGGCTTTCCGACAGAGTCGCGATCACGGAGAGTAGATGGTCGGAAAATCGACTCTGTGATCGATCACACACGACTCACCCGGGAACGGGTCCTGAAAATTCCGCCCAAAGCGAACATGAAGATTCGGTGCAGAGTCACATCGTGCAGCCTCTCAGACCGGCAGGGTGACGCGCATCACGAGACCGCCGCCCTCGCGGGGCTCCGCGATGATACGGCCTCCGTGGGCCCGGGCGACGGACCGCGCGATCGACAGGCCGAGCCCGACCCCCTTGTCGCTGCCCGTGCGCTCCGTACGCAGCCGCCTGAAGGGCTCGAAGAGGTTGTCGATCTCGTACGCCGGGACCACCGGGCCGGTGTTCGAGACGACCAGCAGGGCCTGCCCGTCCCGTACCTCGGTGGTGACCTCCACCCAGCCGTCCTCGGGCACGTTGTAGCGCACGGCGTTCTGCACGAGGTTCAGCGCGATCCGCTCCAGCAGGACCCCGTTGCCCTGGACCACGGCCGATGCCCGCTCACCGCGGATCTCGGCCTTCCTGGCCACCGCCTCCGCCCGGGTCTGGTCGATGGCGCGCTCGGCCACCTCGGCGAGGTCGACCGGTTTGCGCTCGACGATCTGGTTGTCGCTGCGGGCCAGCAGCAGCAGGCCCTCCACCAGCTGCTCGCTGCGCTCGTTGGTGGCCAGGAGGGTCTTGCCGAGCTGATGGAGCTCCGGCGGGGCCTCCGGGTCGGAGAGGGAGACCTCCAGCAGGGTGCGGTTGATCGCCAGCGGGGTGCGCAGCTCGTGCGAGGCGTTGCCGACGAACCGCTGCTGCGCGGTGAAGGCCCGCTCCAGCCGGTCCAGCATGTCGTCGAAGGTGTCCGCCAGCTCCTTCAGCTCGTCGTCCGGGCCGTCCAGCTCGATCCGCCGGGTGAGGTCCGTACCCGCCACCCGCCGCGCGGTCCGGGTGATCCGGCCGAGCGGGGACAGGACGCGTCCGGCCATGGCGTAGCCGAAGGCGAAGGCGATGACGCTGAGGCCGAGCAGGGCGAGGAGGGCCCGGTTCAGCAGGCTGTCCAGAGCGTGCTGCCGCTGGGCCGACGTGCAGGCCTTGATGGCGTCGTTCAGCTGGTCGTTGTTGAGCGCGGCGCCGAGCTGCGGGCAGGTGTCGCTGGTGATCTGGACGTTGGTCCCGGCGACCCGGAAGGCCACGCTTCCCGCGTCGTGGAGCGCCTGCGCGGCCAGCATGTAGATGATCGACAGCAGCACGATGCCCGCGATCAGGAACATCCCGCCGTACAGCAGCGTGAGCCGTATCCGGATGGTCGGGCGCAGCCAGGGGTACGGGGGGTCCTGCTGCTTCGGCTCCCAGGTGGGCTTCGGGGGCGCCGCGGGGGGCTCGGGGGTGGTGGCCATGGTCCTCAGATCCGGTATCCGGAACCCGGCACGGTGACGATCACGGGCGGTTCGCCGAGCTTGCGGCGGAGCGTCATGACCGTCACCCGCACCACGTTGGTGAAGGGGTCGGTGTTCTCGTCCCAGGCCTTCTCCAGCAGCTGCTCCGCCGAGACGACGGCGCCCTCGCTGCGCATGAGGACCTCCAGCACCGCGAACTCCTTCGGGGCGAGCTGGATCTCCACCTCGTCGCGGAAGACCTCGCGGCGGTTCGGGTCGAGCTTGATGCCGGCGCGCTCCAGGACGGGCGGCAGCGCCACCGTCGTACGGCGGCCCAGCGCGCGCACCCGGGCGGTCAGCTCGCTGAAGGCGAAGGGCTTGGGCAGATAGTCGTCCGCGCCCAGCTCCAGGCCCTCGACCCGGTCGCTGACGTCGCCGGACGCGGTGAGCATGAGCACCCGGGTGGGCATGCCGAGCTCCACGATCCGGCGGCAGACGTCGTCGCCGTGCACCACCGGGAGGTCCCGGTCCAGCACGACGACGTCGTAGTCGTTGACCCCGATGCGCTCCAGGGCCGCGGCACCGTCGTAGACGACGTCGACGGCCATGGCCTCCCGGCGCAGTCCGGTGGCCACCGCATCGGCGAGCAGCTGCTCGTCCTCGACGACGAGTACGCGCACGGCGCAGTCCTTCCTTCGGTCCTTCGATGGGTTCACAGATCGAGCGGCCCACGCAGGGGCCGCTCGGACACGGGCAGCAATGCCGACTGTGCGCTTCCATCCTGCCCGCAACGCGTATAAACCGGCGGTAAGACGGCGGCGGGCCGGATCTCCCGGCGGCTTCCTGCCGGGAAAGCGGCGGATTTCCGGGCCAGTTGAGGTTTCTCCGTTCCGTGGCGTGGGGAAGAGGGGTTCACACCCGCGATCACGCCTGTCACGTGGCATGTGCCACGGCCCGCTCCTTTTCCCCGGAGCGGCGGCGCGATCACCCGCTCCTCCGGCTCCCCTGGCCGGGGGACCCCGGGCACACCCCGTGCCACCGACCCACGATGAGGGGGCGCATCATGGACGCTTTCACCGCAGGTCTGCTGCAACGCATCAAGACGACCGAGTCCGACCTCACGCGGGCGCGCGAGGACGGCGACGACTTCCTCGCGGACGTCGAGCAGGGCGAGCTGGACGATCTTCGCCGGCTCGCCGCCGAGCACGGCGTGGAAATCGGCGCCACCAGCGTCTGAGCCGTACGCCACGGGGCCCCGGACACCGTCATGGTGTCCGGGGCCCCGTGGCGTGTGCGGCGGCCTCAGGGCCCTCGTCAGGGCCTTCCGCGGGCCCGCGGTCAGTCGTGCCAGGCGCCCAGTTCGTCGAGAGCGGCCTGCAGCGGCTCGAAGACGCCGGGGGTGGCGGCCACCGTCAGGTCGCCGTCGGCGGGCAGCCCCGGGCGGCCGCCGGTCAGCGCGCCCGCCTCCCGGGCGATGAGGTCGCCCGCGGCCAGGTCCCAGGGGTGCAGTCCGCGCTCGTAGTAGCCGTCCAGCCGGCCGGCCGCCACATCGCACAGGTCGACGGCCGCCGAGCCGCCGCGCCGGATGTCCCGGAGCCTGGGGATCAGCTGCTGGGCGACGTCCGCCTGGTGGGCGCGGACGTGGGCGACGTAGTTGAAACCGGTCGAGACGAGGGCTTGGTCCAGCGGCGGGGCGGGCCGGCAGCGCAGGGCTTCGCCGTTCGCGAACGCACCGCCGCCGAGGACGGCCTGGTACGTCTCCCGGCGCATCGGGGCCTCGACGACGCCCACGACCCGCTCGCCGTCGCGCTCGGCGGCGATGGAGACCGCCCAGGTGGGCAGGCCGTAGAGGTAGTTCACCGTGCCGTCGAGCGGGTCGATGACCCAGCGGATGCCGGTGGAGCCCGGGGAGCTGGCGCCCTCCTCGCCGAGGAAGCCGTCGTCGGGGCGGAAGTCGGTGAGGTAGCCGGTGATCAGCTTCTCGGCGGCGATGTCCATCTCGGTGACCACGTCGATGGGGCTGGACTTGGTCGCGGCCACCCCCAGGTCGGCCGGGCGGCCGTCGCGCAGCAGTGCTCCGGCGCGGCGGGCCGCCTCCAGGGCGAGGTCGAGCAGTTCGGACAGGGCGGGGTCGGTCACGGGTGCTCCCGGGGGCTCGACGGGGACTGAGGGCTCTACGCGTACGGGCTGTCGGCGCCCGCGGCGGCCGGCTTCGGGGCCCTGGCGGGGCAGCAGCCGACGGGACAGAGGTCGTGGGAGGGACCGAGGGAGCCCAGGGCGCAGCGCTCCGCCGCCCGGCCGCGCTCGGTCGCGGCGCGCTCCAGGACCAGGTCCCGGACGGCGGCGGCGAAGCGCGGGTCGTCCCCGACCGTGGCGGACCTGCGGACCGGCAGACCGATCTCGGCGGCCTTCGCGGTGGCCTCGGTGTCGAGGTCGTACAGCACCTCCATGTGGTCCGAGACGAAGCCGATGGGCGCCATCACGACCGCGCCGACGCCCTCGCCGTGCAGGGTCTCCAGGTGGTCGCAGATGTCGGGCTCCAGCCACGGGATGTGCGGGGCTCCGCTGCGGGACTGGTAGACGAGCTGCCAGAGGTGTTCGACGCCGGTCTCCTCGCGCACCGCCTCGATGATCAGCCGGGCCACGTCGAGGTGCTCGGCGACATACGCGCCGCCCTCGCCGTGCGCCTCGGCCGGGCCGGAGGCGTCGGCGGCGGAGGTCGGGATGGAGTGGGTGGTGAACGCGATGTGCGCGCCCGCGCGGACGTCCTCGGGGAGGTCGGCGAGCGAGGCGAGGACGCCGTCCACCATGGGTGTCACGAAGCCGGGGTGGTTGAAGTAGTGCCGCAGTTTGTCGACCTGGGGCACCTCCAGGCCTTCGGCCTCCAGGGCGGCCAGCGACTCCGCGAGATTCTCGCGGTACTGGCGGCAGCCCGAGTAGGAGGCGTAGGCGCTGGTGGCGAGGACGGCGATCCGGCGGTGTCCGTCGACGGTCATCTCGCGCAGGACGTCGGTCAGATACGGGGCCCAGTTGCGGTTGCCCCAGTAGACCGGGAGGTCCAGGCCGTGGTCGGCGAAGTCCTTGCGCAGCGCGTCGAGCAGGGCGCGGTTCTGCGCGTTGATCGGGCTGACCCCGCCGAAGAGGAAGTAGTGCTTGCCGACCTCCTTGAGGCGTTCCTCGGGGATGCCGCGGCCGCGGGTCACGTTCGCCAGGAACGGGACCACGTCGTCCGGGCCCTCGGGGCCGCCGAAGGAGAGCAGCAGCAGGGCGTCGTAGGGAGCGGGATCGCGCAGATCGGACATGGCATCGATCCTGCCACCCGCCTGTGACAGGGCGGCAACCGACATCCGACGCCCCGTCGGGAAGACCGTGAAGGCCGCGAGCCCCGGGGTTCGTACACCTGTGCCGCTCCCCCGGGCCACCCCCGTAATCCGGTGTCCGGCGCAGCCGCCCGGCCGTAAGCTGTATCGGCCAGCTATACGCCTGACAGGCACGACCGGAGTACCCCTTGCCCAGCCCCTACCGCGCCATCTTCTCCGCCCCCGGCACCAAGGGGTTCTCCGCCGCAGGCTTCTTCGGCCGGATGCCGCTGTCCATGATGGGCATCGGCGTCGTGACGATGATCTCCCAGCTCACCGGCCGCTACGGGCTGGCCGGGGCGCTCTCGGCGACCCTGGCGATGTCGGCGGCGGTCTGCGGCCCCCAGGTCTCCCGGCTGGTCGACCGCCACGGACAGCGCCGGGTGCTGCGCCCGGTGACGCTGGTGGCGGTGGCCGCGGTGGCGGGTCTGCTGATCTGCGCCCAGCAGGGGGCGCCGGAGTGGACGCTGTTCGTCTTCTCCGTGGGCGCGGGCTGTGTGCCGAGCGTGGGGTCGATGGTCCGGTCGCGCTGGGCGGCGATCTACCGGGGCTCCAGCCGGGATCTGCACACCGCCTACTCGTGGGAGTCGATCGTCGACGAGGTGTGCTTCATCTTCGGCCCGATCATCTCCATCGGTCTCTCCACCGCCTGGTTCCCGGAGGCCGGGCCGCTGATCGCCGCCGCCTTCCTGCTGGTCGGCGTCTTCTGGCTGACCGCCCAGCGCGCCACCGAGCCGGTGCCGCACCCGAAGTCGCAGCACACCGGCGGCTCCGCGCTGCGCTCGCCGGGGCTTCAGGTCCTGGTGGCCACCTTCGTGGCGACGGGCGCGATCTTCGGCGGCGTGGACGTGGTGACCGTGGCCTTCGCCGAGGAGCGCGGCCACAAGGCCGCCGCCTCCCTGGTGCTGGCCGTCTACGCGCTCGGATCGTGTCTCGCGGGGGCCGTGTTCGGGCTGCTGCACCTCAAGGGGAACCCCTCGACCAGGTGGCTGGTGGGTGTCTGCGCGATGGCCGTGAGTATGATCCCCCTCCAACTGGCCGGGAACCTTACGTTGCTGGCCGTGGCGCTCTTTGTCGCGGGCCTCGCCATCGCACCGACGATGGTCACCACCATGGCCCTCGTCGAAGCGCACGTACCGCGCACCAAGCTGACCGAGGGCATGACCTGGACCAGTACCGGGCTCGCGGTCGGAGTGGCGCTCGGCTCCTCGGCCGCCGGCTGGGTGGTCGACGCCGCCGGGGCGAAGGCGGGGTACGCGGTGCCCGCCGTGGCGGGAGCTCTCGCGGCGGCGGTGGCGTTCCTGGGGTATCGCCGGCTGGCCGGGCCGGCTGCGACGGGAGGGCGCGGGGAAGATGACCGACACCTACGCACGGACGACGACGAGCGCGTGGCGTAACTGGGCGGGTACCGTCACCGCCCGGCCTGCCCGCACCGAGTCCCCCGCGTCCGTGGACGAGCTGGCCGACGTGCTGCGCCGGGCGGGCGCGGAGGGCCTGAAGGTGAAGCCGGTCGGCTCGGGCCACTCCTTCACGGCGGCGGCCGCAACGGACGGGGTGCTGATACGCCCCGACCTGCTCACCGGGATCCGGGACATCGACCGTGCGGCGATGACCGTGACGGTCGAGGCGGGCACTCCGCTCAAGCGGCTCAACACCGCACTCGCCCGCGAGGGCCTCTCGCTCACCAACATGGGCGACATCATGGAGCAGACGATCGCCGGGGCGACCTCCACCGGTACGCACGGCACGGGCCGCGAATCGGCGTCGATATCCGCGCAGATCCGGGCGCTGGAGCTGGTCACCGCCGACGGCACGGTGCTGCGCTGCTCGGCCGAGGAGAACCCGGAGGTCTTCGCCGCGGCCCGGGTCGGGATCGGCGCCCTCGGGGTGATCACCGCCGTCACCCTCGCCGTGGAGCCGATCTTCCTGCTGACGGCCCGTGAGGAGCCGATGACCTTCGACCGGGTCACCGCGGACTTCGACGCCCTGGTCGCCGAGAACGAGCACTTCGAGTTCTACTGGTTCCCGCACACCGGCAACTGCAACACCAAGCGCAACAACCGCAGCGCCGGTCCGGCCGCCCCGCCCGGGCGGGTGAGCAGTTGGATCGACGACGAGCTGCTGTCCAACGGGGTCTTCCAGGTCGCCTGTTCGCTCGGCCGCGCGGTCCCGGCGACGATCCCCTCGATCGCCAAGCTCTCCAGCCGGGCGCTGTCGGCGCGTACGTACACCGACATCCCCTACAAGGTGTTCACCAGCCCGCGCCGGGTGCGGTTCGTGGAGATGGAGTACGCCGTTCCGCGCGAGCAGGCGGTGGCGGCGCTGCGGGAGCTGAAGGCCATGGTCGAGCGGTCACCGCTGAAGGTCAGCTTCCCGGTCGAGGTGCGCACCGCTCCGGCCGACGACATGGCCCTGTCGACCGCCTCGGGCCGGGACAGCGCGTACATCGCCGTACACCTCTACAAGGGCACGCCCCACCGCTCGTACTTCACGGCGGTCGAGCGGATCATGACCGCGCACGCCGGCCGGCCGCACTGGGGCAAGATCCACACCCGGGACGCGGCCTATCTGGCGGAGGTCTACCCGCGCTTCGGCGAGTTCACCGCGCTGCGCGACCGGCTGGACCCGGACCGCATGTTCGGCAACGACTATCTGCGGCGCGTGCTCGGCGACTGAAGTCCGCCGACCGCCGGTACGCCGTCGGCCCCGGCCTCCTCCTGATCGGGAGGGGGCCGGGGCCGACGCGTGTCGCGTGCTCTTCCGGTATGTCGGTCACTCGGTGTCGGTGCCGGGCGGAGCCTGCTCGCCCTGTCCGGGCGCGACGCCCGTGCCGGTCGAGGGTGCGCCGGTTCCGGTGTCGCCGGAGGCCGACGGGGTGGGCGGCGTCGGGTCGGGCGTGGTCCCGCCGCCGGAGCCGGAGGGCGTCGGGGTGGGAGTGGGCCCGGTGGTCGGGTTCTCACCGCCCGTGCCCGTTCCGGGGTCCGGGCTCGTGCCGCTGCCGTCGCCGCCGTCCGTCGCGGGGGCCGAACCGGTGCCGTCGCCGGGGGTCGGCCGCCGCTCGTCCGCTCCCCCGTCCTGACCGGTGTCGCCGGAGGGCGTGGGGTCGGCGGGCCCGGAGTCCCGATCGCCGCCGCCGCGGACGACGGAACCGATCGTGGTGCCCTGGCCGCCGCTGAGGTCGCCGTCCGAGATCACCTCGTACGCGGTGATCCCGGCCATGGAGACGGCGAAGACCACGGCCGCCGCGAGCGCGGGCCGCTTCCAGCCGCGCATCCGGGTGCCGTGGGTGACGCCGTCGCTGAACGCGTCGTCGGCGACGGCCGCGCCCTCTCCGGCCCGCGGGAGCAGCCGCGTACGGTCATCGGCCCGCGGGATCGCGTACGTACGGTCGTCGGCGCCGGAACCTCCGGCCGGCGGGACGCGGAGCATCCGGGTCCGCGCGTCGCCGAGGTCCAGCAGCTGCGTCCGGTCCGGGTCGACGGGCTTCAGCAGCTGGGTGCTCTCCGCGTCCGGGACCACCTCCGGGACCGTGCCCGGGTCGACCGTGGGCAGCACCGTGGTGGCGTCGTCGGCCGGCTCCGGCTCTGACCGCCGCGCGGCGGATCTGTGCGCCGAGGGCGTCGTCTCCTTGGTGTGCACCGTCACCTGGCGGCCCTCCGGGTGGGTCACCTGGACCGTCACCTCGCGGATCTGCTCGCCGGTGCGGCGGAAGAAGTGCTGGAAGACCGAGCCGCCACAGGTGGCTACGACGCTCATCACGCCCGCGCCGGCGATCGTGCCGTACACGCCCAGCTGCGAGGCCAGCACCGCTGCCGCGACGGCCGCCACGGCACTCCCGGCGACCTGCGGGAGACTCAGATCTATGCGCCTTTCCTTGGGTTCTGCGTCACTTTCCGGCTTCTGAACCATTACCAGCCCCTGCTTGACATCTCTCCCACCATGCAACAGGAAGGGACAAATGAGCGAAGTGGATAGTTCCGTTTCCGGTGATTGTGTGAAGCACAACACGCATCAGGGGCATTTCGCGGAGAACTGGGTATCTCAACTCCCGCGCCCGGTGAGAACTTCGGCGGCGCGCCGGTCCACCCCGGTGGCCCGAATGGAGTACTGTGACGAGCCCTGGGGCGGACTCCGACGTGGGAATCCGCAGCCACCGGAGGGGGCCGACGGCGGCACTCGAACCGGTGGCGTCGAAGCATCACACGGGTGCTTGCTGCACAGAGCGGCCAAATCGGTCACTTTGGGTCGCAATGGGTAACCGTGTCATGGTGGTGCACCAGGACGAGCGCCCGACACGCCGGGCAACTTGGCAAGGTTGTGGCAGGCTGCACCCGGGCAGGTCACACTCGACTAGCGGAAGCAGCGACGCACGTGACGTCGGCAGGCACCACCCGGGAGGTTCCCATGCCCGAACTGCGTGTCGTGGCCGTCTCCAACGACGGCACACGACTGGTGCTCAAGGCTGCGGACAGCACGGAGTACACGCTTCCGATCGATGAGCGGCTGCGCGCCGCCGTGCGCAACGACCGCGCACGGCTCGGCCAGATCGAGATCGAGGTGGAGAGCCACCTCCGGCCCCGCGACATCCAGGCCCGCATACGGGCCGGTGCCTCCGCGGAGGAGGTCGCCCAGTTCGCGGGCATCCCCGTCGACCGTGTACGCCGCTTCGAGGGCCCTGTGCTCGCGGAGCGCGCCTTCATGGCCGAGCGGGCCCGGAAGACTCCTGTGCGCCGTCCCGGCGAGAACACCGGCCCCCAGCTCGGCGAGGCGGTGCAGGAGCGTCTCCTGCTGCGCGGCGCCGACAAGGAAACCGTCCAGTGGGACTCGTGGCGCCGCGACGACGGCACCTGGGAAGTCCTGCTCGTCTACCGGGTCGCGGGCGAACCGCACTCGGCGAGCTGGACGTACGACCCGCCCAGGCGGCTGGTCCAGGCCGTGGACGACGAGGCGCGCTCGCTGATCGGCGAGACCGACGACGTCGCCGCGCCCGAGCCCAGCTTCCCGTTCGTGCCCCGGATCGCCCGGCTGCCGCGCGACCGGCCGCTGGACCGGAGCCTCGACCGGCAGATCGACCGCGACCGCCCGTTGGACCGGGCTCTCGACCGGCAGATCGAGCGGCCCGCCCCGGCCGCCGAGCCCGAGGAGTACGTGAGCAGTGCCTCGGCCGGTGAGCGCGACTCGCTGACCAGCCTGCTGGAGGCGGTGCCGAGCTTCCGTGGCGACATGGTCGTCCCGGAGCGGCCCACGCAGCCCGAACCGGCCGCGCTCGAACCGGCGGAGGAGACGGAGGCGGACGAGCCGCCCGCCGCCGCCGCTTCGGCGGGTGCGGGGTCGGCGTACGCGGATGTGCTGATGCCTCGGGCGGTGGCCGGCCACCGCGACCGGCTGACCGGCACGACGGACCGTCAGGCCGAGGCGGACGGAGTCCGGCCGGGCCGCCGGGCGGCCGTGCCGAGCTGGGACGAGATCGTCTTCGGCACCCGGCGCAAGAAGCAGGACTGACCGGGAATGACGACCGGTGGAAGAGGGGTCCGTACGCGGTCGCGTACGGACCCCTCTTCCTTACCGTTCGCCCGTCGTGCGGCGGGACTACTGGGGCTCGGGGCCCGTGGCGACCGGCCGGGAGGGGTCCGAGGACCACTCGGACCAGGAGCCGGGGTAGAGGACGCCGGTGAAGCCCGCGATCTCCAGGGCCAGCACCTCGTGCGCGCCGGAGACCCCGGATCCGCAGTAGACCCCGACGCCTTCGGTGCTGTCCGCCGCACCCAGCCCGGCGAACCGCTCGGCGAGCCGCTCGGCCGGGAGATAGCGCCCGTCCGCGTCGACGTTCGACGTGGTCGGCGCGGAGACGGCCCCGGGGATATGGCCGCCGACGCGGTCGATCGGCTCCACATCGCCCCGGTAGCGCTCCGCCGCTCGCGCGTCCAGCAGCAGACCCGACCGGGCGAAGGCCGCCGCACTTTCCGCGTCCAGCGTGGGCAGGGCCCCGGGCTTCGGCCGGAAATCGCCCTCGGCGGGGCGCGGGGTCTCGGTGGAGAGCTCGCCCGTCCAGGCGGCGAGGCCGCCGTCCAGGACCCGGACGTCGCGGTGCCCCGTCCAGCGCAGCAGCCACCAGGCGCGCGCGGCGGCCCAGCCCTGTCCGCCGTCGTACACCACGACGGGGGTGTCCTGGCCGACCCCGGCCCGGCGCATCACGGCTCCGAAGTCCTCCGGGTCCGGGAGGGGGTGGCGGCCGCCGTCGCCCGCCGGGCCGGCCAGCTCCGTATCGAGGTCGACGAAGACCGCGCCGGGCAGATGACCGGCCTCGTAGTCGGGGCGGCCGTGGGGGCCGCCGAGCTGCCAGCGGACGTCCAGGAGCACCGGCGGCCGCGCCCCGGCCGACTCGCTCGCGCATTCGGATGCGGTGATGATGGGCTTCATGGGTGCCATCCTCGCGCAGCGCGGGCGGCGCCCGTAACAGCATCGGAAGGGACGGCCGGCGGGAATCCGGCCGTCCTTCGTCGAGAACCCGGACGACGCGGCGCGGCCGGTGCGCCTCCCGCGCCGGGGGGTGCAAGCATCTGCACGGGGCACGCGGACCGCTTCCCGACCCGGGACGGCGTCCCTGTCCCGTTCCCCCGCACGGCCACCACAACGGTCCGAGGAGAGAGAAGACGATGACCGAGGCTGCCGCCCGGCGTACGCCCGGAACACCTTGCTGGGTGAGTCTGATCGTGCACGGCCTGACCACGACCCAGGAGTTCTACGGAGCCCTGTTCGACTGGGAGTTCCGGCCGGGCCCCGAACAGCTGGGCCCCTACGTCCGCGGACTGCTGCACGGCAAGGAGGTCGCGGGCATCGGCCAGCTGCCGCCCGACCGGCACCTCCCGATCGCCTGGACCACCTACCTCGCCACGGACGACGCGGACGCCACCGCCGAGGCCGTCCGCTCCTGCGGCGGTACGGTCGCGGTCGGCCCGCTGGACGCGGGCGAGGCCGGGCGGCTCGCCATCGCCTCGGACCCGAGCGGCGCGGTCTTCGGCCTCTGGCAGGGCTCGGAGCACATCGGCACGATGACGGCGGGCGTGCCCGGCACCCCTGTCTGGAACGAGCTGGTGACCCGGGAGACCTCGATGGTCGCGAAGTTCTACCAGACGGTCTTCGGCTACGAGACGGAGGCGATCGTCTCGGCCGACTTCGACTACCAGACCCTGCACCTGGACGGTGTTCCGGTGGCGGCCCTGCACGGCGTCGGCCACGCGCTGCCGCGCGACCGCGGGCCGCACTGGATGACGTACTTCGAGGTCGCCGACACGGACCGGGCCGCGGCGCGGGTGGTGGAGCTGGGCGGGCGCGTCCTGCAGCCGCCGCGCGAGGGGTCGAGCGGGCGGCTGGCGACGGTGGCGGATCCGGAGGGGGCCGTGTTCACGGTCATCAGGTCGGCCCGCGCGGGATCGTCGGACGTGTCCTAGGCGATTGCCGGACGCCCCCAGCCGCTCGGAGGCGACCCGGCCCGCCCGTCAGGCCGCCGTGTGCAGCGGAACCGTGAGCTGCTTGAGCCAGGTGCCGGTGGAGAAGTCGCGGGCCTTGATCACAACCGTGCGGGGGCCCACCTCGACCTGGAGGCCCTGGTTGAACGTACCGCCCACCGCGACCTCACCGCCCTTGCCGTCGTCCGTCCAGCCCGTCTGGACCGCCGCGGTGTTGACGACGGTGAAGCCGTCGAGGTTTCCGGTGCCGGGTACGACCCTGCGGACCACCCAGTCGGACAGGTTGAGGTCCCAGTGGGTGTGGCCGGAGAAGAGGAACACGTCCTTATGCCGGCCGAGGATGGACAGCAGCCGGTCCGGCTGGAGGTAGTCGCCCAGGTAGAGCTTGTTGCGGGTGCCCGACACGGTGTTGGGCAGCGGGTGGTGGGTGATCACCATGACGGGCCTGCGGCGCCGCGCCCAGTGGGCGAGCCGGTCCTCCAGCCAGGCGAACTGCGCGTCGCTGATCCACACCTCGTCCCACAACTTCGCGTCGTGGTAGTGCGCGTAGCGCTCGGTCCCGAGGGTCAGTACGGGGATTCCACCGAACGACGTCTCCGCGTAGACCGTGTTGCGCCCCGCGAAGTTGTAGAAGCTGCGGAAGAGCGAGTCCTCCGTGGTGCCGTTGGGCCAGGTGTCCTGGGCGAGCGTGTCCGGGTCGCTGTACTTGGGGACGTAGAACTCGTGGTTGCCGATGGCCCACGCGACGTTCCTGGGGTGCCGGTGCCGATCGAGGGTGCGGCGGACCTCCGCGTACTCGAAGTCGTAGCCGCGGGGCGTGATGTCACCGGCGACGCCCAGCCCGGCGCTGTGCGGGTTGATCCGGTGCAGGTCGTCGAGGGCCTTGCCGAAGTCGGCCAGGTCGCCCTGGATGTCGCTGATGATGTTGAACCGGACCGTCCGGGGCCCGCTGCCGTGGCCGTGCTTCCCGTGCTCCGAGGCGGCCGGCGCGGCGGTGGCCGACGGGGCCGTCAGCCCGGTGCCGACGGTGAGGGCCCCGCCCGCCAGGAGCGAGGCGCGGCCCGTGGTGGCCATGAACGATCTGCGATCCATCGGTGGTACTTCCTTCGTGTACGCCCCTGTACGGGGTCGGGCGAGGGAAGCCTTGCCGACTTCGGTGACGTCTCGGCGTAGGAGAGGTGGCCCCGGGCTGAAGCCCGGTAGCGGCGGACCGGCGGACCGCGCGCCTCAGTCCGACGACACCGGCAGGACGTCCGGCGAGAGCGCGCCGGCGCGGGCGGAACCGCTCGTCATGCGGCGGCAGTGGTGCCGGCGGCACAGCACCTCGTAACCGACCTCGCCCGCCTGCCGGTTGACGTCGCCGACGACGACCTGGGCGCCCTCGACGACCATCTCGCCGTCGACCGTACGGGCGTTGTGCGTGGCCCGGGCTCCGCACCAGCAGAGCGCCTCGACCTGGAGGGCCTCTATGCGGTCGGCCAGCTCGATCAGCCGTTGGGAGCCGGGGAACAGCTTGGTGCGGAAGTCCGTGGTGATGCCGAAGGCGAAGACGTCGAGCCCCAGATCGTCGACGACACGGGCCAGTTGGTCGATCTGGCCGGGGGCGAGGAACTGCGCCTCGTCCACGATCACGTAGTCGACCCGGCCGCCCCGGCTGACCCGGCCGACGATGTGCGCGTACAGGTCCAGGCCCTCCTCGGCCTCGACGGCGTCCGTCACCAGGCCGAGCCGGGAGGAGAGCTTGCCCTCCCCCGCGCGGTCGTCCCGGGTGAAGATCACGCCCTGGAGCCCGCGTGCCGAACGGTTGTGACCGATCTGCAGGGCCAGCGTGCTCTTTCCGCAGTCCATGGTTCCGGAGAAGAACACCAGCTCGGGCATGAGAGGTCGAGCACCTTTCGGAGGGGGTGGGGCACGGCGGGAGGGGTTACGAGCGTACTTCGAGGAGCGGGACGAGCTGTTCCACGGGGGTCAGGGAACCGTGCACGCCGACCATCGCCGACTCGTGCGGCTCGTTGACGGAGGCCGTGATGATCACGTCGTCGTGGGCGGCGGCGACCACGTCGCCGATCCGGCCGTGGACCCGCTCGTCGATCGTCGGCCCGAACCAGCCGGCCGCGATGGCCTCGTCCCGGCTCGCGATCCAGAACTGCTCGCCGAGCACCTCGCGCCAGACGGCCAGCACGTCGGACTGCGCGCCCGGCACCGCGTACACATGGCGGGCGCGGCCCTCGCCGCCGAGGAGGGCGACGCCGGCGCGCAGCTCCCAGTCCTCGTCGAAGTCGATCCGGGACTGCTCGTCGAACGGGATGTCGATCATGCCGTGGTCGGCGGTGATGTAGAGCGCGGAGCGCGGCGGGAGCTGCTCGGCGAGGCGTCGGGCGAGCCCGTCGACGTACATCAGCTGACCGCGCCAGGCGTCGGAGTCAGTGCCGAAGCGGTGCCCCTTGCCGTCGACCTCGCTGTAGTACGTGTAGACGAGCGAGCGGTCGCCGGCGGCCAGGCGCTGGGCGGCGACGTCCATCCGGTCCTCGCCGGAGAGCCGGCCGAGGAAGGAGCCGCCGCTGAGCGCGACCTTGGTGAGGGGCGTCTGCTCGAACGTCGGCGCGGAGACCTGCGCGGTGTGCACGCCCGCGGCGTCGGCGAGCTGGAAGACCGTGGGGTACGGCTGCCAGACCTTCGGCGCGGTCCACGGCTTCCAGCGGAGCTGGTTCATCAGCTCGCCGGTCTCCGGGTTGCGCGCGGTGTAGCCGGGCAGGCCGTGCTCGCCGGGCGGCAGCCCCGTGCCGACCGAGGCGAGCGAGGTCGCGGTGGTGGAGGGGAAACCCGCGGTGAGCGGGCGGCCGGTGCCGCCGCGCGAGGTGGGGAGGAGCGAGTGCAGGAAGGGGGCCTCGTCGGGGTGGGCCTTGATCTGCTCCCAGCCGAGGCCGTCGATCAGGAAGACGCAGTTGCGGTCGGCCGGGGTCAGCTCGGGGATCGCGGCGGTGAACCCCGGCACCTCCTGTCCGGCGACGAGGGTCGGCAGCAGGTCGGCGAGCGAGCCGCTGCCGTACGCGGGCACGGGCGCGGTGTCGAGGGCGAGCGGGACGGGGTCCTGCCAGGCGGGCTGGGCCATCAGCGGCCGGTCGCCGCGGTGGCGGCCGTGGCCTCGGAGAGCGACTGGGCGAAGGCGAGCGTCTGACGCACCGCGTCGGGGCCGTCACCGGCCTCGCTGACCCGCAGGCTCAGGTCGTCGGCGGTGGAGCTGCCGGTGTAGCCGTGGTCGGCCTCGCAGTTGGAGTCGCCGCAGGCGGCGGGCTCCAGGTCGATCCGGGAGACCGCGCCCCAGCCGATGGTGAGGACGACCTCGCGGGGCAGGGTGCCCGGGACGTACTTCTCCGGGTTGGCCACCACCCGGCTGACCACGACGGAGGAGATCCGCTCCAGCTTCACCGACTCGGTGGAGGTGGTGGCGTACGGCGTCGGGGAGCTGGTGTCGGCGGCCTGCTCGTCGGTGTGGCTGACGATGAAGCGGTGCTCGGTCAGGACGAGGACCGTCACATGGCGGCGCACCTCGTTGGAGTCGAACGTGGTCTCCTGGTGCACCAGGTACGAAGCGACCGGCTCCCCGCCGACGGCGGCCTCCACCGCCTCGGCCACGAGGGCCGGGTAGTAGCCGCTGCGCTCGATCGCCGCGCGCAGCCCCTGGGTCGTCGTACCGGTCTTTGCCATGAGCACCATCCTACGGCGGGCCGGTGACTGCCGGGGACGCCCCGGTGGCCACCGGCCGGTGGGTCTCAGTAGTTCGGAAGGCGGCGGGGGCCGACGTCGCTCCGGGCGGGCGGTGGGGCGAGCCGGACGCTCGCGCCGAGCACGGTCAGTCCCTGTGGGGCGACGACGACCGGTTCGAGGGCTACGGAGACCACCTCGGGGTGGTCGTCGACCAGCCGGGACAGCCTGAGCAGCAGCTCTTCGAGCGCGGCCGTGTCGACCGGGGCCGAGCCGCGCCAGCCGAACAGCACCGGGGCCGCCCGGATGGACCGGATCAGCTCGGCGGCGTCGCGGTCGGTGGCGGGGACCAGCCGGTGGGCGGTGTCGCCGAGCAGTTCGGAGGGTGCGCCCGCGAGGCCGAAGGAGAGGACGGCCCCGGCGGCCGCGTCGATGGAGGCCCGCACGACGGTGTCGACGCCGCGCGGGGCCATCGCCTGGACGACGGGGAGCAGTTCGGCGGGCTTGCCGAGGAGGTCGGTCAGGTCTCCGTACGCCCGGCGCAGCGCCTCCTCGTCGGCGAGGTCGAGGCGGACCCCGCCGAGGTCGGCGCGGTGGCGCAGATGGGGTGCGGTGGTCTTGAGCGCGACGGGGTAGCCGAGCCGGGCCGCCGCGGCGACGGCCGTCTCCGGGTCCGGGGCGGGCAGGGTGGGGCGGACGGCGATGCCGTAGCGGCCGAGCAGTTCGCGGGCCTCGTCGTGGGTGAGCGGGCGCCCGCGCGGGTCGGGGGCGGTGGCGAGCTGCGCCTCGATCAGGGCGGCGGCCCCGGGCTCGTCGATGGTGTCGTCGAGGAACTCGGGGATCTTGCCGGGCACGGCCGCCTGGCGCCGCCACTGGGCGTACTTCACGGCCTCGGCGAGGGCCCGTACGGCGCGTTCGGCGGCGGGGTAGGCGGGGATGCGGCCGGGGCCGGGGGCGGCTTCCTGGCCGGTGGTGGCTTCCGGGGCGGTGGTCGCGTCGGGGGCGGCGGGCGTGGCCGGGGCGGTGGCTTCCGGGGGCGTGCCTGGGGTGGTGGCTTCCGGGCGCGTGCCCGAGGTGGTGGCTTCCGCGGGCGTGGTCGTGGCCGGGGCGGTGCCCGTGGGCTGGGCGGCGGGCGTGGTCGTGGCCGGGGCGGTGCCCGTGGGCTGGGCGGCGGGCGTGTCTGTGCTGGCACCCGGGCCGGTGGCCGTGGCCCGGTC
>NZ_JAAGMH010000068.1:0-9247 GCF_010548505.1 Streptomyces sp. SID14515 | reverse complement strand
GGCGGGCCGAGCGGCGGCGGGCGGCCAAGGGGCGCGGTCGTCGGCGCCCGGGACCGGTCGTGGAGCAGGCCGCCCCGGCCGCGGCCCCGATGTCCCGGATGGAGGCCCGGCGCGCGGCGAAGGCGGCGAAGGACAGCCCGGCGGTCGTCGCCAGCCGGGTGGTCGGCGAGGTGTTCATCTCGCTGGGCGTCCTGATGCTGCTGTTCGTCACCTACCAGCTCTGGTGGACCAACATCCGGGCCGAGCAGATCGCCGGCAAGGAGACCAACCGGATCCAGGACGAGTGGGCCAACGGCGACCGGAAGCCCGGGGTGTTCGCGCCCGGCCAGGGCTTCGCGATCATGCACATCCCCAAGCTGGACGTCGTCGCCCCGATCGCCGAGGGCATCGACAAGGAGAAGGTTCTCGACCGGGGGATGATCGGCCACTACGGCGAGGGCAAGCTCAAGACGGCGATGCCCTCCGACAAGCAGGGCAACTTCGCGGTGGCCGGTCACCGCAACACCCACGGCGAACCGTTCCGCTACATCAACAAGCTCAGCCCCGGTGACCCGATCGTGGTCGAGACGCAGGACGCGTACTACACGTACGAGATGGCCCGGATACTGCCGCAGACCTCGCCCTCCAACATCTCCGTGATCGAGCCGGTCCCGGTCGGTTCGGGGTTCGAGGGGCCGGGCAGATACCTCACGCTGACGACCTGCACCCCGGAATTCACGAGTACCTACCGGCTGATCGTCTGGGGCAAGATGGTCGACGAACGGCCGCGCAGCGAGGGGAAGCCCGACGCGCTCCTCGGCTGAACATCCTCACGACAGGGACGGTGCGGTGGCAGCGAGGACCGAGCACGACGAGCGGACCGACACGTCCGCGTCCCCGCCGAAGGCGCGCAGGCGCGGCCGTCACCCCGTCGCGACGGCCGTCAGCGTCTTCGGCGAACTGCTGATCACCGCGGGCCTGGTGCTCGCGCTGTTCGTCGCGTACTCCCTGTGGTGGACCAACGTGCTCGCCGACCGCGAGGCCGACAAGCAGGGCGACACGGTCCGCAGCAAGTGGGCGGACGGTCCGGGCGCCCTGGACACCAAGGACGGCATCGGCTTCCTGCACGTGCCCGCGATGAAGAACGGCGAGGTGCTGGTCAAGAAGGGCACCGACCCCAAGACCCTCAACAACGGCATCGCGGGCTACTACACCGACCCCGTCGAGTCGGCCCTCCCCTGGGACGACGAGGGCAACTTCACGCTGGCCGCGCACCGCGACGGGCACGGCGCGAAGTTCCACAACATCCACAAGCTGAAGAACGGCGATCCGGTCGTCTTCGAGACCAAGGACACCTGGTACGTCTACAAGGTCTACAAGACGCTCCCCGAGACCTCGAAGTTCAACGTCGACGTGATCCAGCCGGTCCCGGAGGAGTCGGGCGTCAAGAAGCCCGGCCGCTACATCACGCTGACGACCTGCACCCCGGTCTACACCTCGAAGTACCGGTACATCGTGTGGGGCGAGCTGGAGCGTACGGAGAAGGTCGACAAGGACCGCACCCAGCCGGTCGAGCTGCGCTGATCGAACTGCGCTGAGCGCCCGCGGACGCCCGGGCACACGGGAAGGGCCCCGGTCACCATCGTGGTGACCGGGGCCCTTCGCCGTACGCCGCGGGGTGCGCGGGCGCTCAGCCGCCCGGGCCCCCGAAGAGGCCGCCCCCGCCGCTCTCGATCGTCACGAGCATCACGGTGCTGCCCTTGTCCGCCTGGGTGTTCGGCGCCGGGTTGCTGGTGATCACCTTGGCGTCCGGCTTGTCGACCGAGCCCGGGGCGAGCTGGACCACGAAGCCGAGCCCTTCGAGCTGGCCCTTCGCGTCCTGGTACGACTTGCCGGCGATGTCACCGGGGATCTGGACCTGCTCCGGCTGCGCCGGGCCCTTGGAGACCTTCAGGACGATCTGCACGTCCTTGGCCTGCTTGCTCGGGCCCGCGGGGGTCTGCTCGATGACCTCTCCGGCCGGCTTGTCCGAGTCCACGTCGGTCCGCGAGACGTTGGTGAAGCCGAGCTGGTTGAGCTGGGCCACGGCGGCGTCGTACTGACGGGTGCGCACGTCGGGCATCGGGTCGGTCGCCTGCGCGGCCACGGTGATGGTGATCTCGGCCCCCTCCTCGGCCTTCGCGCCGCCCTTGGGGTCCTGCTTGATCACGGTGCCCTCGGTCGCCTCGGACTCCTCCGTGGTGACGTTGACCGTGAAGCCCTTGTCCTCCAGGACCTGGCGGGCGCCGTCCTCGGACTTCTCCAGGACGTTGGGGACCTCGGTCTTCGGCGCTCCGGTGGAGACGACGACCGTGACGGTGCCGTCCTTGTCCATCATCGCGTCGGCCGTCGGATCCTGTGTGCAGATCTCGCCCTTCTCCTGGTCCTCGCACGGCTCCTCGGCGCCGACCTTCACGGTGACACCGGCGTTGGACGCCAGACCCTCCGCCTTCTCGAGCGTGGAGCCCACCAGGTTCGGGGCCTTGATCTGGCCGTCGTCATTGGTCGGGGTGAAGATCACCCGGCCGATCAGGATCGCGCCGACCAGCACCAGGATGCCCGCGACGACGAGCAGGATCGTCGAGGTGTTGCTCTTCTTCTGCTGGCGCCGACGGCCCGCGCGGTCGTCGTAGCCGTAGCCGCCGTCGTCCGGGTTGACCGGGGGCAGCATCGAGGTCTGGGCGTTGTTCGGATCGGTCGGGCGCAGGGCGGTGGTGGGCTGGTCGCTGTTGTAGCCGTCGTAGCCCCCGTACCCCGCGGCGCCCATCGCCGCCGTGGCCGCGACCGGCTGGCCGTCGAGGCAGGCCTCGATGTCGGCCCGCATCTCGTCGGCGGACTGGTAGCGGTAGTCCGGGTCCTTGGTGAGCGCCTTCAACACGATCGCGTCCATCTCGGGCGTGATCTCGGGGTCGAAGTTGCTCGGCGGCTGCGGCTCCTCCCGGACGTGCTGGTAGGCCACCGCCACGGGCGAGTCCCCGACGAACGGGGGTCGCACGGCGAGCAGCTCGTACAGCAGACAGCCGGTGGAGTACAGGTCGGAGCGCGCGTCGACCTGCTCGCCCTTGGCCTGCTCCGGGGAGAGGTACTGGGCGGTGCCGATGACCGCGGCGGTCTGCGTCATCGTCATCCCGGAGTCGCCCATGGCGCGGGCGATGCCGAAGTCCATGACCTTGACCTGGCCGGTGCGCGTCAGCATGACGTTCGCCGGTTTGATGTCGCGGTGGACGATCTGGGCGCGGTGCGAGTACTCCAGGGCCTGGAGGATGCCGACCGTCATCTCCAGCGTGCGCTCGGGGAGCAGCCTGCGACCGGAGTGCAGCAGTTCCCTCAGCGTCGACCCGTCGACGTACTCCATCACGATGTACGGGATGGAGACCCCGTCGACGTAGTCCTCGCCGGTGTCGTACACGGCGACGATCGCGGGGTGGTTGAGCGAGGCGGCCGACTGGGCCTCACGGCGGAACCGGGCCTGGAACGACGGGTCACGGGCCAGATCGGCCCGGAGCGTCTTCACCGCTACGGTGCGGCCGAGCCGGGTGTCGTGCGCGAGGTATACCTCGGCCATGCCACCACGGCCGAGCACCGAGCCCAGCTCGTACCGGCCGCCGAGGCGACGCGGCTCTTCCATAACTGTTCCAGCCCTCTCCGTCAGTCCCGACCGCACCCGTGTGTGGTCCGCGGCGGTGCGCTGTTCGCGCATACGCTACCGGGCACGGGTGACGTGATCAGCCCGCACCCGTCAGCCGATATCCGACCGGTATCCGATGTCCGGTATGACGGGCGGCCGCCGTGACAGGTCTCACTTCTTGGCGTCGATGACCGCCTTCATCACATCGCGCGCGATGGGGGCGGCCAGCCCGCCACCGGAGATGTCGTCCCGGTTGGCGTTGCCGTCCTCGACCACGACGGCGACGGCGACCGGGGAGCCGTTGTCGGTCTTCGCGTACGAGATGAACCAGGCGTACGGCTTCTCGCTGTTGTTCAGACCGTGCTGTGCGGTACCGGTCTTGCCGCCCACTGTGACGCCGGGGATCTGTGCGTTGGTTCCCGTGCCGTCCTTGACGACGGTCTCCATCATCTGCTGGACCTTCTGGGCGTTCTCGCCGGAGAGCGCGCGGCTGAGCTCCTTGGGCTCGTGCGTGTAGACGGGGTCCAGGTCGGGAGCCTGGCGCTGGGCGACCATGTACGGCTCCATCAGCTTGCCGTCGTTGGCGATCGCCGAGGCCACCATGGCCATCTGGAGCGGGGTGGTCCGGTTGGACGCCTGACCGATGCCGGCCATCGCGTTCTGCGGCCTGTTGTCCTCGGGGTAGATGCTCGCGTCGGCGCGGACGGGCGTGAAGACTTCCTTGTTGAAGCCGAACTTGTCCGTCTGCTCGATCATCTTCTTGTTGCCGAGGTCGTCGCTCATCTTGCCGAAGACGGTGTTGCACGACCAGCGCAGGGCCTCCCGCAGCGAGGCGTCCTCGCAGGGGATGTTGCCCTCGTTGCTGAGCGGCGTGGTGGACTGCGGAAGCGTCCACGGCAACGGCGACTCGGTCTTGGCGTCGATGTCGTCGTAGAGCCCGTTCTCCAGGGCGGCCGCGGCGGTGACGACCTTGAACGTGGAGCCCGGCGGATAGGTCTCGCGCAATGCCCGGTTGAGCATCGGCTTGTCCTTGTCCTGCAGGAGCTTCTGCCGCGCCTTGGCGTCCTTGTCGGAGTTGCCCGCGAAGACCGAGGGGTCGTACGAGGGGGTGCTCGCCAGCGCCAGGATGGCGCCGCTCTTCGGGTCGAGGGCGACGACCGCGCCCTTCTTGTCGCCGAGCCCCTTGAAGGCGGCCTTCTGGGCGTCGCTGCTCAGGGTGGTGACGACGTTGCCACCCTGCTTCTTGTCCCCGGTGAACATGGAGAGGGTGCGGTTGAAGAACAGCTGGTCGTCGTTGCCGGTGAGGATGCCGTCCTCGAGGTTCTCCAGCTGCGAGGAGTCGAAGGCCTGCGAGGAGTACCCGGTCACGGGCGACCAGAGGGGCCCGTCCTTCCAGACGCGCTTGTACTTGAAGTCGCTGCCGTCGGTCTCGACGGACCCGGTGACCGCCTTGCCGTCCACGATGATGTCGCCGCGCTCGTGGGCGTAACGCTCGATGCGGATACGGCGGTTCTCGTCGCGGTTGGTCAGCTCGTCGGCGCGGACGTACTGGATCCAGTTGTCCCGGACGAGCAGGGCGAGCATGAGGATGCCGCAGAAGATCGCGACGCGGCGCAGGGGCTTGTTCACGGGCGGACCACCTGCGTCATCTCGGCGTCGGTCGACGGAGCGGGCGCCGGGGCAGGACGGCGCGCGGTGTCGCTGATCCGGATCAGGATGCCGATCAGCGCCCAGTTGGCGATGACGGACGAACCACCGGCCGCCAGGAACGGCATCGTCATACCGGTGAGCGGGATGAGGCCCATGACACCGCCGGCGACCACGAAGACCTGGATGGCGAAGGCCCCGGAGAGCCCGATGGCCAGCAGCTTCCCGAAGGGGTCGCGGGCGGCCAGGGCGGTGCGCACACCGCGCTCGACGATCAGTCCGTACAGCAGGAGGAACGCCATCACTCCGGCGAGCCCCAGCTCCTCGCCCACGGTGGCGAGGATGAAGTCGGTGTTGGCCGCGAAGAGGATGAGGTCGGAGTTGCCCTGGCCGAGGCCGGTCCCGAGCGTGCCGCCGGAGCCGAAGGACATCAGCACCTGGGCCATCTGCTCACTGGCGGCATGCGTACCCCAGCCGGCGAAGGGGTCGAGCCAGGCGGTGACACGGTCCTGCACGTGCGGTTCGAAGGAGGCCACACCGACGGCGCCCACGGCCGACATGACCAGGCCGAAGACGATCCAGCTGGTGCGCTCGGTCGCCACGTACAGCATGACGACGAACATGCCGAAGAAGAGGAGCGAGGTGCCGAGGTCGGTCTCGAAGACGAGGATCAGGATCGACATCGCCCAGATGGCCAGGATCGGTCCGAGGTCCCGGCCGCGAGGCAGGTACATCCCCATGAAGCGGCGGCTGGCCAGGGCCAGGGCGTCGCGCTTGACCATCAGATAGCCGGAGAAGAACACCGCGATGACGATCTTCGCGAACTCACCGGGCTGGATCGAGCCGATTCCCGGAATGGTGATCCAGATCTTCGCGCCGAACTGGGCGGGGAAGAACATCGGCAGGATCAGCAGGATCAGCGCCACCACCATGGAGATGTAGGTGTAGCGCTGGAGGATGCGGTGGTCCTTGAGCAGGACCAGTACGCCCACGAAGAGGGCCACGCCCAGCGCCGAGAAGATCAGCTGCTTGGACGCCGCTGGTGCGAAGCTCTTGAGGTTGAGCAGCCGCTCCGACTGGTCCAGCCGCCAGATCAGCGCCAGGCCCAGGCCGTTCAGCAGGGTCGCCAGCGGCAGCAGCAGCGGGTCGGAGTACTTGGCGAACCTGCGCACCACGAGGTGGGCGACGCCACCGAGCAGCGCGAGCCCCGCCCCGTAGCCGAGCATCCCCGAGGGCAGCTCGCCGTTGAGCGCGAGGCCCACGTTGGCGTAGGCGAACACCGAGATGGCGACGGCGAAGACGACGAGCGCCAGCTCGGTGTTACGGCGGCTCGGTGCGTCGATCGCGCCGATGGTGGTCGTATTGGTGACAACGCTCATGGTGCTGAAGGCCCCCTACGGCTTACTGCTTACCGCACTGCGGGACCAGCTTCTTCTCTTCCTCCGAGAGGCTGGGGCCGGGAGTGGGAGCGGTGGTCGACTTGGTCCCCTTGGCGGAGGACGTGGCGGAAGTCCTGGTGGCGGGGGCTCCGGCGGTGCCGCCGGCCTCGCCCTCGCCCGTACGGGCCCGGTTCTCGGCGTCGGCCGCGCGGCGCTGCGCGTCCTTCTTGCAGGCGGAGGCCTGGGCGGCGAGCTCGGCGACCTTCTTGCGGGCGTCGGTGATGTTGCCCTCGGCGATGGTCGACTCGACCTGCTTGCGCTGGTACGGCGGCAGGTACTTGAGCTCGATCTCGGGGTGGTTCTTCTCGACCTTCGAGAGCGAGACCCAGGCGAGGTCCTGGCTGATGCCCTGGAACAGCGCGACGTTCTCGTCCTTCGCGCCGACGTAGTACTGCGTCTGCGTCCAGCGGTAGCCGCCGTACAGACCGCCGCCGATCACGGCCAGCGCGAGCACGATGTAGACGGAACGCTTCAGCCATTTACGACCGCCGCGCGGTTTGACGAAGTCGTCGTCCGTATAGGCGTCGTAGGAGCCGTCCGGCATGCCGCCGTAGCCGACGTCGCCGCTGCCGGGCGGGCCGAAGCCGCCGGCGGGCGGGGGCACGGGGCGGCCGAGACCGGCCGCGCGGCCGGCGGGCGTCTGCATGGCCCCGCCGTCGCCCAGCTGGGCCTGGTTCTCCGCGACCGCGCCGACGACGACCGGGGTGTCGTTGAGCTGACCGGCCAGGGTGTCGTTGCTGTCGACGTCCAGGACGTCGGCCACGATGCAGGTGATGTTGTCGGGGCCGCCGCCGCGCAGAGCGAGCTGGATCAGCTCCTGGATGGTCTCCTGCGGGCCCTGGTAGCTGGCGAGGGTCTCCTCCATCGTCTGGTGCGAGACCACGCCGGAGAGGCCGTCGGAGCAGATCAGATAGCGGTCGCCGGCGCGGACCTCGCGGATGGAGAGGTCCGGCTCGACATGGTCGCCGCTGCCCAGCGCCCGCATCAGCAGGGAGCGCTGCGGGTGGGTGGTGGCCTCTTCCTCGGTGATCCGGCCCTCGTCGACGAGGCGCTGCACCCAGGTGTGGTCCTGGGTGATCTGCGTCAGGACGCCGTCGCGCAGCAGATACGCGCGGGAGTCGCCGACGTGCACCAGGCCGAGGCGCTGACCGGTCCAGAGCAGGGCGGTGAGCGTGGTGCCCATGCCCTCCAGCTGGGGGTCCTCCTCGACCATGACGCGCAGCTGGTCGTTCGCCTGCTGCACGGCGGTGCCGAGCGAGGTCAGGAGATCGGATCCCGGTACGTCGTCGTCGAGCGGGACGAGCGTGGAGATCACCTCGGAGCTGGCGACCTCACCGGCCGCCTGACCGCCCATGCCGTCGGCGATGGCGAGCAGCCGGGGACCGGCGTAGCCGGAGTCCTCGTTGCCCTCCCGGATCATGCCCTTGTGCGACCCGGCGGCGAAGCGCAGCGACAGACTCATGCGCACCTCGCCCGTCGGCTCGGGGTACAGCCTGTCTCGAGCCACACTGCCCACCCTCCGGTCGGGAACCGGGCAGCGTCCGCCGTCGGGACCGCCGCGGCTCGCTCGCTCCGCTCGCTCATTGTCGTACTACTTCCGCAGCTCGATGACGGTCTTGCCGATACGGATCGGCGCGCCCAGCGGAACTGGTGTCGGGGTGGTGAGCCGGGTCCGTTCCAGATACGTGCCGTTGGTGGACCCGAGATCCTCGACGATCCACTGGCCGTCACGGTCCGGGTAGATCCTGGCATGCCTGCTGGACGCGTAGTCGTCGTCCAGCACGATCGTTGAATCGTGGGCCCGGCCCAGGGTGATGGTCTGGCCCTGGAGCGCGACCGTGGTGCCCGTGAGCGTGCCCTCGGACACGACCAGCTTCGTGGGCGCCCCGCGGCGCTGCCGGCCGGACTGCTGGCGCTGCTGGGGCGGCGCCGCTTGTTGTTGTTGGCGGCCCTGCTGCGGGCGCGGGTCGGCGGCAGTGCGGCGTGAGCCGCGCTGCGTGACGCGCGTTCCGAACAGGTCGCTGCGGATGACCTGTACGGCCACGATGACGAACAGCCACAGAACAGCCAGGAAACCTAGCCGCATGACCGTCAGGGTCAGCTCTGACATTGCCCCCGCTTCACCCTTCGGCTTGCCGGTAAACGATGGTGGTGCTGCCCACGACGATCCGCGAGCCGTCGCGGAGCGTAGCGCGGGTGGTGTGCTGCCCGTCTACCACGATGCCGTTGGTAGACCCGAGATCCTGGATCGTCGAGGGCGTTCCGGTCCGGATCTCACAGTGCCGGCGCGATACGCCGGGGTCGTCGATCCGCACGTCGGCGTCGGTGGATCGTCCCATCACCAACGTCGGGCGGGAAATCTGATGGCGGGTGCCGTTGATCTCGATCCAGCGTCGCGTCCGGGCGTCCGGCAGCGGGCCGGGCGAGGCCGGCGGGCGCCGGTCGTTCGTGGGGGCCGAGGGCCGTCCGGCACCGGGCGGCGGGGCCGCGGGCATCGGCGGGGCGGCGCTCGGGG
>NZ_JAAGMH010000061.1:0-6809 GCF_010548505.1 Streptomyces sp. SID14515 | reverse complement strand
CTGGACCCGGGTTCGGCGCGGCGGCCGGAGCCGGTACCCCGGCAGCGGCGGCCGCGGCCGCGGCGTCCTGCTGCCGGGGCCGGGTGCGCTCCTGCTGCCGGGCCGCCAGCGGCTGCCGGCCTTCGTGGGAGGTGGGGTGCTCCGTCACGCGTGGGATTCCGTCCGTCCGGGCCGGTTGTATGAGGCAGTCACCTCGTGTTGGGGCGCTACTGTGCCCCGGCAAGCGCGGGAAGAACAACGGCTGTCACCGGATGCCCCCGATGAAGGGGCCGAAACCGAGCGCCGCGGAGATGGCCGACAGGCGATCCCTCCGGCGGCGGACGCGGTGAGCGGGCAGCGGACAGCGTGCACGTCTCCACCCCCTCGTAGTGGCTCCCGCGACCGAGCGGAACGGCCGGGTCCGTGGCCCGTCGCTCCGCACGACCGGTGTGATGACTTGTGGTCAGTTCCGGTGTGGTGCCCGCTGGTTGCGGCGATCAGCCCGCCGTGCGACCGGACCTGCCGACCGGACCGCCCGAGGGGTCTCTCCAGGGTCTCACGACGGCATACGGGCAGGGGTGCGGTCCCAGTCATCCGGCAGCGGCGGCACCTGCCACCGCGGATCGGGCCGCCAGTGCTCCCAGCCGTCCCGGAACGGCGGCCCCCAACCGGTGATCACCTCGACCGCCGCCAGGCCCGCCTGCCGGACCCGCCGCGCGGTCCTCCGGTCCATCAGACCGACGTGCTGCGCCTGCGCGAACTCGTCCTCGTCGAGCCATTTCCAGCTCCGGTCGGGGTTCACGGAGATGTCGAGAAAGTGATCCTCGGAATCCACCCCTCCGGACCACCGGGTGCGGGGCTCCTCCAGGTTCACGTACCAGTTGCGGAACATCCAGCCCCGGTCCCAGAACAGCCACACCGACCACGGGTCGCCCGGCCGGGCCAGCTTCAGCACCCCGGAGCCGAACCACGTCGAGCGGGCCGTGGTGCGCGGCGCGGTGTAGCGGGTGGCCAGCGGCTCGGCGTGCACCTGGGTGCCGTCGGCCAGCACCGGCCGCACGCATTCGGTGCCGGGCGCCATCCAGACGGCGAGCAGCTCGTCGGTGTCCTGGACGACGGTCACCGGACGGCAGATGTGCACGGGCGGGGCGCCGGCCGTCCGGTGGGCCCGGCCGTTGTCGCGGTAGCGCCAGAGGATCTGATCCCCCGGCGCCCAGCGTGCGTGCTCTCCCGTACCTGTCATGGAGAGATCTTACGGAGCGCTCCCACCGGCCCGCTGCGACTCAGATCACCCGGATCTCAGCAGGCGCCCCGCCCGACGTTCACGGACGCGTCATCCGCAGTACGTCCAGCGCCTCGTCGAGCTGCTCCAGCGTCAGATCGCCGCGCTCCACATAGCCCGAGGCCAGGACCGTCTCGCGGATCGTGGCGCCGTCCTTCAGCGACTTCTTGGCGACCTTCGCCGCCTCCTCGTAGCCGATGTACTTGTTGAGCGGGGTCACCACGGACGGCGAGGACTCGGCGTAGGCGCGGGCCCGCTCCACGTCGGCGGTGATGCCGTCGACCGTGCGGTCCGCGAGCAGCCGGGAGGCGTTGGCCAGCAGCCGCACGGACTCCAGCAGGTTCTTCGCGATGACCGGGAGCATCACGTTCAGCTCGAAGTTGCCCGCCGCGCCGGCCGTGGCGACCGTCGCGTCGTTGCCGGTGACCTGGGCCGCGACCATCAGGACCGCCTCGGGGATCACCGGGTTGACCTTGCCCGGCATGATCGACGAGCCGGGCTGGAGGTCGGGCAGCGCGATCTCGGCGAGACCGGTGCGCGGGCCCGAGGCCATCCACCGCAGATCGTTGGAGATCTTGGTCAGCGAGACGGCGATGGTCCGCAACTGGCCGGAAGTCTCCACCAGACCGTCCCGTGCGCCCTGCGCCTCGAAGTGGTCGCGGGCCTCGGTCAGCGGCAGCCCGGTGGCCTCCGCGACCTCCGCGATCACGGCCGCGGAGAAGCCGGGCGGGGTGTTGATGCCGGTGCCCACCGCCGTACCGCCCAGGGGCAGTTCGGCGAGCCGGGGCAGCGAGGCGCGCAGCCGCTCCACGCCGTAGCGGATCTGCGCCGCGTAGCCGCCGAACTCCTGGCCGAGGGTGACCGGGGTGGCGTCCATCAGATGCGTACGGCCGGACTTCACGACCTCCGCGAATTCGGCTGATTTCCGCCCCAGGGATTCCGCCAGGTGGTCCAGGGCGGGGATCAGGTCGGCGGTGACGGCGGCGGTGGCCGCGATGTGGATGGAGGACGGGAAGACGTCGTTGGAGGACTGGGAGGCGTTCACATGGTCGTTGGGGTGGACCTCGCGGCCGAGGCGCTCGGTGGCGAGGGTGGCGATCACCTCGTTGGTGTTCATGTTCGACGAGGTGCCGGAACCCGTCTGGAACACGTCGACCGGGAAGTGCTCGTCCCAGCGGCCCGACGCCACCTCGGCGGCGGCCTCCTGGATCGCGGCGGCGATGTCCGGATCGAGCACCTTCAGCTCGGCGTTGACCTTGGCGGCCGCGCCCTTGATCCGGGCCAGCGCCTCGATGTGCGCGCGCTCCAGCCGCTGCCCGCTGACGGGGAAGTTCTCCACCGCCCGCTGGGTCTGCGCGCGCCACTTGGCGTGCGCGGGCACCCGCACCTCACCCATCGAGTCGTGCTCGATCCGGAACTCGCCGCCGCCCGACGTGGCATCTGATGTGTCGCCCATGGTGTTTAAACCTCCTGAAAAAGATGAGCACTTGTCTTGTTCTACGTATTCCCAAGTCGCCTACCGGCCAGTAAATACCGGGGGTAACCACTTACCGGGAGGCGCAATGAGGCGCACCAGCACCAGACTTCGAGGGCTCCGAAGCCTTCGCCTGCTCCGCTGTACGGTCGCCGGCGCCGTCGCTCTCGCGGCAGCCGTCGGCACAATGGCCGCCGCCGGACCCGCGGGCGCGACGGAGTCGGGTACCAGCTCTATCGCATCCACCCCTCTCCCGCCCGCACTGGAAGCCGTCCGGGCCGCCGAGGCCACCCAGCTGTACGGGAGCCCCGCCGAGCGGCCGCTCGGCGACCGCAAGACCGGGCTGATCTCGCTCGGCGACAGCGAGATCTCCGGCGAGGGCGTCGGCACCTACGACCCCGGCACCAACGGGCCGGACAACTGGTGCCACCGCTCACCGGACGCCGCCATCCACCGCACGGGCATCGCGGCGGACGTCACGTACAACGTCTCGTGCTCCGGCGCCTATACCGGGAACATCAAAATCGGCGGAAACAAGCAGTACGCCGACGAGCTCGTGCAGAGCGACAGCCTCGCGATCAAGGCCCGCAACACCCGGATCAAGATGATCGTCCTGGTCGCCGGGGCCAACGACGACCTCCAGTTCGGCCCGGTCATGACCGACTGCGTGGTCCGCTACATCAGCCTCCAGGGCCCCTGCGAGCCGAAGTACGCGGGCGGCTGGCAGGCCCGGGTCGACGCGCTGGTCCCCAAGGTCGAGCAGACCGTCCGCGACCTGCGCACCGTCATGACGGACGCCGGATACGCGAACGACGACTACAAGCTCGTCCTGATGGGCTACCCGAGCCCGATCGGCCCGGACTTCTACGACAACCCGAAGTTCCCGGGCAAGCTGATCTGCGGCGGACTCGGCTACGACTCCGACACCGTCTGGGGCCGCAACACCGCCGTGCCCGCCTTCCAGGTCGGCATGCGCAAGGCCGCCACCGCCACCGGGGCCACCTACCTCGACAACTCGCGGCTCTTCCACGGCCACGAGGTCTGCACCGAGAGCGCCTGGGCCCGCGGCCTCTACATCGACCTGAGCAAGCCCGGCCTGCCCGACGAGAACTCCGTCCGGCAGTCCTTCCACCCCAACGCGGCCGGCCACCGGGCCTTCGCCTCCTGCCTCACCCAGCTGTACGACTCCGGGCTGCGCGAGGCGAGCTGCGCCGACCCGGCGAGCACGGGGAACCCGGTGCTGACGGGAACGGCCTGGGACGACCTGTTCACCCCGCTGAAGAACGAGGCGACCGGCTCCTGTGTGGACGTGCCCGCCTCGGTCACCCGTAACGGCACGGCCATCGGCGGCTGGGACTGCCACGGCGGACGCAACCAGAACTGGTGGTACGACGCCGGTACGCAGACCGCCCGCACCGCGCTCAGCCACGACCGCTGCCTGGACGTGTCCGGCGCCAAGTACAACCCGGGCGCCACGCTCATCGTGTGGGACTGCTCGGGCGCGGCCAACCAGAAGTTCGTCCGGCAGGCGGGCACCATCCGCCCGGCCGCCGCGACCGGACTGTGCCTGACGCTGGCGGGGGCCAAGGACCCGCTCAGGCTCCAGACGTGCGACGGCGGCGCCAACCAGCGCTTCGCGTAAGCACGGTGTGCGAGGGGGCGACCGCGGTGAACCCCGGTCGCCCCCTCGTCACGTCTCCAGGGCCAGTGCCTCGGACAGCGCCCCCAGCGTAGGCGTCAGATACAGCTGACGCAGCGGAACCTCGGGCAGCCCACGCTCCCGGGCGAGCGTGCCGATGCGGATCGCGTACAGCGAATTGCCGCCCAGGTCCCAGAAGTCGTCGTCAGGGCCGACCGCCTCGACGCCGAGCACATCACGCCAGATGGCGGCGAGAGCGGCGGCCGGACCGGCCTCGCGGGACGCTTCGCGCGCCGCCGCCGCGGCCGGTCCCGGGGGCCGGCGGGTTCCGGGCGCGGGCAGCCGGGCCGGGTCCAGCTTTCCGTTCGCGGTGAGGGGGAGGGCCGGCAGGAACGTCACCGTCGCGGGCACCATGTGCGCGGGCAGCAGCCGCGCCGCCCGCTCCCGTACGGGGCCGGGGTCCTCGCCCGCCCCCGGGGCCGGGACCGCGTACGCGTCGATCCGCACCGCCGCCGCGTCCCCGCCCTCGCCGCCGGTCACGGTGACCGCCGCCGCCGACACCGCCGGGTCCTCCAGCAGCACGTGCCGGATCTCGCCCGGCTCGATCCGGAAGCCCCGCACCTTCACCTGGTCATCGATCCGGCCCAGGTGCTCCAGCGTCCCGTCGGGCAGCAGCCGCCCCAGGTCGCCGCTGCGGTAGAGCCGCCGCCCCGCCGGGTCCAGGAGGTCCGGGACGAAGCGTTCGGCGGTCAGGGCGGGCCGGTTCAGATAACCGAGCACCACCCCCGCCCCGCCCACATGGATCTCCCCGGGCACCCCCGGCGGCACCGGCCGCCCGTACGCGTCCAGCACCCGGACCGACCAGCCGGGCAGGGCCCGCCCCACCGACCGGGACCCGGCGAGCGCCTCGCGGCGGGTCACGGTGGCCGCCGTGACATGGACGGTGGTCTCGGTGATCCCGTACATGTTGACCAGCCGGCAGCGGTCCTCCGGGTGCCGGTCGAACCAGTCCAGCAGCGGGCGGGCGTCCAGGGGTTCGCCGCCCAGCACCACCAGCCGCAGCGCGGTCAGCCCGCCGCCCGTCCGGTCGGCCGCCGCGAGCTGCGTGAACGCGGAGGGGGTCTGGCTCAGCACGCTCACCCGCTCCCGTACCAGCAGGGCGTGGAAGTCCTCCGGCGAGCGTGTGGTCCAGTGGTCCACGACCACCAGCCGGCCGCCTGTCAGCAGCGCGCCCCAGATCTCCCACACCGAGAAGTCGAACGCCGCCGAGTGGAAGCACGTCCAGGTGTCGTCGGGCGAGAGGCCGAAGTCGTCGTGGACGGCGTCGACCAGGGCCGTGACATTGGCGTGCGGCACGAGGACCCCTTTGGGGCGGCCGGTCGAGCCCGAGGTGTGGATGACGTAGGCGGGGGCCTCGGCCGCCTGCCGTGGCGCGGCGGGGCGGGGCGGGTGGCCGATGAGGCGGGCCGGATCCTCGACCGTCAGCCGGACCCCCGCGTCCCGCGCGGTGCGCTCCCGCCGTTCCGCCGGATGCTCCGGATCGAGCGGTACGTGGACCGCGCCCGCCTTGAGCACGGCGAGCATCGCCGCCACCAGGTCCGTCGAGCGCGGCAGGCAGAGGCCGACGAGATCGCCGGGGCGCACCCCGTGGGCGTACAGCCCGTCCGCCAACACCTCGGCCCGAGCGTCGAGTTCGGCGTACGAGAGGGTGGCGGCGCCGACGGTGAGCGCGGGGGCGTCCGGGCGGGCGGCGACCTGGGCGGCGAAGGCGTCGTCGATGCGGCGGGGGGCCGGGGCCTTCGGCGTCGCCCCCAGGGCCAGTTGTTCCGCCGACTCGGCCTCGGTGAGCGGATCCAGGTGGCAGAGAGGCGTGTTGGGCGGACTGTCCTGCAACTGCCGCCGTATCCGCTCCACTTGATGCGCCGGTACGGGGAGGGCGTCCGGGGCGGTCGGCAGGGTGGCGGGCCCGGCCCCGGTGCCTGCCGTCAGCTCCAGCGCGGGTGGCTCTTCCTTCTCGGCCGGGGCGACCGGCTCGGTGGCCAGCAGCTCCGCGACCGTACGGCCGGGCGACAGGTCCGCCGCGAACACCGCGTACCCGTCGAGCGCCCCCAGCGCGTACGGCGGCCGGTTCAGGGCCGGTACGGGGACGGCGACGCGCACCGAGGCCGCGCCCGTGTACCGGCCGACGGTGACCGCGAGCGCCGAGGCGAGCCGCCGGGTTTCCTCGTCCAGGCGCAGGTCCGGGGCGAGCGGCCCGTCCAGCGGCGTCACCGCGTCCGCCGCGAGTCCGCCGCGCAGCACCCGGGCGACGAGCCGCAGCGAACGGGCGTCCAGCGCGGAGGCGGCGGCGGTCAGGACGAGGTCGGGGCCCGCGGCCGTCTGCGCCGTCCGTCCGTCGGCGTACCGCAGCAGCACCGCGCGCAGCCGGTGGCCCG
>NZ_JAAGMH010000055.1:0-56623 GCF_010548505.1 Streptomyces sp. SID14515 | reverse complement strand
CGCCGCCCTCGCCGCGGCGGCGGCCCACGGCCTCGACCCGCTCGCCCTGGACGAGGCCGCCGACGCCCGTACGCCCTCGCCGGCCTTGCGGACCACCGCCCGCAAGCTGGGCCGCCAGATGATGCGGGCCGCCCGCGCCACCTGGCCGAGCCCCGAACTGGACGCGCTCGCCCTGGCCCGGCCGCGCGGCGCCCACCAGCCCGTCGTCCTCGGCCTCACCGCGCGGGCGGCGGGCCTGGGCCCCGTGGACGCCGCGCACTGTGTCGCGTACGAGACCGTCAGCGGCCCCGCCACCGCCGTCGTCCGCCTCCTCTCCCTCGACCCCTTCCACGCCACCGCCGTCCTGGCCCGGCTCGCCCCCGAGCTGGACCGGGTCGCCGAACAGGCCGCCGAGGCAGCCCGGCAGGGCATCGACGCCCTGCCCGCCGCCTCCGCCCCACTCCTCGACATCACCGCCGAGGCGCACGCCGCCTGGCCGGTCCGCCTCTTCGCCTCGTAACCACCCGCCCGATCACCACAGCCTCGTAGTCACCCGCTCGACCATCACAGGGAGCCCCCATGCACCTCGGCCACACCCACGACGGCCCCGCCGCCGTCAGCGCCGACGCCACCCGCCCCGACGGCACCCGGCGCGCCCTGCGCATCGGCCTCGGCGGACCCGTCGGCTCCGGCAAGACGGCCACCGTCGCCGCCCTCTGCCGCGAACTGCGCGACCGGATCTCCATCGCCGTCGTCACCAACGACATCTACACCCGCGAGGACGCCGACTTCCTCCTGAACAACGCCGTCCTGCCGCCCGAGCGGATCCAGGCCGTCGAGACCGGCGCCTGCCCGCACACCGCGATCCGCGACGACATCTCCGCCAACCTCGAAGCGGTCGAGGACCTGGAGGACGCGGTCGGCCCGCTCGACCTGATCCTCGTCGAGTCCGGCGGCGACAACCTCACCGCCACCTTCTCCAAGGGCCTGGTCGACGCGCAGATCTTCGTCATCGACGTCGCGGGCGGCGACGACATCCCGCGCAAGGGCGGCCCCGGCGTCACCACCGCCGACCTCCTGGTCATCAACAAGACGGACCTCGCCCCGTACGTCGGCTCCGACCTGGAGCGGATGGCCCTGGACGCCAAGAAGCAGCGCGGCGAACTCCCGGTCGCCTTCACCTCGCTGACCTCCGCTGAGGGCGTCGGCCCGGTCGCCGACTGGGTGCGCGCACAGCTCGCCGCCTGGACCGCGTGAGCGTCCGCGCGCGGGCCCGGCTGCGCGCCGAGCCCGACGGGCGCGGCGGCACCGCCCTGCCCGTCCTGGAGAGCGACGGCCCGCTCGCCCTGCGCCGCACCCGCTCGCCTCGGGCCACGTACGCCCGGGTCACCGTGGTCGGCGCGATGAGCGCCCCGCTGAACGGCGACCGCCTGGCGATCGAGGCGGAGGTCGCCGACGGCGCACGCCTCACCGTGGACGCGGCGGCGGCCACCGTCGCCCTGCCCGGGGCGCGGGCGGACGGCGGGCCCTCCACGTACACCGTGGACCTCACCGTGGGGGAGCGGGCGCTCCTGCACTGGCTGCCCGAACAGCTCGTCTCCGCCCACGGCAGCGACCTGCGCCAGACCACCCGGGTCCGACTCGCCGCCACCGGCCGCCTGCTGCTGCGCGAGGAGCAGATCCTCGGCCGGCACGGCGAGCCCACCGGCGGACTCACCACCCGGCTCACCGTCCACCGCGCGGGCCGCCCGCTCCTGGACCAGCAGCTGGCCTACGGGCCCGGCGCCCCCGGAGGCTGGGACGGCCCCGCCGTCCTCGGCGGCCACCGGGCCGTAGGCCAACTCCTCCTCGCCGACCCGGCCTTCGACGACGCCCCGCTCCCCGCACGCCTCCTCGGCCCCACCGCCGCCCTCACCCCGCTCGCCGGACCCGCCGTCCTGGTGACCGCGGTGGCCGCCGACGCCCGCCTGCTGCGCGGGATCCTGGACGACGCGACGAGCGAGCTGCTGGACGGACTGAAGGCCGATCACGGCGACGGAGCCGGCTGAGTCCGCTCAGCGAACTTCCTTCACCGGTTATGGGTTCGGTAAAGAAACAGGTGTACGCCCTGGCCCCGGGCGCCCCACAGACGAAAGGATCCCCGCGACGTACCGATGACCACGCCGCCCCCTCGGCGGCGGATCGGATGAAGGGGGATTCACGTGAGACGTACGACAGTGCTCGGCTCGGCCGGGGCTCTCGTCGCGGGCACGCTCATAGCCGGGGCGATGGCCGCACCCGCGGCGAGCGCCGACGGCCGTCACCACGGCCGGGGCGACGCCGAGGCGCGCGGGGTCGCCGTAGCGGCGCAGCGGGCGGCGAAGGCCGGGATCGACTGGAAGGACTGCCCGGAGGACTGGGGCCTGACCGCCCCCATCCAATGCGGCCGGGTGACGGTGCCGCTCGACTACGCGAAGCCGAACGGCAAGAAGATCAAGATCGCCGTCGACCGGCACGTCAGCACCGGCACGAAGCGCGAGCGGCAGGGCGCCCTGCTCTACAACCCGGGTGGCCCCGGCGGTTCCGGACTGCGCTTCCCGACCCGGATCACCACCAAGAACCCGCTCTGGACGAAGACCGCGAAGGCGTACGACTTCGTCGGCTTCGACCCGCGAGGCGTCGGCCGCTCGGCCCCGATCTCCTGCGTGGACCCGCAGGAGTTCGTCAAGGCGCCCAAGGCCGACCCGGTCCCCGACAGCGAGGCCGACAAGCGCGCCCAGCGCAAGCTGGCCCGCGAGTACGCCGAAGGGTGCGGCGAGCGCAGCGGCGCGATGCTGCCGCATATGACGACGCCGAACACGGCACGCGACCTGGACGTCATCCGGGCCGCGCTCGGGGAGAAGAAGCTCAACTTCATCGGCGTCTCCTACGGCACCTACCTGGGCGCCGTCTACGGCACGCTCTTCCCGACCCACGTACGGCGCATGGTCGTCGACAGCGTGGTCGACCCCTCGCGGAAGAACATCTGGTACCGGGCGAACCTGAACCAGGACATCGCCTTCCAGTCACGCTGGGACGACTGGAAGGCGTGGGTGGCGAAGCACGACTCCGTCTACGGCATCGGCGACACCCCGCAGAAGGTCGAGAAGGCCTGGCTGGAGCTGCGGGCCGCCGCCAAGAAGGAGCCCATCGGGGGCGTCCTCGGCCCCGCCGAGCTCATCGGCTTCTTCCAGAGCGCGCCGTACTACGACTCCGCCTGGGCCCCCACCGCCAAGACCTGGAGCGCCTACCGGGCCGGTGACACCCAGGCCCTGATCGACGCCGCGGCCCCCGACATGAGCGACCTCGCGGGCAACGCCGCCGCCGAGAACGGCAACGCGGTCTACAACGCCGTCGAGTGCGCCGACGCCCAGTGGCCCACCGACTGGCGCACCTGGGACCGGGACAACACCCGGCTGCACGCGAAGTATCCGTTCATGACGTGGGCCAACGCCTGGATGAACCTGCCCTGCGCCACCTGGCCGGCGAAGTCGCAGACCCCGCTGGACGTGCAGACCCGCAAGGGCCTGCCGCCCGTCCTCATCGTGCAGTCCACCCGCGACGCCGCCACCCCGTACGCGGGCGCGGTCGAACTGCACAAGCGGTTCAAGGGCTCCCGGCTCATCACCGAGAAGGACGCCGGCTCCCACGGCGTCACCGGACTGGTCAACCCCTGCGTCAACGATCGGGTGGACGCCTACCTGCTCACCGGGAAGACCGACCGGCACGATGTGACGTGCACCCCGCACGCCGCACCGAAGCCGTAACGCACTCAGGAGCCGTACGACCGGGGCCCGCTCAGCGGCGGCCCCGGTCGTACGCCGCCAGCCAGGCGTCCTCCGCCGCGTAGTCGAAGAGCCCTTCGCCGTAACTCTTGAGCATCTTCGGGAACGCCTCCCGCCAGTCGCGCCCCGCCAGCTCCCCGGCGAGCCACTCGACCGTCTCCGGCAGCGACTCCGCGTACCCGATCACCGGCCGGTAGCCGAGCTGCTCCCCGGCGGCCGTCATGTCGTAGACCACGGGATGCGCGCCGCTCCACGGCGTCTCGCCGACATGCCCCTCGGGCACCGGGCCGTCGATCAGCACCGTCTCCGTCTCCCGCCCCAGCACCGCGTCGATCGCCGACGCGATCTCCGCGACCGTCGGCGCCTGCGGGTCCGCCGCGTTCAGCACCCGCGACCCCGGCCTGTGGGCGGCCAGCCGGATCAGCTCCGCCGCGTTGGACACATGCACCGGGTGGAAGCGGCTCTCCCCGCCGTACGCGAGCACCCGTCGCCGCCGCCCGTCCAGCAGCCGCTTCACGAAGTACAGTTCGCGCGGTGTCCGGCAGTACGGGCCGTGGACCGCGCCCGCGCGCAGCAGCGTCACCGGTAGCGCCTCGCCCGCCGCCAGCAGCTCCCGCTCCAGCAGGATCTTCCGCGTGCCGTACGTGGCGTCCCCCGGGGCCACCGTGCGCCGGCTCTCCGGCAGCGGCACCGGATAGCGCGGGAAGCCGTCCGGTTCGGCCTGGGTGTCGAAGCTGCGGCCCCGCTCGTCCTCGTACACCGCGCCGCTGGAGATCACGACCGCCGAGCCGATCCGGCCGGCCAGCCCGGTCAGCTGCCGGGCGTGCGCGCCGTCGAACGCCACCATGTCGACCAGCACGTCACAGCTCTCGCCCAGCGCCTTCTCCAGCGCCCCCTCCTCGTCCCGGTCGAGCGCCACCGCCCGTACCCCGGCGTCCCAGCTCTCGTCCCGGCCCCCGCCGCGCGAGGCCGCCGTGACCTCCCAGCCGTCGGCGGCCAGCGCGCGGACGGTGGCCCGCCCGATCTGGCCCGTCGCTCCCAGCACCCATGCGTGTCCGTTGCTCATGCGGCCGACGCTAGGGGGAGCGGGCCCATCCGGACGAGGCCGCTCTGCCGGTGGCGTATTCGCGCTCAGCGTCGCAGCTTCGGGAACTTCCTCGGCGGCGCGGCCTCCTGCTCGGCCGCCTTCACCTTGGCCGCGTACTCGTCCACGTACTCCTGGCCGGAGAGTTCGAGGATCGCGTACATGATCTCGTCCGTCACCGCCCGGATCGCGGCCTTCTGGTTCTCCATGCCCGCGTAGCGGGAGAAGTCCAGCGGTTCGCCGAAGCGGATCGCGACCCGCTTGATCTTCGGCACGACCTGGCCGGGCGGCTGGATCTCGAAAGTGCCGACCATGGCACAGGGGATCACCGGAACCTGCGCGGTGATCGCCATCACCGCGACCCCGACCTTGCCCTTGTAGAGCCGGCCGTCGTGCGAGCGGGTGCCCTCCGGATAGATCCCCAGCAGCTCGCCCTTGCTCAGGACGCCGAGCCCCTCGCGGATGGCCGCCTGCCCCGCGTCCTTGCCGGACCGGTCCACCGGGATCTGGCCCGCGCTGCGGAAGAAGGCCGCCGTGAGCCGGCCCTTGATCCCCGGGCCCGTGAAGTACTCCGCTTTCGCCAGGAAGGTGATCCGGCGCTTGATGATGGCCGGCATCAGGAAATGGTCGGAGAAGGAGAGGTGATTGCCCGCGACGATCGCCGCGCCGCCCGTAGGAATGTTCTCCAGGCCCTCGATACGGGGACGGAACAGCAGCCGCAGCACGGGCCCCAGCACGACATACTTCAGGACGTAATAAAACACCTTGCGGGTGCACCTCGCTCTGCCGGGCCGACTCAGGACTGCGTACTACCAGGTCATGATGGTGCCGAGGCCCTACAGCGTAGAGCCCCGGCACCACCGTGCGACCGTAGCGAACCGGTCTCCCGGCTCGTACCCGTCTCCGGGCCCGTCAGACGTGGTCACCCGCCGCGGCGGTCAGGTGTCCTCGTGGGCGCCCGTGGCGGTCAGGTGTCCTGGGTGGCCAGCATGCCGAGGGTGCACAGGCCCAGCACCACCCAGCCGAACCAGAGCCAGCCGCTGCTTCCCAGCGCCACGGTGTACGCGGTCACCGCGACCAGTGCCCCGACGGTCATGTATCCCATGGTCTTCGTCGATCCGGACATGCGCGCACGCTCCTCGTCGGCCGCGCGGCCGTTGTCCCCATGGTCACCCCGGATGCGCCCCCGGCGCTACTGTCCGCGCGCCTGCAAAGACGCGAGATAGGCGTTGTACGCCGCCAGCTCCTTGTCACCGTCGCGGTCCGCGGCCCGGTCCGAGCGCCGGGCGGCACGCTGTTCGGAGTTGTACCACTGGAAGACCAGCGCGATCAGCACCAGCACGGAGGGGATCTCGCTGAACGCCCACGCGATGCCGCCCGCCCAGTTCTGGTCGCTCAGCGCGTCGATGCCGAGCGAGGCGGGCGGATTCTCGTACGTCTTCACCATCGGCGTCGACGCCATCATCAGCGCGATCCCGAAGAACGCGTGGAACGGCATCCCGGCGAACAGCTCCAGCATCCGCATCAGATAGCCGGGCCGGTGCGGACCCGGGTCCACGCCCATGATCGGCCAGAAGAAGACCAGGCCGACCGCGAGGAAGTGCACCATCATCCCGATGTGGCCGGGCTTCGAGCCCATCAGGAAGTCGAAGATCGGCGTGAAATACAGCGCGTACAGGCTCGCGATGAACAGCGGAATCGTGAACACCGGATGCGTGATGATCTTCATGTACCGGCTCTGCAGCAGCTTCAGCAGCAGCTCACGCGGCCCGGTCCGGCCCCGGCCGGCCGGCGGCAGCGCGCGCAGCGCCAGCGTCACCGGGGCGCCCAGCAGCAGCAGGATCGGCGACAGCATGCTGATCACCATGTGCTGCACCATGTGCACGCTGAACATGACCATGCCGTAGTCGTTGAGCTTGGTGCACATCACCAGCGCGATGCTCAGCACGCCCACCGTGAAGAACACGATCCGGTTCACCGGCCAGCCGTCCCCGCGCCGACGCAGCCGCACCACGCCGTACCCGTACAGGGCGAGCGCCAGGATGCAGCCGGTCAGGAAGAACGGGTCGACGGAGAGCTCCAGCCCCCGTCCCAGCGTGAACGGCGGCAGATCCATGTTCATGCCGTGCCCGCTGTGATCCATCTGTTCACTCCCGATGGGGACACGTCCCCGTTTCGTGCCGGTTGTCCGGTACAGCGTAGAACTGCCCCCGGCCGCGCTTGCGGCCGGGGGCAGTTCTGGACGACGTGTCCTGACGAGGTGTTCTAGAGCACGCACTCCGCCTCGGCGTACCGCTCGGCCGGGACCGTCTTCAGCGTCTCGACCGCTTCCGCCAGCGGGACCATCACGATGTCGGTGCCGCGCAGCGCGGTCAGCATCCCGAACTCGCCCCGGTGCGCCGCCTCCACCGCGTGCCAGCCGAACCTGGTCGCCAGGACCCGGTCGTACGCGGTCGGCGTACCGCCGCGCTGGACATGGCCGAGGATGACCGGGCGGGCCTCCTTGCCGAGCCGCTGCTCCAGCTCCCCGGAGAGCTGCGTGGCCACCCCGGCGAACCGCTCGTGGCCGTAGATGTCCTTGACGCCCTGCTCGAACTGCATGGAGCCCTCGCGCGGCTTGGCGCCCTCGGCGACCACCACGATGGCGAACTTCTTGCCCGCCGAGAAGCGCTTGCCGACCAGCTCGGTCAGCTCGTCGATGTCGAAGGGGCGCTCGGGCACCACGATGGCGTGGGCGCCGGCGGCCATACCGGAGTGCAGGGCGATCCAGCCGGTGTGCCGGCCCATGACCTCGACGATCAGCACCCGCTGGTGCGACTCGGCGGTGGTCTTCAGCCGGTCCAGCGCCTCGGTGGCGACGCCGACGGCGGTGTCGAAGCCGAAGGTGACGTCGGTGGAGGCGATGTCGTTGTCGATCGTCTTCGGGACGCCGACGATCGGGAGACCGGCCTCGGAGAGGAGGTTCGCGGCCTTGAGGGTGCCCTCGCCGCCGATCGGGATGATGGCGTCCAGGCCGAGGTCCGCGACATGGCCGCGGGCCCGCTCCACACCGTCGCGCAGATGCGCGGGCTGGACGCGGGAGGAGCCGAGGATCGTGCCACCGCGGGCCAGGATGCCGCCCACCGCGTCAAGGTCGAGCTTGCGGTAGTCGCACTCCAGCAGGCCCTTCCAGCCGTCGTGGAAGCCGATGACCTCGTCGCCGTGGTCCACCACCGCGCGGTGCACGACGGAACGGATGACGGCGTTGAGGCCGGGGCAGTCGCCGCCGGAGGTGAGTACGCCAATGCGCATGGCCCGAAAACCTTTGCAACGTGGGTCGACGACCGGACCACGTCGTCCGGTTGGATCCCCGCCACCCTACCGGCGCAGGGTGGCGGGACCGAACCGGCCGTCCGCCAGCTGGACTCCGCTCAGGCGAGCGGAAAACGCCTCAGGCGGACATCGCTCAAGCGAGCGGAAAACGCCTCAGGCGGGCTGTGTCGCCGAGGCGACCCGCTCGGCGCGCAGCGCGTCGTACCACCGGTCGTCGGTGGGCGGCAGCGCGTTCACGTCGAGGGCCAGCTTGAGCAGCAGATCGGCGATCTGCGGATTGCGGGCCATCACCGGACCGTGCATGTACGTCCCGAAGACCGTGTCGTTGTACGCGCCCTCCGTGCCGTCCCCGGTGCCGTTGCCCCGGCCGAACTGCACCCGCGCGAACGGCCGTGCCGTCGGGCCGAGATGGGTGACGCCCTGGTGGTTCTCGAACCCGGTCAGCTGCGGCAGCGCCAGCTGCGGGTCGATGTCCGCCAGTACGTCGCCGACGCACCGCGCGCCCTCGCCCCGGGTGGAGACCACGTCGAGCAGACCGAGACCCTGCTCGCGCTCGCCGAGGTCGTTCACGAACTCGTGCCCGAGGATCTGGTAGCCCGCGCAGACCGAGAAGATGATCGCGCCGTTGGACGCGGCCCGGCTCAGCCCGCCGTCGCGGCGCAGCCGCTCGGCCGCGAGGCGCTGCGGCCGGTCCTCACCGCCGCCGATCAGATAGATGTCGCCGGACGTCGGCACCGGCTGGTCGCTGCGCACGTCGACGCGCTGCACGTCCAGACCGCGCTGCCGGGCCCGCCGCTCCACGACCAGGGCGTTGCCCTGGTCGCCGTAGGTGCTGAGCAGGTCGGGGTAGACCCAGACCAGACGCAGACCGTTGTTGCTCATGCTTCGTCCTCTCCGGAGGTGGCCGGGGCCGAGGTCAGTTGCCGACACGACGGCGCAGATCCTGGAAGGCGGTGTAGTTGGCGATGACCTCGATACGGCCGGGCGGGGCGTACTGCACGGCCTCGTCGAGCGTCTCGCAGACCCGGAAGTCGAGACCGGCCACTTCGAGACGGACCGCGAGGTCCAGCTTCCGGTCGCCGAGCACGAAGATCGGGTGGCCCGCCAGCTGGGTGTAGTCCACGTCCCACAGCCAGGAGGTGTCCGTGCCGTCCGCGCCGCGCGCGTTCACCGAGAGGATCACCGGCTTCGGCGGCGGGTCGATCAGCGAGAACGTCTCCAGCCAGCCGGCCGGGTTCTTCGCCAGCAGCAGGCGCAGCTCACGGTTCTGGAAGGTGACGACGTCGTAGCGTCCGGCCACCGCCTGCACCTGGTACATCCGCTCCAGCGCGACCTGCGGCGGCACCCCGAAGACGGCGGCCACGGCCGCCGAGCTGGTGGCGTTCGCCTTGTTCGCGCGGCCCGGCAGCTGGAGGTGGATCGGCCACGCCGAACCGTGCGGGTCCAGGACGTAGTCGCCGTTGAGCGCCCAGCTCGGGGCGGGACGGCGGAAGCCGCACTGCCCGCAGAACCAGTCGTCGCCCGGGCGCTGCATCACACCGCCGCAGGACGGGCAGGACCAGGCGTCGTCCTTCCACGCCTGGCCGGCCGCCACCCACACCACGTTCGCCGAGGAGGAGGCCGCCCAGACGACCAGCGGGTCGTCCGCGTTGGCGATGATCACGGCCTTCGAGCCGGAGAGGCCCTCGCGCCAGTGCTCGGCCATCATCCGGGTCTCCGCCGCGCGGTCCAGCTGGTCGCGGGAGAGGTTGAGCAGCGCGATGGCCTTGGGAGTGGTGTCCCGGGCCACCCCCGCCAGATACTTCTCGTCGACCTCGATCACGCCGAACTTCGCGTCCGAGCCGCCGGCCAGCGCCGAGGTGATGCCCGCGGGCATGTTCGCGCCGAGCGCGTTCGACACGACGGGCCCGGCGGCCCGCAGCGCCTCGGCGATCAGCCGTGTGGTGGTCGTCTTGCCGTTCGTCGCCGACACGAGGATCACGTCCAGGTGCTGCGCCAGTCGCCCCAGCAGGTCGGGGTCGAGTTTGAGCGCCACCCGGCCGCCGATCACCGATCCGCTGCCCCGCCCCGCGGCGCGTGACACCGCCGCCGCGGCCTTGCCCGCCGTCACGGCCAGTTTGGCCCGCGGCGACAACGGCTCCGTGTTGCCTGCCATCGTCCTAGATCCTCCTTGCATCGGTCCGCGCCCAGCCTATCGATGTCCGGCGCGGCGACCGCACCGCGGCACCACGGGAACTCCCGGGCCCCGGCGGAACGTACGCTTGCCGCCATGCGAAACCGCCCGATCCCCGGCAGTTCCGGACTCGTCCGTGAGATGAGTCTGCTCGGCGACCCGTTGCTCCACCGTGCCTGCGAGGACGTCACGGATTTTGGTCCGTCGCTCGCGAGGCTGGTCGAGGACATGTTCGCCACGATGTACGCCGCACAGGGTGTCGGGCTCGCCGCCAACCAGATCGGCGTCCCGCTCAAGGTGTTCGTCTACGACTGCCCGGACGACGACGATGTCCGCCATCTGGGACACGTGGTCAATCCCGAACTCGTCGAGGCGGACGGACTCACCGTACGCGGACCGGAGGGCTGTCTGTCACTTCCCGGTCTGGAAGCGGGCACGGAACGCTTCGACCACGCGGTCGTCGAGGGCCTGACGATGACCGGTGAGCCGGTCCGGATCGCCGGGACGGGATGGTTCGCCCGGTGCCTCCAGCACGAGTGCGACCACCTGGAGGGCAGGGTCTACACCGACCGGCTGACCGGGCTGCGGCGCACCCGAGCGCTGCGGGCGGCGCGCCGCGCACCCTGGGCGCGCCAGGGCTGAGAGCCCGCGGCCCGGTTCCCGGAACCCCGGGCGCGGGCTCCGGATCGGTCAGAACCCGGGGCCGCCCTTGAGGTCGCCCGCCTCCGCGAGCCTGCCCCACAGCAGATCGGCGAGGCTGCTCACCAGCCGTTCGCGGGAGCAGGGCCGGTCGGCGAGCCACCAGTCGCCCGCCGCGTGCATCATGCCGACGATCCCGTGGCCCCAGATGCGGGCCATCTGCTCGCTGTCCGGGCCCAGGTCGACCCGCTCGACGATCACCTGGCCCAGCTCCTCGCCGAGGCGGCGCAGCAGCGGGGCGGAGTGCCGGCCGACGTCGAAGCCCTGCTCGGGGGAGGGGGCGGCGTCAGCGCCGTCGGCGGGGTGCATCAGGAAGCGGTAGACCTGCGGACGGGCCTCGATCGCGGCGAGATAGGTGTCGAGTGTGGACTCCACGCGCTCGCGGCGGTCGGCGGGCGCGTCCAGGGCGGCCCGCAGCGCGCTGAGCAGCGCGTCGGTGTGGCGCTTGGCGAGGGCGCGGTAGAGGCCGCCCTTGTCGCCGAAGTGGCGGTAGAGGATGGGTTTGGTGATCCCGGCCTCGGCGGCGATGGCGTTCATCGAGGCCTGCGGTCCGTCCCTGAGCACCACCCGGTCCGCCGCTTCCAGCAACTCGCGGCGACGGCGCTCGGCCGCGGTCCGCTGTCGCTCGGCGCTTCGTGCGGTCTCCATGTCGTCTCTCCCACCCCTGGCCACGCGATGCCGTCGCACCGCTTTTGCACGCCCGCGCAACGTAACACTCCGCAGGGCGGGCGCTTGATCGGCTCCGAGGCGGTTGACAGTACCTACTTGCCAGTAACAGACTGTGGTTACCGCAAGTAACGCACGCATTCTCGCCGCAGTGCCTGGAGGGGAACATGGCCGAGTTCACGCTTGAGCTCAACGACGACCAGAAGCAGGTCAAGGAGTGGCTCCACGGCTTCGCGGCGGATGTCATCCGCCCCGCCGCCTCGGAGTGGGACGAGCGTGAGGAAACGCCCTGGCCCGTCATCCAGGAAGCGGCCAAGGTCGGCATCTACTCCCTCGACTTCTACGCCCAGCAGTTCTTCGACCCTACGGGGCTCGGCATCCCCATGGCCATGGAAGAGCTCTTCTGGGGCGACGCGGGCATCGCCCTGTCGATCGTCGGTACGGGCCTGGCGGCCGTCGGCGTCCTCGCCAACGGCACCGAGGAGCAGATCGGCACCTGGATCCCGCAGATGTACGGCGACGCCGACGACGTGAAGGTCGCCGCCTTCTGCTCCTCCGAGCCCGACGCCGGATCCGACGTCGCCTCGATGCGCACCCGGGCCGTCTACGACGAGGCCAAGGACGAGTGGGTCCTCAACGGCACCAAGACCTGGGCGACCAACGGCGGCATAGCCAACGTCCATGTCGTCGTCGCCGTCGTCGACCCCGACATCGGCTCCAAGGGCCACGCCTCCTTCATCGTGCCCCCGAACACCCCCGGCCTCTTCCAGGGCCAGAAGTTCAAGAAGCACGGCATCCGCGCCTCGCACACCGCCGAGGTGGTCCTGGAGGACGTCCGCGTCCCCGGCCACTGCCTGCTCGGCGGCAAGGAGAAGCTCGACGAGCGCCTCGCCCGCGCCCGGGAGCGCGCCAAGGCCGGCGGCGAACGGAGTGAGGTGGGGGTCCCCCCGGCCGGAGGCTGGGGGAGGGTCAAGAACGCGGCCATGGCCACCTTCGAGGCCTCCCGCCCGGCCGTCGGCGCGATGGCCGTCGGCACCGCCCGCGCCGCCTACGAGGTCGCCCTCGACTACGCGAAGACCCGCAGCCAGTTCGGCCGCCCGATCATCGACAACCAGGGCATCGCCTTCCAGCTCGCCGACATGCGCACCCGCATCGACGCGGCCCGGCTGCTGGTCTGGCGCGCCTCCTGGATGGCCACCACCGGCAAGCCGTTCACCTCGGCCGAGGGCTCCATGTCGAAGCTGTACGCGAGCGAGACCGCCCGGGACGTCACCGCGCAGGCCATCCAGATCCTCGGCGGCAACGGCTTCACCCGCGAATACCCGGTCGAGCGCATGCACCGCGACGCGGCGATCTACACCATCTTCGAGGGCACCAGCGAGATCCAGCGCCTGGTGATCGCCCGCACGCTCTCGGGCATGCCGATCCGCTAGCGGACACAGGGAACCAGCGGACACGGGGAAGGGGGCCAGGGGCGACACGCGTCCCCGGCCCCCTTCCGCGTACGCGGATACTCAGCCCGGCAGCTGTGCCTCGATCGCCGCCACGACCTCCGTCGCCTCGGGCTCCGAGCGCGGCCGGATCCGGGCCACCGGCTCACCGGCCGGCGAGATGAGGAACTTCTCGAAGTTCCACTGGACGTCCCCGGCCTCCCCGTCCGCGTCCGCCAGCTTCGTCAGCTCCACGTACAGCGGGTGCCGGTCCGCGCCGTTGACGTCGATCTTCTCCAGCAGCGGGAAGGTGACCCCGTACGTCGTCGAGCAGAAGGTCTGGATCTCCTCCGCGCTGCCCGGCTCCTGCCCGGCGAACTGGTTGCACGGGACGCCGAGCACGGTCAGGCCCCGGTCCCCGTAGTTCTGCTGCAGCCGCTCCAGGCCCTCGTACTGCGGGGTGAGCCCGCACTTGGAGGCCACGTTCACCAACAGGACGGCCCGGCCGCTGTACGCGCCCAGCGTGGTCGGCTCGCCCGCGAGGGTGCGCAGCGGAATGTCGTGCAGCGTCATGAAGCTCTCCCTGATCATTGCGTGGTGGTGCACATTGTGCCGCCCGCCGCTCACGGAGCGGCGAGCTCCTTGTAGTAGAAGGTCGTCGGCTTGAGGATGCCCGCCGGATCCGCCGCGTATCCCGGCACGCTCCCGACCTTCGTCCACCCCGCCTTGCAGTAGACCTGCTCGGCCAGGCTGCCGCTCTCGGTGTCCAGGATCAGCAGCGTGATGCCCTCGCTCGCCGCGTACTCCTCGACGGCGGCCAGCAGCGCCCCGCCGAGCCCCTGGCCGCGGGCGGAGGGCCGGACCATCAGCTTGGCGACCTCCGCGCGGTGCCGGGCGTTCGGCAGCGGGGCGCGGACCAGGGCGATCGTTCCGGAGACCTGCCCGCCCTCCCGGGCGATCCAGATCCCGATGCTCCCCGCCTCCACGGCGGCGGCCCGCTCCCGCCACCAGATGGCGGCCGCCTCCCGGTCCAGCGGGGCCAGGAAACCCACCGAGGACCCCTCATCGACGGTCTCGGCCAGGAGGCCGGCCAGGTCGTCGGCGTACGTGACCAGCTCGGGGGCGGACACATGGACGATCTCGGTCATGCGGAGGGTCCTTTCACGAAACAGGAGCAGGAGCCGGCAGGAAGCCCACGGGAAGATCACACCGCTTCCGGCCCCGCCCTGTCCACCGGCACGGGCGTCAGCCGCAGCCGCAGCATCGCCACACACATGGCCCCGACGCCCTTAGCGAACCCCGCGGTGAGATCCAGCCCCGGCAGACGGGACAGCGCGATACCGGCCACCGCGCCCACGAACATCGCGGGGAAAAAGACGCGTCACGGGTTCACGTCGGGTTACCACGCACCGGCGGGCCGGGCGCCGCCCCGCCGCCGGGACACGCCTCCGGTGCGGAAGGTCAGCCGCCCGGCCCCGGAAGACCGGTCGCGCCGTCGCCCGCGCGCCCCGCCGAGCCGTCCGCCGGCAGCCGCCCGGCGGCCACCGCGTCCACCAGCGCCCGGTGATCGAGCTCGTTGCGGTCCGCGTACGACTCCGCGAACGTGGCCAGCGCCCGGTCGAAGACGTCCCCGCTCCCCAGATAGCCCGCGATGGCGATCCGGTCCCCGGACCTGGCATGGGCGCGGGCCAGCGTGGCGCCGCACACCTCGCCGAACGCCCGCATCCCCTTCGGCACCATCGACTCCGGCTCCGCGATGCCCTTCCAGTCGCGCAACTGGCGCACATAGAAGTCCCGGCTTTCGCCGTCGATGCCATCGGCCCGCTCCCAGCCGAGGAAGATGTCGCTGGAGGCCTGCATCAGCCGCTGGCCCGCGACGACCCGCTCGCCCTGGTTCGCGTACCGGCTCGCCCCGGCGTGCTCGGCCAGCACCGACGGGCCGGCCTCCTTGGCCTGGAGGAACAGCGGATCCCCGCCGTCCCTGCCGAGCAGCAGGATGATCCAGCACCGGGTGCCGACACTGCCCACACCGACGACCTTCCGGGCCACGTCCACCAGCGTGAAATCCTCCAGCAGACTGCGCCGGTCGGACACCAGACTCCTGGCGTAGCCCGCCACCAGACCGGCGAACCGCCGGTGGATCTCCGCGCGCCCCACCCCGGGCATCAGATCGGTGAGCGGAACGACCATCGGCGGGTCCGGGGCGATCCGGAGCCGCCCGTCGACCACCTCGGCGAGCTTGCCGAAGGCCTGCCGGCTGTCCTTGGTACGGGCCTTGCCCAGCGCCCGGTCGACATTCCTGCGCCCCCGGCCGCCCAGCTGCTCCGCGGCCACCGAACGCAGCCGCTCGGCGTCGGTCCGCGCGTACCACACGTCCAGATTGCGCATCCCGGCGAACGCGGCCATCGCCTCCCGGTACGAGCCGACCGCCGCCCGTACGATCCCGGCCCGCTCCCGGTCCGTGAAGCCGTTCGCCCGCCCCGCGATGACGAGGCTGGCCGCCAGCCGTTTGACGTCCCACTCCCAGGGGCCCGGCAGCGTCTCGTCGAAGTCGTTGATGTCGAAGAGCAGATTCCGCTCGGGCGAGGCCAGCAGCCGGAAGTTCAGCAGATGGGCGTCGCCGCACAGCTGCGCCCGGATCCCCGAGTCCGGGCTGCCCGCCAGGTCGGCGGCCATCAGGGCGGCCGCGCCCCGGTAGAACCGGAACGGGGACTCGGTCATCCGGGCGTAGCGGATCGGGACCAGCTCGGGAACCCGGTCCGCGGACTGCGCTTCGAGGACGGTCAGCGGGTCGGGGCGGCGCGGCGACGGGGCGAACTCGGCATGGCTCGACCGCGGAGCGGCCCGGCGCGCGGCTTTGCCCAGCGCCGCCCGTTCGGCCGGTGTCGCGTGCGGTGCGGCCCGCAGCGGCGCCGCGGCTTCCCGGTCCATGAGCTGCCCCTTCCGACGTTCGTCAGCCCTCTTCGGCGAGCCGGCGGGCACGGTCGCGCCGGAGGCCGACCCGCTGCCAGATCGCCCGCTGGGCCTTGAGCGTGGCGGTGCCCACCACGATCAGCACCAGGATGTTCACCATGAGCTGGATGGCCGAGCCCCGTACGTCGGACCAGCTGGTGAACGCGGTGGACACCGCGATGTCCGCGGCGGCCGGGATCGTCGTCACGGAGATGAACACCCCGAGCAGGGCGCTCGTCCTGGCCTCGGTCAGCGACACGATCCCGACGATCCCGGCCAGCGTGGCGACGGCGACCGAGAAGAAGTTCGGCGTGTTGATGAGGTTGGAGACGGGCCGCAGCCCCCGGTCGAACGCCTCCGACTCCAGCCCGAAACCACGGATGAGAAGGGCGAAGAGGAAGGTGATCACGATGGTGAGGAGGAAGCCGACGCCCAGCGCGGCCAGCCCGCTGCGCACCATGGTCCGGTGGCCCCGGTCGATGCCCAGCGCCACGCTGACGATCGCGCCGTACTCCGGCCCCACGACCATCGCCGCGACGATCAGGATCTGCGAGTTGGTGACGATGCCGACCGAACCGATCAGGCCGGCGATGACCAGATAGAGATAGAAGCTCGGCGGGTACCGTCCACCCGACCGGATGCGTGCCTCGACCTGTTCCCAGACCGGCGCCCGGCTCAGCGGCCCCAGCTCGCGCCGCCCGCCTTCGGTGGCCGCGCCGGAGAACGCCATGTCGACCGGCTCGATGACGAGGGAGCCCCGCTGGTCGAGGTGGACGGCGCGCAGCCGGTGCAGCACGTCGTTGGCCGCCCCCGTCAGCACGTCGCAGGCGATGGAGTCGCCGTCGGGATTGCGGGCGGCGTCGCGCTGGACGATGAGATTGAGGACGCAGGGGTCGCCCGAGAGCCGGCCGACGACCTCGTCGGTCAGGTCCGGCGGGCTCACCGCGCGGATGTGGATCATGTCCATCCCGGTACCTCCGCGGCTCCCGGCCCCGTCGCACGGAGCTGTGCCCGGCAGGCGGCCCGGGGCTCACTCCAGTAACGCGGCCCCGGCACGGTTCGGCAAACCGGACGCCCCGGCCGGGAAGCCCGGGGTCGCGGGCGGCGGCCCGCCCGGGCTGGGATCATCGAGGGGTGCACACACCCGATGCCTTTCCCGAACCGCTGCCCGGGGCCGACGAAGCGGTCCGCGAGGAGCCGGCCGCCGACGAGGGGACGCCCCAGGGCCGCCGCCTGGTCCGCTGCCGGCTCTGCGGTCGCCCCCTCACCGGGACCGACTCGCGCCGGGCCGGCCTCGGCCCGTCCTGCGACGCCAAGCTGCACCCCGCGCCGCCGGACATCCGCACCCGCCGCCACGAGGTCGACCAGGACCCGCTGCCCGGCACCTGAGCCGTAACGGGCCTACGGCTCCAGCCGCCGAAACAGCCCCTCCTGCACCACCGACACCAGCAGCTGCCCCGAGCGGTCGTAGATCCGGCCCCGCGCCAGCCCCCGGCCGCCCGTGGCGATCGGCGACTCCTGGTCGTACAGGAACCACTCGTCCGCCCGGAACGGCCGGTGGAACCACATGGCGTGATCCAGGGACGCCATGTCGAAGCCGCGCGGGCCCCACAGCGGCTCCACCGGGATGCGCACCGCGTCCAGCAGCGTCATGTCGCTCGCGTACGTCAGCGCACAGGTGTGCACCAACGGGTCGTCGCCCAGCGGGCCCACCGCCCGCATCCACACCGCGCTCCGCGGATCGGCGTCCTTGATCTCGTCGTGCGTCCAGCGCAGCCGGTCGACGTATCGGATGTCGAAGGGCTGCCGCCGGGCCATCCGCTCGAACGCCTCCGGCAGCCCGCCCAGGTGCTCGCGCACCTCCTCGGCGACCGTCGGCAGCTCCTCCGGGTCCGGGACGATCCGGGCCGGCGGCAGCTGGTGCTCGAAGCCCGCCTCCTCGGGGCGGTGGAAGGACGCCGTCAGGTTGAAGATCGTCCGGCCCTCCTGCACGGCCGTCACCCGCCGGGTGGTGAAGGACCGCCCGTCCCGCACCCGCTCCACCTGGTAGACGATCGGCACGCCTGGGCGACCCGGCCGCAGGAAGTAGGCGTGCAGCGAGTGCACCGGGCGCTCCCCGTCGGTCGTCCGGCCCGCCGCCACCAGCGCCTGGCCCGCGACCTGCCCGCCGAAGACCCGTTGCAGGGACTCCTCCGGGCTGCGGCCGCGGAAGATGTTGACCTCGATCCGCTCCAGGTCGAGCAGATCGACCAGACGCTCGGCCGGATTCGTCATGCCGTACCTCTCCACTCCCGTGCCCGTGGGCTGCTCACAGCTGGCCGACCTCGGTGACCCGGACGACCGCCCGGCCCTCCTCGTCGGACGCGGCGAGGTCCACCTCGGCCTTGATGCCCCAGTCGTGATCGCCCGCCGGGTCCGCGAACGCCTGCCAGACCCGCCACAGCCCGTGCGCCGGGTCCTCCTCGATCTTCAGCAGCTTCGGGCCGCGCGCGTCCGGACCGGTCCCGAGATCCTCGTGCGCGTCCCAGTACGCGTCCATCGCCTCGCCCCACGCGTCCTCGTCCCACCCGGCGTCGCCGTCCAGCTCGCCCAGGTCCCGGACCCGGTCCAGCGCGGCCAGCTCCACCCGGCGGAACATCGCGTTGCGCACCAGCACCCGGAAGGCGCGGGGGTTGGCCGTGACCGGCTTGACCTCGTCCGCCTTCTCCTGCGCCTGCTCGGCGGTCTCCACCTCGGGGTTGGCCAGCTGCTCCCACTCGTCCAGCAGACTGGAGTCCACCTGGCGCACCATCTCGCCCAGCCAGGAGATCAGGTCCTGGAGGTCCTCCGACTTCACGTCGTCCGGGATCGTGTGCTCCAGTGCCTTGTACGCGCTCGCCAGATACCGCAGCACGATGCCCTCGGTCCGGGCCAGCTCGTAGTGCGAGGTGAACTCCGTGAACGTCATGGCCCGCTCGTACATGTCCCGGATCACCGACTTCGGCGACACCGGGTGGTCGTTCACCCACGGGTGGCTCGTGCGGTACACGTCGTAGGCGTGCCACAGCAGCTCGCTCAGCGGCTTCGGGTACGTGACCTCCTGGAGCCGCTCCATCCGCTCCTCGTACTCGACCCCGTCCGCCTTCATCTGCCCCACGGCCTCGCCGCGCGCCTTGTTCTGCTGGGCGGCGAGGATCTGCCGGGGATCGTCCAGCGTCGACTCGACGACCGAGACCATGTCCAGCGCGTACGACGGGGATTCGGCGTCCAGCAGGTCGAACGCGGCCAGCGCGAACGTGGAGAGCGGCTGGTTCAGCGCGAAGTCCTGCTGGAGGTCGACCGTCAGCCGCACGATCCGGCCCTCGGCGTCCGGGGTCTCCAACTGCTCCACCACGCCGCCGTCCAGCAGCGAGCGGTAGATCGCGATGGCCCGCCGGATGTGCCGCAGCTGCGCCCGGCGCGGCTCGTGGTTGTCCTCCAGCAGATGCCGCATCGCCTCGAAGGCGTTGCCCGGGCGGGCGATGACCGCGAGTAGCATCGTGTGCGTCACCCGGAAACGGGAGTTCAGCGGCTCGGGCTCGGACTGGATCAGCTTGTCGAAGGTGGTCTCCGACCAGGCGACGAAGCCCTCCGGGGCCTTCTTGCGGACGACCTTGCGCTTCTTCTTCGGGTCGTCGCCCGCCTTCTTGACGGCCTTCTCGTTCTCGATGACGTGCTCGGGGGCCTGTGCCACGACGAAGCCGGCCGTGTCGAAGCCGGCCCGCCCGGCGCGGCCCGCGATCTGGTGGAACTCCCGTGCGCGCAGGGTCCGCACCCGGGTGCCGTCGTACTTGGTGAGCGCCGTGAACAGCACCGTACGGATGGGGACGTTGACGCCGACGCCGAGCGTGTCCGTCCCGCAGATCACCTTCAGCAGGCCCGCCTGGGCCAGCTTCTCCACCAGGCGGCGGTACTTGGGCAGCATGCCCGCGTGGTGCACGCCGATGCCGTGGCGTACGTAACGGGACAGGTTCTGGCCGAACTTGGTGGTGAAGCGGAAGCTGCCGATCAGATCGGCGATCTTCTCCTTCTCCTCCTTCGTGCACATGTTGATGCTCATCAGCGACTGCGCCCGCTCGACGGCCGCCGCCTGCGTGAAGTGCACGATGTAGACGGGCGACTGCCGGGTGTCCAGCAGCTCGGTCAGCGTCTCGGTGATCGGTGTGAAGCGGTACTCGTAACTCAGCGGCACCGGGCGGGTCGCCGAGCGCACCACGGAGGTGGGGCGGCCGGTGCGCCGGGTCAGGTCCTTCTCGAACATCGCGACGTCGCCGAGCGTCGCCGACATCAGCACGAACTGGGCCTGCGGCAGCTCCAGCAGCGGGATCTGCCAGGCCCAGCCACGGTCCGGCTCGGCGTAGAAGTGGAACTCGTCCATCACGACCTGGCCGATGTCGGCGTACTTGCCGTCGCGCAGCGCGATGGAGGCCAGCACCTCGGCCGTACAGCAGATCACCGGGGCGTCCGCGTTGACCGAGGCGTCGCCGGTGAGCATGCCGACGTTCTCGGTGCCGAAGAGCTTGCACAGGTCGAAGAACTTCTCCGACACCAGCGCCTTGATCGGCGCCGTGTAGAAGGTGACCTTGTCCTGCGCCAGCGCCGTGAAGTGCGCGGCCGCCGCCACCAGGCTCTTCCCGGAGCCGGTCGGGGTGGACAGGATCACGTTCGCCCCGGAGACCACCTCGATCAGCGCCTCCTCCTGAGCCGGATAAAGCGTGATGCCCTGGCTCTCGGTCCATGAGGAGAAGGCCTCGAAGAGGGCGTCCGGGTCGGCGGTCTGGGGAAGCTGGTCGATGAGGGTCACGCCCCCATCTTGCCTGTCTTCCGCCCGGATGAGGGAACCGGCGGACGGCACGAAGATCACGGACGATACGCTGCGGTCTCAACCTGCCCGTGCCATACCGGTGATGGGCGCACGAAGCACGGCACGAAGCGCGCACGAAGCACTGGGGGCGGGACAGACCATGATGGGACCGGCACACTCTCTGTCAGGGGCGGCGGCCTGGCTGGGGGTGGGTGCGGCGGCCACCGCCGCGGGCCACACGATGCCCTGGCCCGTCCTCGTCGTCGGGGCGCTGATCTGCGCGGGCGCCGCGCTCGCCCCCGACCTCGACCACAAGTCCGCGACCATCTCGCGCGCCTTCGGACCGGTCTCCAAGGCCCTCTGCGAGATCGTCGACAAGCTCTCCTTCGCCGTCTACAAGGCCACCAGGAGCGCCGGCGACCCCCGCCGCACCGGCGGCCACCGGACGCTGACCCACACCTGGCTCTGGGCCGTCCTCATCGGCGGCGGCTGTTCCGCCGCGGCGGTCTTCGGCGGACGCTGGGCCGTCCTCGCGATCCTCTTCATCCATCTGGTGCTCGCGGTCGAGGGCCTGCTGTGGCGGGCCGCCCGGGTCTCTAGCGACGTCCTCGTCTGGCTGCTCGGGGCCACCAGCGCCTGGATTCTCGCCGGCGTCCTGGACCAGCCGGGCAACGGGGCCGGCTGGCTCTTCGACGCCCCCGGCCAGGAGTACCTGTGGCTCGGTCTGCCCATCGTGCTCGGGGCCCTGGTCCACGACATCGGCGACGCGCTGACCGTCTCGGGCTGCCCGATCCTGTGGCCCATCCCGATCGGCCGCAAGCGCTGGTATCCGATCGGCCCGCCGAAGGCCATGCGCTTCCGGGCCGGCAGCTGGGTGGAGATGAAGGTGCTGATGCCCGCCTTCATGGTGCTCGGGGGAGTGGGCGGGGCCGCCGCCCTCAACTACATATGACGCCCTGCCGGGGCCATCGGCGGGCGGCGCGCCCCGGCCCGTAGCACCATGGCAGCATGCTGCTCGCCGAGCTCGCCCAGGTGTCGCTGGAGGTCGCCGCCACCTCCGCCCGGTCCCGGAAGGTGGCGCTCCTGGCCGGTCTCTTCCGGGACGCCGGACCCGAGGACGTCCCCGTCGTCATCCCTTACCTCGCCGGACGACTGCCCCAGGGCCGGATCGGGGTGGGCTGGCGGAGCCTGGGCGACCCGGTCGAACCCGCCTCCGAGCCCACGCTCACCGTCGCCGGCGTCGACGCCGAGCTGACCGCCCTCGCGGCCGTCTCCGGCACCGGCTCCCAGGCCCGGCGCAAGGAACACGTGCGCGCCCTGTTCGCCGCCGCCACCGAGGACGAACAGCGCTTCCTGCGGGCCCTGCTCACCGGCGAGGTACGCCAAGGGGCGCTGGACGCCGTCGCCGCCGACGCCCTGGCCCGCGCCGCCGAGGCACCGCCCGCCGACGTGCGGCGCGCCGTGATGCTCGCCGGATCGCTCCAGGAGGTCGCCGGGGTGCTCCTCGCGGAGGGCCCCGAAGCGCTCGCCGCCTTCCGTCTCACCGTCGGGCGGCCCGTCCAGCCGATGCTCGCGCACACGGCCGCCTCGGTCGGCGACGCCCTCGACAAGCTGGGCCCGTGCGCCGTCGAGGAGAAGCTCGACGGGATCCGGGTGCAGGTCCACCGCGACGGCGACCGGATCCACGCCTACACCCGGACCCTCGACGACATCACCGACCGGCTGCCCGAGCTCACCGCCGCCGTCGCCGCCCTCCCGGCGGGCCGCTTCATCCTGGACGGCGAGGTGATCGCCCTGGGGGAGGACGGCAGACCCCGGCCCTTCCAGGAGACCGCCTCCCGGGTCGGCTCACGGCGGGACGTGGCCGGAGCGGCGGCGCACGTGCCCGTCGTCCCGGTCTTCTTCGACGCGCTCCTCGTCGACGACGAGGACCTGCTCGACCTGCCCTACGCCGACCGCCACACGGCCCTGGCCCGGCTCCTCCCGGAGCACCTGCGGGTCGGCCGCAGCCTCGTCACCGACCCGGACGACCCCGGGACCCGCGCGGCCGCCGAAGCGTTCCTCGCCGACACCCTGGAACGCGGCCACGAGGGCGTCGTCGTCAAGGACCTGGCCGCCGCCTACAGCGCGGGCCGCCGGGGCGCGTCCTGGCTGAAGGTGAAGCCGGTGCACACCCTGGACCTGGTGGTGCTGGCCGTCGAGCGGGGCAGCGGCCGGCGCACCGGCAAGCTCTCCAACCTGCACCTGGGCGCGCGGCGGCCCGACGGTACGTTCGCGATGCTCGGCAAGACCTTCAAGGGGCTCACGGACGCCCTGCTGGAGTGGCAGACCGAGAAGCTGGGCGAGCTGGCCACCGACGACGACGGCCATGTCGTCACCGTACGCCCGGAACTCGTCGTGGAGATCGCCTACGACGGACTCCAGCGCTCCACCCGCTACCCGGCGGGCGTGACCCTGCGGTTCGCCCGCGTCCTGCGCTACCGGGAGGACAAGACCGCGCGGGAGGCGGACACCGTGGAGACGGTCCTGTCCCGGCAGCGGTGAGCGCGCCCCCGTCGCGAGGGGGCGCGCTCGGGCACTGCCCGGCCGGTCAGTGCTTGATGACCGTCGACGCCGTGTGCTCCTTGATCTGCTCGGGCGTCAGATAGACGTCCGTGTACTCGAAGTCCCGCAGCGTCGCCGGCTTACGGGACTGGAACCCGGTCCGTACGAAGTCGTCGCCGGCGACCGCGTTCAGCATCCAGTTCGTCATCACCCGGGTCTTGGCGACGTTCGTCCGCAGCGCCGACCAGTGGTAGCCGCGCGCCACCGCCTGCGCGGGCAGCCCGCGCAGCTCGATGCCCAGCGGCTTGGACACGGCGTCCTTGCCGCCGAGGTCCACGACGAGCCCGAGGTCCTTGTGGACATAGTCCTTGAGCGGCTGATGGCGCAGCGAGGCGATCAGATTGTCGGCGAGCACCTTGCCCTGGCGCATCGCGTGCTGAGCGGTGGGCGGGCAGACCGCCCCGTCGCCCTTCGCCAGGTCGGGCACCGCCGCCGCGTCGCCGAGCGAGAACACCCCGTCCGCGCCCGGCAGCCTCAGCTGCGGGGTCACGGCCAGCCGGCCGCGTACCGTCTCCGCGCCGAGGGTGGCGATCAGCGGGCTGGCGGCCACTCCGGCGGTCCAGATCAGGGTCCGGCAGGGCAGCACCCGGCCGTCGGTGAACGTGACCTCCTCCGGTCCCGCCTTGGCGATCGAGACCCCGAGCGACACCTCGATGTCCCGCTTGCGGAGCACCTCCAGGGCGGCCTGCCCCAGCTTGTCGCCCAGCTCCGGCATCAGCTTGGGAGCGATGTCGATCAGATGCCACTTGATCAGCCGGGCGTCCAGCCGTGGATAGTGCCGGACCGCGTTGGTGGTCAGCCGCTGGAGGCAGGCCGCCGTCTCGGTGCCCGCGTAGCCGCCGCCGACCACCACGAACTGGAGCCGCGAGGCCCGCTCGGCCTCGTCGTGACTGGCGTCCGCCAGATCCAGCTGGGCGATGACGTGGTCCCGGACGTACGCCGCCTCGGCCAGCGTCTTCATGCCCCGGGCGTGGTCCAGCAGCCCGGGGATGTCGAAGGTCCGGGTGACGCTGCCCGCCGCCAGCACGATGTAGTCGTACGGCTCGTTCACGATCTCGTCCGTGATCTTCCGGATCACACAGACCTTCGCCTGGGTGTCCACGCCGATCGCCCCGCCCGGCACGATCCTGGTCCGGTGGCGGCGGCTGCGGCGCAGCGACACCGCGACGGACTGGGGCGTGAGCACCCCGGAGGCCACCTGGGGGAGCAGCGGCAGATACAGCTGGTAGGAGAACGGTGTGACGAGCGTGATCTGGGCCTCGCCCGGAGCGAGCCTGCGCTCCAGGCGGCGTACGCACTCGACGCCTGCGAAGCCGGCGCCGACGACGAGAATCCTGGGTGGTGCCACGGTCTGCGTCCCTTCTCGGGCTTGCGTGGTTCTGCGCTCGCCTGCCCCGTTTACCGGGTGATTCACCCCTCATCCTCACCGGACGTCCCGGCATCCGCCTCCTGGCAGGGGTGAACGGGGGCCGCTCACAGCGGCGGGGCGACCGACAGCTCCCGCAGCCAGTAGGCGGCCTCGGCGTCCCCGGGCGCGGCCGGCAGACCCGGCGGCGCGGGGAACATCCGCCCCCACGAGGCGGCCCGGCCGAGCGCCGCCAGCCGCCACGCCAGGCTCACCGCACGCCGCAGCCCGGCCGCCGTGACGCCCCTGCCGGTCCACGGCTCCAGATAGGCGTCCCGCAGCCGGGGCAGCACCTCGGGGCCGAACCGCTCGCGGGCGGCACGGGCGGGCACCAGCAGGCTGTGGAACGGATGCCCGACCAGCGCGTCGCCCCAGTCGAAGAAGGCGAACCGGCCGGGCGCGGGCGCGAAGAGCTGCTTCTCGTGCAGATCGGCGTGGTCCAGCGAATCCGCCACCCCCGCCGCCGCCAGCTCCTCGCACCAGTCCGCCATCCGGGGCCGCAGGGCCGCCAGCGCCACCCGGTCCTCCGGCGTGAGCGCGGCGTTCTCCGCGACCAGCCGGTCGAACAGCGTCGGCAGGTCGCGCGGCCGGGCCGCCGGCACCCCGAGCGCCTCGATCTCGTCCGCGTACGGGGTCAGCGCCCGCTGCATCGCGGCGTACTGACGCAGCGGCTCCTCCCAATACCGGGGATCAGGGTCGGCGGGCTGTCCTTCGAGCAGCTCCCACAGCACCGGGCCGCCGTCCGGGACGAGCGTCCAGCCGCGGCCCGCCTCGACGGCGAGCGGCGTCAGCACATGCGTGGGAACCCAGCGGGCCAGGGCATCGGCGAGCCCGGCCTCGAAGGCCGCGGCGGGCGGAACGGCCTTGAACCACACCGGCGCACGGTCCGCGACGGTCAGCCGTACCAGCACCGACCAGGGACGCAGGCGTACCTGCCGCGGGCCCGACTCCACGAGGCCGTGGGCGGCGAGGCCACCGGCCACCCAGTCGAGCGCCTCGGCCCGCCAGGCCGGGTCCTCCCACGGGGTCACGGCATCCGGAAAACGCCCACGGTCCACGGTCGTGATCTTCTCGTCGCTGCGCACCGGCTCATTGGATCACCGGCCCCGGCGAGGACGCATCGCGTTTTCCGGGGGCACCTGTCACCGGGGACGCCTGTCACCGGGGGCACCTGCCTCCGGGATGCGGGAACGGGTGTACGCGTTCCCTCCGCCCTTCGGAACAGCGGGAGTTCGGCCGCGGCCCGCGTGCGAGGATGCTGCGGTGACCACAACGCCCTCCTCGCCCGTGGCCGACGACTCCCCGAAGGGCGACGACCCGCCCCGCGACCGGGGCCTGGGCCCCCGGACCGCGGCCGTCATCGTGTTCGGATCCTCGGCCGCGGTCCTGGTGGTCGAGATCGTCGCCCTGCGGCTGCTGGCCCCGTATCTCGGCCTCACCCTGGAAACCAGCACGATGGTGATCGGCATCGCCCTCACCGCCATCGCGCTGGGCTCCTGGCTGGGCGGACGCGTCGCGGACCAGGTCGATCCGCACCGGCTCATCGGCCCGGCGCTCGGGGTGTCGGGCGTGGTCGTCGCGCTCACCCCGCTCCTGCTCCGCACCACCGCCGAGTGGTCGCCGGCGCTGCTTCTGCTGGTCGCGTCGGCGACCCTCCTGGTGCCCGGCGCACTGCTCTCCGCGGTGACCCCGTTCGTGACGAAACTACGGCTCACCAGCCTCGCCGAGACCGGAACGGTCGTCGGACGGCTCTCGGGCGTGGGCACCCTCGGAGCGATCGTCGGCACCGTCCTCACCGGGTTCGTCCTGGTCTCCCGACTGCCCGTCAGCACCATCCTGATCGGCCTAGGAACGCTGCTGGTACTCGGTGCCGCCGTCGTCGGATGGCAGGCCCGGCGGCGGCGCGCCACGGTCGCAGCCCTCGCCACCGTCGTCGCGGGCTCCCTCGCCACCGCGTTCGCCCCCGGCGGCTGCGACGCGGAGACCCGCTACCACTGCGCCCAGGTCGTCGCGGACCCCGACCGGAGCAGCGGCCGCACGCTCGTCCTGGACGGCCTGAACCACTCCTACGTCGACGTCGAGGACCCGGCACATCTGAAGTTCGCCTACGTCCGCGCCATCGCGTCCGTGGTCGACACCGCCTTCCCCGACGGCGAGCCGCTGACCGCCCACCACATCGGAGGCGGCGGCCTCACCTTCCCCCGCTACCTCGCGTCCGCACGCCCCGGAACCCGGAGCCTCGTCTCGGAGATCGACGGCGGAGTCGTCCGCATCGACCACGACCGGTTCGGCCTCGGCCCTTCGGCCGCGACCGGCATCGACGTACGGGTGGAGGACGGTCGGCTGGGCCTGCGGAGGCTGTCGGCGGGCGGCCACGACCTGGTCGTCGGCGACGCCTTCGGGGGCGTCAGCGTGCCGTGGCACCTCACGACGGCACAGGCGCTGGGCGACGTACGCCGGGCGCTCGACGAGGACGGACTGTACGTCGCCAACCTCATCGACCACGGCGAACTGGCCTTCGCCCGCGCCGAGGTGGCCACCCTCGCCTCGGTCTTCCCGCACGTCGCGCTGGTGGGGAAGCCGGCGGACATCGGGCTGGACCCGACCGCGTCCGCCGTGGGCGGCAACCTGGTGGTGGTCGCCTCCGACCGGCCGGTCGACGCCCCCGCGATCCAGGAAGCCCTGGACGCCAGGGACGTCGGCTGGAAGATCACCACCGGCGACGCCCTCGCCTCCTGGACCGGCGACGCCCGGGTGCTCACCGACGACTACGCGCCCGTCGACCAGCTCCTCCAGCCCAACCGCACCCGAACGGCCCGGTGAATCCCGGGCCGTTCAGGTCACTCACCCGTGTCGGGTCAATCACCGGTGTCGGGTCGCTCACCCGTGCCAGGACCGCCACAGCGACGCGTACGCGCCGTCCGCCGCGACCAGTTCGTCATGGCTGCCCAGCTCGCTGATTCGGCCGTCCTCCACCACCGCGATCACATCCGCATCGTGCGCGGTGTGCAGCCGGTGCGCGATCGCCACCACCGTACGGCCCTCCAGCACCCGGGCCAGTGACCGCTCCAGGTGACGGGCGGCCCGCGGGTCCAGCAGCGAGGTCGCCTCGTCCAGGACCAGCGTGTGCGGATCGGCCAGCACCAGACGGGCCAGCGCGATCTGCTGGGCCTGCGCCGGGGTCAGCGAGAACCCGCCCGAACCGACCTCGGTGTCCAGCCCCTTGTCCAGGCCCTTCGCCCAGCCGTCCGCGTCGACCGCGGCCAGCGACGCCCACAGCTCGGCGTCCTGCGCCCCGTCGCGGGCCAGCAGCAGATTGTCCCGGAGCGAACCGACGAAGACATGGTGCTCCTGGTTGACCAGGGCCACATGCTCACGGACCCGCTCCGCCGTCATCCGCGACAGCTCGGCCCCGCCGAGCGTCACCTCACCGGTGCGCGGCGCGTAGATCCCCGCCAGCAGCCGGCCCAGCGTCGACTTGCCCGCGCCGGAGGGGCCGACCAGGGCGAGCCGGGTGCCCGGAGCCACGTCGAGCGACACCCGGTGCAGGACGTCGACGCCTTCCCGGTACCCGAAGCGGACCTCGTCCGCCCGGACGTCGCGCCCGTCCGGGCCCACCCCGGCGTCGCCCGCGTCCGGCTCGATCTCCCGGACGCCGACCAGCCGGGCCAGCGACACCTGGGCCACCTGGAGCTCGTCGTACCAGCGCAGGATCAGACCGATCGGGTCGACCATCATCTGGGCCAGCAGCGCACCCGTCGTCAGCTGCCCGACCGTGATCCAGCCCTCCAGCACGAACCAGCCGCCGAGCAGCAGGACCGCGCCGAGGATCGTCACGTACGTCGCGTTGATGACGGGGAACAGCACCGAGCGCAGGAACAGCGTGTACCGCTCCCAGGCCGTCCACTCCTTGATCCGCCGGTCCGACAGCGCCACCCGGCGGTCGCCGAGGCGGTGCGCCTCCACGGTCCGCCCGGCGTCCACGGTCTCCGCGAGCATCGCGGCGACGGCCGCGTAACCGGCGGCCTCCGAGCGGTACGCCGAAGGGGCCCGGCGGAAGTACCAGCGGCAGCCCACGATCAGCACCGGCAGCGCGACCAGCACGGCCAGCGCCAGCGGGGGAGCGGTCACCGTCATCGCGCCGAGCAGCAGCCCGGCCCACACGACGCCGATCGCCAACTGCGGCACGGCCTCACGCATCGCGTTCGCCAGCCGGTCGATGTCCGTGGTGATCCGGGACAGCAGATCGCCCGTCCCGGCCCGCTCCAGGACGCCGGGCGGCAGCCCGACGGACCGTACGAGGAAGTCCTCACGCAGGTCCGCGAGCATCTCCTCGCCCAGCATCGCCCCGCGCAGCCGCATGGAGCGGGTGAACAGGGTCTGGACGACCAGCGCGAAGGCGAAGATCGCGGCGGTGCGCTCCAGATGCAGGTCGGTGACGCCGTTCGAGAGGTCCTCGACCAGGCCGCCCAGCAGATACGGTCCGGTGATCGAGGCGATCACCGCCACCGCGTTGACCGCGATCAGGACGACGAACGCCCTGCGGTGCCGGCGCAGCAGACTCCGTACGTAACTCCGCACGGTCGTCGGCGTGCCCACGGGCAGCGTCGTCGCCGACTCCGGGGCCGCGGGGTCGTACGCCGGGGGTGCGACGCCGATCATGCCCTCTCCTCGATTTCCTGGATGCTCTGAGCGGCGGGCACGGACGCGATGTCCGTCACGGCGTCCGGTGCGGACGCCGACGCTTCGTCGTCGGTCTCCCGGGTGACGACCGCCCGGTAGCGCGGTTCGGTGCGCAGCAGTTCGCGGTGGACGCCCACGGCGACGACGGTGCCCTCGTGGACGAGGACCACCCGGTCGGCGGCGTCGAGCAGCAGCGGCGACGAGGCGAACGCCACCGTCGTACGCCCCTGGCGCAGCTTCGCGATCCCGGCGGCGACCCGCGCCTCGGTGTGCGAGTCGACCGCCGAGGTCGGCTCGTCCAGCACCAGCGCCTCCGGGTCGGTGACCAGCGACCGGGCCAGCGCCAGGCGCTGGCGCTGACCGCCGGACAGGGACCGGCCGCGCTCGGTGATCCGGGTCCGCATCGGGTCCCCGTCGTTGTCGGGGGAGGCCTGCGCCAGGGCGCTCAGCACATCGCCGCACTGGGCCGCCTCCAACGCCGCCTCCGCCGTGACCAGGCCGGAGGACGGCACGTCCAGCAGCTCCCGGAGCGTGCCGGACAGCAGCACCGGGTCCTTGTCCTGGACCAGCACCGCCGCCCGTGCGGTGTCCAGCGGGACCTCGTCCAGGGCGACCGCGCCGAGCAGCACGGACGGAGCCGTCGCCTTCTCCTCCCCGTCCTCCTCGCCGGTCTCCGCGTGCCCGCCGAGCCGTTCGGCCAGCCGGCCCGCCTCGTCCGGGTCGCCGCAGACGACGGCGGTGAACTGCCCCCGCGGGGCCATCAGTCCGGTCGCCGGGTCGTACAGATCGCCCGAGGGCGTCACCCCCTCGACGGTGGCCTCCCGCGCACTGCGGTGCAGCGACAGCACGCGCACCGCGCGCTGCGCGGACGGCCGCGAGAAGGAGTACGCCATCGCGATCTCCTCGAAGTGACGGAGAGGGAACAGCATCAGGGTGGCCGTGCTGTAGACGGTGACCAGCTGGCCGACGTCGATGCGGCCGTCCCGGGCCAGCGCCGCCCCGTACCAGACCAGCGAGATCAGCAGGATGCCCGGCAGCAGCACCTGCACCGCCGAGATCAGCGCCCACATCCGGGCCGAGCGCACCGCTGCCCTGCGGACCTCCTGGGAGGCGCGGCGGTAGCGGCCGAGGAACAGCTCCTCGCCGCCGATGCCGCGCAGTACGCGCAGTCCGGCGACCGTGTCCGAGGCCAGCTCGGTGGCCTTGCCCGCCTTCTCGCGCTGTTCGTCGGCGCGCCGGGTGGCGCGCGGCAGCAACGGCAGCACGGCCAGCGCGAGCACCGGCATGGCGAGCGCCACCATCAGCCCGAGGGACGGGAGGTAGAAGGCCAGGCCCACGCAGATCACCACGAGGGCGGTGGCGGCCGCCGCGAAGCGGGAGAGCGCCTCGACGAACCAGCCGATCTTCTCCACGTCGCCGGTCGAGACGGCGACGACCTCACCGGCCGCGACCCGCCGCGTCAGCGCCGAGCCCAGCTCGGCGGTCTTCCGGGCGAGCAGCTGCTGGACCCGGGCGGCGGCGGTGATCCAGTTGGTCACGGCCGTCCGGTGGAGCATGGTGTCGCCGACGGCGATCAGGACGCCGAGCGCCAGGATGAGGCCGCCTGCCAGCGCGAGCCGCCCGCCGGAGCGGTCGATGACGGCCTGGACGGCGAGACCCACGGTGACCGGAAGACCGGCGATGCCGAGCTGGTGCAGCAGCCCCCAGGAGAGGGACTTCAGCTGCCCGGCGAGCTGATTGCGCCCGAGCCAGTAGAGGAATCGAGGGCCTGAACGGACATCGGGGTCGCCGGGATCCGAATACGGAAGGTCGCGAATCTGCATGACGTCCCAGGGCTCGTGAAACGGAGATCCGGGTGGACCTCAAGAACGGGGTGACGTGCAAGGTTCCCTGTTCGTCCCGTTCCGGGGCAACCGGTTTTCCGGTGTGCCACCGCCCTGCGGGGTCCCGAGCCAGGTCGGCCCGGGACCCCGGGAACGTCACTCCGCGGGCTTCTCGGAGTCCACGCCGGACCGGGCCTTCTTCCACTCGCCCCGGGTGAAGTCCGGGATCGGCAGCGGCGCGCCCTTGGCCTTGATGGAGAGATGGCTCAGCGGCACGGGGGCCGTCCAGGTGGCCGCGTCGTACACGTCGAAGTCGGGGACCAGACCGAGCCGCATGCACTGCATCAGCCGGAAGACCATCATGTAGTCCATGCCGCCGTGCCCGCCCGGCGGGTTCGCGTGCTCCTTCCACAGCCAGTGGTCCCACTCGGCGTACTTCGAGAAGTCCGCCCACTGGTCGTCCGTGTTGTCGGGCTCCAGGTAGATCCGCTCCGGGTAGTCCTCGAACACGCCCCGCGTACCGCCGAGGCTGTTGATACGGGAGTACGGGTGCGGGGTCGACACATCGTGCTCCAGCCGGATCACCCGCCCCTTGGCCGTCTGGACGAGGCTGATCGTCCGGTCGGCCCCGATGTAGGACTCCTTCCAGCTGGGGTCGCCGGGCGGCATGTGCTCCTTGCGGTACTCGGCGAGCCCCAGGGCGGGCGTGCCGATGCTGGTGATGCTCACGGCCCGGTCACCCCGGTTGACGTCCATGTAGTTGGCGACCGGCCCGAACCCGTGGTTGGGGTAGAGGTCACCGCGCAGCCGGGTGTGCCACAGCCGCCGCCACGGGCCCTCGTAGTAGTCGGGGTCGAACATCAGCCCGCGCAGATCGTGGTTGTAGGCCCCCGCCCCGTGCAGCAGATCGCCGAAGAGACCGGCGTGCGCCATGCGCAGCACCCGCATCTCGTTCTTGCCGTAACAACAGTTCTCCAGCTGCATGCAGTGCCGCCGGGTCCGCTCGGAGAGGTCCACCAGCTGCCAGAGCTCTTCCAGCCGCATGGCGATCGGGCACTCCACGCCGACGTGCTTCCCGTTCAGCATCGCCGCCTTCGCCATCGGGAAGTGCAGCTCCCAGGGCGTCGCCACATAGACGAAGTCGATGTCGCCGCGCTTGCAGAGGTTCTCGTAGTCGTCCTCGCCCTTGGCGTAGACGGTCGGGGCGGGCTGACCGGCGGCGGTGACCTTCGCGGCGGCCTTCTCCGCCTTGTCCCGGACCGGGTCGCAGACCGCCTTCACCTGGACGCCCGGGACGGCGAGGAAGAGGTCGATCATGCTGCCGCCCCGGTTGCCGAGGCCAACGATGCCGACCCGGACCGTGGAGCGCCCCTCGAAGCGGACGCCCGCCATGGTGCGGCCCTGCCGGGCGGGAGCGGCGGCGACCGCCTCCGCGGTGGAGACGGCGGTCGCCTCGGCCGCCGACGCGGTGCCCCCGCCCAGTGCGCCGAGGCCGAGTCCGGCCCCCGCCACGCCCGCCGTGGTCCACAGCACGGAACGGCGACTGGGATCCTGCCGGGCCGTCTCGTCGGCCGCGCCGCTGTGCGGGGGTATGTCCTGCGCTTCCGGTGCGGGCCGGGCGTCGTCGTTCATCGAGCCTCCAGGTGGGGTTGGGGGTTCAGACGGTGCGCGAGCGCGTCCGGTCCCCGTACGGATACGGGCGCGGGGACCGGGTCTCGGTAAGGACCCTGGAGGGTGAGGCTGATGGTGCGCAAGGGAAGTATTTGGACTCTCGTCCTCAAACCTTGGACTTTCTTCACGGCACGCCGAAGCCCCAACTGGTGCAACCAATTGGGGCTTCGAAACGCTCAGTTGTGCAGGCCGGCGAGGGTGTTCGCGCCTGCCGTCACCGGCTCATCGGACGGTCGGCCGGGTGGCGTGTTCCAGCTCGATCAGCGCCGAGCGGTAGGGGTGCCCGGTGGCGCGTTCCATGCCGATCTCGCACATGCGGTTCGCCGACAGATAGGCGTCGTAGGGGCGGCGGTCGACCTCGGCCGCCTCCTCGGCCGTCGCCGAGTCGGTCAACTCCTTGTGGAGCATGCCCCGGTCGCCCGCGAACGCGCAGCACCCCGCGTCGTCCGGCACCACCACCTCGTCGGCGCAGGCCCCGGCCAGCGCCCGCAACTGCCCGACATCACCCAGGTGTTCCATCGAGCAGGTCGGATGCACGACGGCCGACCCGACGGTGCGGAACACCGTCAGCCGCGGCAGCAGTTCGTCGGCCGCCCAGACCAGCGAGTCCACGACGGTCAGTTCGCGGTGCAGTGCCCGGTTGTCCTCGCTGAGGTAGGGCACCACCTCCTCGGCGATGCCGAGCGTGCAGGAGGACGCGTCCACGACCAGCGGCAGCGTCCCGCCCGCCGTCCAGCCCCAGGCGGCTTCCACGATGCGGTTCGCCATGATCCTGTTGCCCGTGTCGTACCCCTTGGAGTGCCAGATCGTCGCGCAGCACGTGCCCGCGACGTCCTCGGGGATCCACACCGGCTTTCCGGCCCGCCCGGACACGGCGACGACCGCCTCGGCCAGGGAAAGGCCCGGCGTCCCCTCCGGCCCGGCGAAGATGCGGTTGACGCACGCCGGATAGTAGACCGCGCTCGCCCCGACCCTCGTGGTGGGCGGCAGCCGCCGGGCCGCCGCACCGGGGATCTGCGGCAGCCACTCCGGTACGAGGTCGGGGCGCACGGCCCTGCGCGCGAGCCGCGTCACGGCCTGGAGCGGACCGTCGCCCACCCGCTCGGAGACCGTGTCGGCCGCTCCCACGGCGAGGCGCGCCGAGGCCTCCACCACCCGGAAGTTCTTCGCGGTGAGCGCGGCGATCCGCTCCTCGCGCGGTGTGTGCCTGCGGTGCCGGAAGCCCTTCATCATCGCCCCGGTGTCGATGCCGACCGGGCAGGCGAGCTTGCAGGTGGAGTCCCCGGCACAGGTGTCCACGGCGTCGTATCCATAGGCGTCCAGGAGACCGGCCTCCACCGGCGAGCCGTCGGCCTGGCGCATCATCTCCCGGCGCAGCACGATCCGCTGGCGCGGAGTGGTCGTCAGATCCTCGCTGGGACAGGTCGGTTCGCAGAAGCCGCACTCGATGCACGGGTCGGCGACCGCCTCCACCTTCGGAATGGTCTTCAGGCCCCGCAGATGGGCCCGCGGATCCCGGTCCAGCACGATGCGCGGAGCGAGCACCCCGGCGGGGTCGATGACCTGCTTCGTCCGCCACATCAGCTCGGTGGCGCGCGGCCCCCACTCCCGCTCCAGGAACGGCGCGATATTGCGTCCGGTGGCGTGCTCCGCCTTGAGCGACCCGTCGAAGCGGTCCACGACCAGCGCGCAGAACTCCTGCATGAACGCGTCGTACCGCTCGACGTCGGCCGGCTTCGCCGCGTCGAACGCGAGCAGGAAGTGCAGATTGCCGTGGGCGGCGTGACCGGCCACGGCGGCGTCGAAGCCGTGGCGCGCCTGGAGCTCCAGCAGCGCCTCGCAGGCGTCGGCCAGCCGGGCGGGCGGCACCGCGAAGTCCTCCGTGATGAGGGTGGTGCCCGAGGGCCGTGACCCGCCGACTGCGGTGACGAACGCCTTGCGGGCCTTCCAGTACCCGGCGATCGTCCCGGCGTCCCGGGTGAACGCGTTGGTCACCGACGCGGCCGGGACGACCAGGTCGAGACCGGCGACCACGGCCTCGGCCGCCCGCTCGAACGCCTCCTGACCGGCCTCGTCGGCCGCCCGGAACTCCACCAGCAGCGCGGTCGTCTCCCGGGGCAGCGCCGCCCAGTCCGCCGGAACGCCCGGCACGCTGACGGAGGCGCGCAGGGTGTTGCCGTCCATCAGCTCCACCGCGATCGCCCCCGCCTCGTTGAACCCGGGCACGGCGGCCGCGGCGGCGGTGAGGGAGGGGAAGAACAGCAGGGCGCTGGAGATCCGCCGGTCCAGCGGCAGCGTGTCGAAGACGACCTCCGAGATGAAGCCGAACGTCCCCTCGGAGCCCACCATCAGCCCTCGCAGGATCTCCACCGGGGTCGCCCCGTCGAGGAACGCGTCCAGGCGATAGCCGTTGGTGTTCTTGATCGTGTACTTGGCGCGGATCCTGGCGGTCAGCTTCTGGTCCGCCTCGATCTCGGCCTTCAGCTCCATCAGCCCCGCGCACAGCTCCGGCTCGGCGCGGGCCAGCTCCTCGTCGGCGGCGGGGTCGGCGGTGTCGACGACGGTACCGCTCGGCAGCACGAAGGTGAGCGAGGCGAGCGTCCGGTAGGAGTTGCGGGTGGTGCCCGCCGTCATGCCCGAGGCGTTGTTGGCGACGACCCCGCCGACGGTGCAGGCGATGGCGCTGGCCGGATCGGGGCCCAGCAGCCTGTCGTACCGGGCGAGGGTGGCGTTGGCCCGCATGACCGTCGTCCCCGGCCCGATCCGGGCCCGCGCCCCGTCGTCCAGCACCTCGACGCCGGTCCAGTGACGGCGTACGTCGACGAGGATGTCCTCGCCCTGCGCCTGGCCGTTGAGGCTGGTGCCCGCGGCCCGGAAGACCACGTCACGGCCCTTGCCGTGGGCGTACGACAGGATCGCGGAGACGTCGTCGAGATCCTCGGGGACCAGCACGACCTTGGGGAGGAAGCGGTAGGGGCTGGCGTCGGAGGCGTACCGCACGAGGTCGGAGATCTTCCAGAGCACCTTGTCCGCACCGAGCAGGGCCGTCAGCTCGCCGCGCAGCGGCTCCGGGGTGCCCCCGGAGCTGCGGTCGGTGACCCGGTCGGGAGCGGGTTCCCGGGCCGTTCCGGGGCGCAGGGCATCCGGGTCGGGCTCCAGCAGCGGCATCTCGGCCATCCTCTCGGCGGCTCGGCGCGGTGCTCAGCAGTGGCGTTCCGGCATGCCGTCGACCAGAGCGGACAGCAGCCCGCCGAGCACCTCGCGCTGATCGGCGGTCAATGGAGCCAGGATCTCCTCCGCGGCCGCCCGGCGCGCGCTGCGCAGGGACCGCAGCGTGGCGCGTCCCTCGTCCGTGATCTCGATGCGGACCACCCGGCGGCTGTCGGGATCCGGGGCGCGGCGCACCCGGCCGCTCGCCTCCAGCGCGTCGACCAGCGTCGTCACGGCGCGTGGAACGACGTCCAGACGCCGGGCGAGATCCGCCATCCGGGGGGCCGCGTCGTAGCTCGCGACCGTCCGCAGCAGCCGGAACTGGGCCGGAGTGATGTCGATCGGCTCCAGCTGGCGGCTCTGGATGCGGTGCAGCCGACGGGTCAGCCGCAGCAGCTGCTCGGCGAGTATGCCGTCCGCGTCGGATGAGCCGGAGCCGGCTCCGGCGTCGGATGAGCCGGGCTGACCGGGGGAGCCGAGCGGACCGGGGGAATCTGGGGCGTCCATACGGGAACAATATCAGGACCTTGTTCATTGTGAGTATAGGTAACAATGAGCTAGGCTCTCACTCTGCGGGGCCGGGACTGCCCGGCCCCGCCTCACGCCCGACGAAGGAGCCCATGAAACCCGACGAACCCACGTGGACGCCCCCGCCCGATGCCCGCACCGACGCCGACCGGCCGCCCGCCGAGGTGCGCCGCATCCTCCGCCTCTTCCGCCCCTACCGCGGCCGCCTGGCCGTCGTCGGCCTGCTGGTCGGCGCATCCTCCCTGGTCGGGGTCGCCTCCCCGTTCCTGCTGCGCGAGATTCTCGACACCGCCATCCCGCAGGGCCGCACCGGCCTGCTGACCCTGCTGGCGCTCGGCATGATCCTCACCGCCGTGATGACCAGCGTCTTCGGCGTGCTCCAGACGCTGATCTCGACCACCGTCGGCCAGCGCGTCATGCACGACCTGCGCACCGCCGTCTACACCCAGCTCCAGCGGATGCCGCTCGCCTTCTTCACCCGCACCCGCACGGGAGAGGTCCAGTCCCGCATCGCCAACGACATCGGCGGCATGCAGGCGACGGTCACCTCCACCGCGACCTCGCTGGTCTCCAACCTCACGGCCGTCATCGCGACCGTCGTCGCCATGCTCGCCCTCGACTGGCGGCTCACCGTCGTCTCGCTGCTCCTGCTGCCGGTCTTCGTCGCGATCAGCCGCCGCGTCGGCAGGGAGCGCAAGAGGATCACCACTCAGCGTCAGAAGCAGATGGCGGCGATGGCCGCCACGGTCACCGAGTCCCTCTCGGTCAGCGGCATCCTCCTCGGCCGCACGATGGGCCGCTCCGACTCCCTCACCCAGGGCTTCGCCGAGGAGTCCGAGCGCCTGGTCGACCTCGAAGTGCGCTCCAACATGGCCGGCCGCTGGCGGATGTCCACGATCGGCATCGTGATGGCCGCCATGCCCGCCGTCATCTACTGGGCGGCCGGACTCACCCTCCAGTCCGGTGCCACCGCCGTCTCCCTCGGCACGCTGGTCGCCTTCGTCACGCTCCAGCAGGGGCTGTTCCGCCCGGCGGTCAGCCTGCTCTCCACCGGTGTGCAGATGCAGACCTCCCTCGCCCTCTTCCAGCGCATCTTCGAATATCTCGACCTCACGGTGGACATCACCGAGCCGGAGAAGCCGGTACGCCTGGCGAAGATCCGCGGCGAGATCGCCTTCGAGAACGTCGACTTCAGCTACGACGAGAAGAGCGGCCCCACGCTCACCGGCATCGATGTGACCGTCCCCGCGGGCAACAGCCTCGCGGTCGTCGGATCCACCGGTTCCGGCAAGTCCACCCTGAGCTACCTCGTGCCCCGGCTGTACGACGTCACCGGCGGCCGGGTCACGCTCGACGGGGTCGACGTCCGCGACCTGGACTTCGACACCCTCGCCCGAGCGGTCGGCGTCGTCTCCCAGGAGACCTACCTCTTCCATGCCTCGGTCGCCGACAATCTGCGCTTCGCCAAGCCGGACGCCACCGACGAGGAGATCGAGGCCGCGGCCCGCGCCGCACAGATCCACGACCACATCGCCTCCCTGCCCGACGGATACGACACCCTCGTCGGCGAGCGCGGCTACCGCTTCTCGGGCGGCGAGAAGCAGCGCCTGGCCATCGCCCGCACGATCCTGCGCGACCCGCCGGTGCTGATCCTCGACGAGGCGACCAGCGCGCTCGACACCCGTACGGAACAGGCCGTGCAGGAGGCGATCGACGCCCTGTCCGCCGGACGGACCACGCTCACCATCGCGCACCGCCTCTCCACCGTCCGCGACGCGGACCAGATCGTCGTCCTGGAGGACGGCCGCGCCGCCGAACGCGGCACGCACGAGGAACTGCTCGCCCGCGACGGCCGCTACGCCGCTCTCATCCGCCGCGACTCCCACCAGGTCCCGGTGCCCGCGTCCTGACGGTCCCGGGCGACCCGGCCCTGACGGCAACGGCCCCCGATGTGACCGGCCCCTGATGTGACCGGCCCCTGATGTGACCGGCCCCTGACGTCATCGGAGCGGCGGGCGTACGGCATGATCGCCGCGCATGAGAGCTCTCCTCGGGGTGGAACTCCCCGGCTACCGAACCGTCGACACCGACACCTGGCTGAACGACCACGGCGATGTGCTGTCGTTGCACTTCTTCGATCTGCCGCCGGATCTGCCGGCCGCCCTGGACGATGGTCCGGCCCTGCGTCACGGCCTGACCCACTTCACCGCACGCGCGGGCGGCGGACTCATCGAGGCATCGGTGAAGCGACTGGGCGAGCTGCCCGCCCTGCGGCAGATACTCAAGCTGCCGCTGCCCGGACAGCCCAGCGGCCAGGCGTTCATCGGCAGCTACACCGTGCCGCGCGCCGGGTGCAGCACCGTGGTGAAGATCCAGGCGGCGGAGCGCGGTATGACGGGCATGCGGGAAGCCGTGGTGATGGCCAAGCTCGGCCCCGACCAGTACTTCCGGCCGCACCCCTACGCCCCCGAGGTCCAGGGCGGGCTGCCCTTCCACGCGGCGGACCACGCCCAGTGGGACGCGGAGTTCCCGGACCACCCGCTCACCCGGGTCCGCCGGACGCTCGACGTGCTCGCCGAGGCGGTGACGGTCGACCCCGGGTTCACCGCACTGCCGCCCTTCACCGGACCGGCCGCGACGAGCGGCTGAGCCGCCCGGCTCCGTACACGCCAACGCGGCGGCGCCGCCGCTCCCGTGGGACGGGGAGCGACGGCGCCGGGTGGAGCAATGGTCAGACGAGCCAACCCACGAAGTGGACGACGCCGGCAAGCAGGTTGGTCAGGAAGTTCATCTGGTCTTTCTCCTTGTACGTGGTGCATCTGTGGGACTGCGCAGTAGCGGTCTGCAGCCCGTTGACTGCGCTCTGCAATCATCACGCCCCGGACGAGTGAAGAGCAACGAATCCAGTGACGATCACGCGTTCCAGCGAACACCCGAACACCCGATCCCTTGTTCGTGCGGTACGGCGTTCGTGTCGCGTTCGTGCCGCCGGAACCGACGCCGTGGCCGGGCTACCGGCCACGGCCCGTACCCCGGGTTAACGTGCCCGCATGGTGAACGAGTCCCCGGACGCCCGACCCCGCCGCAGACTCCGCCCGACCCGCCGGGGGAAGGTCGTCCTGGCCGTCGGCGCACTGCTCGTCGTGTCGGCCGCCGTCCTGATCCCGCTGGCCCTGACCCGATCGGACGGGGGCGGGCGGGAGAAGGAGAGCCCGCAGCGGAACACCCTGATGATCCCCGAGGGCCGTCGTGCCTCGCAGGTGTACGAGGCCGTCGACAAGGCGCTCGACCTGAAGCCCGGCAGTACCGCGAAGGCCGCCTCCACGGTGGACCTGGAGCTGCCGGCCCAGGCCGCCGGAAACCCCGAGGGATACCTCTTCCCGGCCACGTATCCGGTCGACGCCGGGACCGAGCCCGCCGGGCTGCTGCGCTACATGGCCGACACCGCCCGCAAGCACTTCGGCGCGGACCACGTCACAGCGGGCGCGCAGCGCAACAACGTCTCGGTCTACGACACGATCACCATCGCCAGCATCGTCCAGGCCGAGGCGGACACCGCCTCCGACATGGGCAAGGTGGCCCGGGTCGTCTACAACCGGCTGCTCAAGGACATGCCGTTGCAGATGGACTCCACCATCAACTACGCCCTCAAGCGCTCCACCTTGGACACGACGACCTCCGACACCCAGCTGGACAGCCCGTACAACAGTTACCGGATCAAGGGCCTGCCGCCGACGCCCATCGGCAACCCGGGGGAGGAGGCGCTGCGCGCGGCCGTCAGCCCGACACCCGGACCCTGGCTGTACTTCGTCACGGTCGGCCCGGGCGACACCCGGTTCACCGACGACTACGACGAGCAGCAGAAGAACGTCGAGGAGTTCAACCGCAGCCGCGGCTCCGCGACCACGGGCTGACCGGGTCCGCCGACGGAGGAACTCAGGCCCCCGGGACCGGCACGGCGACGGACGCCCCGACTTCCCGGTCCGCCCGCCCGCCGCCGGTCTCCTTCAGCAGCCGCATGACCGAGCGGACCGCCGCGCGGCCCGCGCGGTTGGCGCCGATGGTGCTGGCGGACGGTCCGTACCCGACGAGATGGACGCGCCCGTCGCGGACGGCCCGGGTGTCCTCGGCCCGGATGCCGCCGCCCGGCTCGCGCAGCTTCAGCGGCGCCAGATGGTCCACGGCGGGCCGGAACCCGGTCGCCCACAGGATCACATCGGCCTCGACAGCGCGGCCGTCGTCCCAGGCCACGCCGGTCGGCGTGATCCGGTCGAACATCGGCAGCCGGTCCAGCACCCCTTCCGCCCGGGCCCGCCGCACCGCATCGGTCATCGGGAGCCCGGTCACGCTGACCACACTGCGCGGCGGCAGCCCGTTGCGTACCCGCTCCTCCACCATCGCCACGGCCGCCCGCCCCCACTCCTCGGTGAACGGCCCTTCGCGGAAGATCGGTTCGGTGCGGGTCACCCAGAAGGTGTCGGCCGCGTACTCGGCGATCTCCATCAGATGCTGCGTACCGGAGGCGCCACCTCCGACCACGATGACGCGTTGCCCGGCGAACTCCTCGGGCCCCGGGTAGTTCGCCGTGTGCAACTGCCGCCCCCGGAACGTCTCCTGGCCCGGGTAGCGCGGCCAGAACGGCCGGTCCCAGGTGCCGGTCGCGTTGATCAGGGCCCGCGTCGCGTACGTCCCCTCGGACGTCTCCACCAGCAGCCGCCCGTCGCTTCCCTCGCGTACGGCGCTCACCTCGACCGGGCGGTGGACCCGCAGGTCGAAGCGCTCCTCGTACGCGGCGAAATACGCGCCGATCACCTCCGACGAGGGCCGGTCGGGGTCGGCGCCGGTCAGCTCCATGCCCGGCAGCGCGTGCATCCCGTGGACCTTGCCGTACGTCAGCGAAGGCCAGCGGAACTGCCATGCGCCGCCCGGCCGGGGTGCGTGGTCCAGCACGACGAAGTCGTCGTCCGGCTCCAGTCCGACGCGGCGCAGGTGGTGGGCGGCGGACAGCCCCGCCTGGCCCGCGCCGATCACGACCACGTCCAGCTCACGCACCCCAGAAATGTTCACGCTTCTACTAACTGTTCGGGGCTCCGGGATCTTCCCGTACGTGGGACCTTCCCGTACGGAGGAAGGACCCCGGGGCCCCCGACGTGGTGCACCGCCGGTGACAGGCCCCGATGACGGCCCCGGCGGCGGTCTCAGCGCCCCCCGGCGAGCAGCAGGGGCGCACCGCCCGGAGCCGGGGTGGTCCGGCTCTCGGCGCCGGGCCCGCCCAGCAGCGGCGACGCGGGCACGGTCGACAGCAGCCCGCGCCGGGCCAGCTCGGGCGTGACCCCCTCGCCGAACCAGTACGCCTCCTCCAGATGCGGATAGCCGGAGAGCACGAAGTGCTCCACGCCCAGCGCGTGATACTCCTCGATCCGGTCCGCGACCTCCGCATGGCTGCCCACCAGCGCGGTTCCGGCCCCGCCGCGCACCAGACCGACCCCCGCCCAGAGGTTCGGCGCGATCTCCAGCTTGTCCCGCGAACCGCCGTGCAGCGTCAGCATCCGCTGCTGCCCGACCGACTCGCTCTTCCCCAAGGCCTGCTGCGCCGCCGCGATCGTGTCCGGGTCGAGGTCGCCCAGCAGCCGGTCGGCGGTGGCCCACGCCTCCCGCGAGGAGTCCCGCGAAATGGTGTGCAGCCGGATGCCGAACCGGACCGTGCGCCCCTGCTCCTCGGCCAGGCCCCGAATCCAGTCGATCTTCTCCTTCACGGCGGCCGGCGGCTCGCCCCAGGTCAGATAGACATCGGCGTGGGCGGCGGCGACCGGCCCGGCCGCCGCCGACGACCCGCCGAAGAAGATCTCCGGCAGCGGGTCCGGCGGCAGCGCGGTCAGCCCGCCCTCCACCTGGTAGTGCTCACCGTCGAAGTCGTACGGCTGCCCGCTCCAGGCGCCCCGCACCACGGACAGGAACTCCGCGGTCCGCGCATAGCGGCGGTCGTGGTCCAAGTGATCCCCGAACCGCCGCTGCTCCGTGGAGTCGCCCCCGGTCACCACGTTGAGCAGCAGCCGCCCCCGGGTGATCCGCTGATAGGTGGCGGCCATCTGCGCGGCCAGCACGGGCGAGATGACCCCCGGCCGGAACGCCACCAGGAACTTCAGCCGCTCGGTGTGCTGGGCGAGCGCCACCGTGGTCAGCCAGGCGTCCTCGCACCAGGTGCCCGTGGGCGTCAACACCGCCTCGAAGCCGAGCTGTTCGGCCGCCTTGGCGATCTGGGCCAGATACTCGATGTCCGGGGCGCGCACCCCGCTCACCGGGGTGATCCGGTCGCGCTTGATGCCGCCGTCGGTGTAGGCGTGCCGGTCGACGAGCGTCCGGCCGTCGCCTCCGGTGGGCAGGAACCAGTGCAGATGGACGTTCACGACGAGGCCTTTCCGTACGAGCGCGGTGCGGTGGAGGATGCGGGGAGGTCACGGTTGAAGCGGGTGTCGACGTAGTCCTCGAAGTCGAACTTCCGGGGAATCAGCTTCAGTTCGGCGAAGGTGTCGGCGATGTCCTGTTCGGAGGCGATGGCCGCGGCGTCGATCGCGACCGGGACACGGGTGCCGTAGGTGAGCTTCACGGCGTCCAGCGCCACTTCGTAGGGGAGCCCGGTCTCCTTCGCCCAGACCTTCGCCCACTCCTCCGGGTGCTCGAAGACCCACTTCTGGGCCCGCTCCAGCCGGACGAGCAGATCGCCGATGGCCTTCGACTTCTTCCCGTCCTTGAGCGACACGGGTGAGGCGACCTGGAACCCGAGGCCGTTGACGACCCCTTCGCCGGTCGTGAGCACCCGGGCGTCCGCCGTGCGCAGGACCTGCGAGGTGTACGGGTCCCAGATCGCCCAGGCGTCGACCTTGCCCCGGCTGAATGCGGCGAGCGCGTCGGCGGGCTGGAGGTAGTTCAGCTTCACGTCCTTGATCCCGAGCCCGGCCTCCTTGAGCGAGGCGACCAGCTGGAAGTGGGCCGAACTGCCCTGCGCCACGGCGATGGACTTGCCCTTGAGCTGGGCCGGCTTCTTCAGCGGCGAGTCCTTCGGCACGACGATGGCCTCACCGGCGGACGAGCCGTGGTTGGCGCCGACGACGACGATGTTCGAGTCCGCCCCGGCGGCGAAGACGGGCGGCGTGTTGCCCACGCCCCCGATGTCCACCGCCCCCGCGCTGACGGCCTCCAGCATGGGCGGTCCCGAGGTGAAGGTGGACCACTTGATGCGGTAGTCGAGGTCGTCGAGCTCACCGGAGGCCCGCAGGATCGCCTCGTAACCGCCCTTCTGGTCACCGACGTTGAGCGTCAGACTGCCCTTCCCGTCCGTGCTGCCGCCCGAGTTCGCGGACGAGGCGCCGCCGCACGCGGAGAGGAGCAGGGCGAGGGGCAGGAGCAGGGCGGGCAGGGTGCGGCGTTTCATGATGCGTCTCCGTGACGGGGGTGTGCGGACGATGCGGCGGGGTTCTTCGTGGTGACCGGGCCGGGCGGTGCGGCGGCTTCGGACGGGGGCTCGTCGGCGGCGGCGCCAGGCTCACCCTGGGCAGCGGTGCCCGACTCGCCGTCGGCGCGGCCCCCGCCCTCCACGCCGCCCTCGGCCTCGACGCCCAGTTCGGCCAGCAGCCGGGAGCGCAGTTCGGTGAACCCGGGGGAGCCGACCCCGCGCGGCCGGTCCAGCGCGACGGGTGTGTCGTACGCGATCCGCCCCTCCCGCATCACCAGCGCCCGGTCGGCCAGCAGCAGGGCCTCGTCCACGTCGTGGGTGACCAGCAGCACCGCGCAGCCGCGCCGCTGCCAGAGCTCGGCCACCAGCTGCTGGGCCTTGATCCGGGTCAGCGCGTCCAGCGCGCCGAAGGGCTCGTCGAGCAGCAGCAGATCGGGCTCGCGCACCAGGGCCCTGGCCAGCGAGGCGCGCTGGGCCTCGCCGCCGGACAGCGTCTTGGGCCATGCCCCGGCCCGCTCCGCCAGCCCGACCTCCGCCAACGCCTGCTCGGCGACGGCGCGTTCGGGCTTGCCCGGCAGCCCGAGCAGCACATTGCGCCAGACCCGCTTCCAGGGCATCAGCCGCGGCGCCTGGAACGCGACCGCGCGCCGGCGGGGCACCAGCACGGTGCCCGAAATCTCGCGGTCCAGCCCGGCCAGCACCCGCAGCAGGGTCGACTTGCCGCAGCCGCTGCGCCCGAGTAGCGCGGTGAACTCGCCTGCTCTCAGGGTGAGATCGAGGTCGTCGATGACCGCACGCCCGTCGAAGGCGCGGGTGAGCCCTTCGACCCGTACGGCCGCCTCCGGGGCATCGGCCGACGCCGCGGCCCCGAGCTCGGGTTCGAAGAGGTCTTTCACTGGCCGGTGAAGGTCGGTCGCCATTGCAGCAGCAGCCTTTCGAGGATCCGGACGATGACGTCGGCGGTGAGGCCGAGGAAGGCGTACACGACGAGACAGACGACGATCACATCGGTCCGGAAGAACTCGCGGGCCTGGTTCATCAGGAATCCGATCCCGGCGTCGGCGTTGATCGACTCACCGAAGACGAGCGCGAGCCAGGCCGTCGCCAGTGAGTAGCGCAGACCGGTCATGGCCCCGGGCAGGGCCCCCGGAAGCACCACATGCCGCACCAGGCCCCACCGCCCGAGCCCCAACGACTCACCGGCCTCGATGAGTTGGGCGTCGACACCGCGGATCCCCGCGTACACGTTGAGATACAGATGGAAGGCCACCCCGAGCGCGATGAGCGCCACCTTCGGCGCCTCGCCGATCCCGAGCCAGATGATGAACAGCGGGATCAGCCCCACCCACGGCACGGTGCGCAGCATCTGCACGGTCGCGTCGACCAGATCCTCCCCGAGCCGGGACAGCCCCGACGCGAGTGCGAGCGCCGTCCCGATGACCCCGCCGAGCAGAAGCCCCACGACCACCCGCTGGAGCGAGACCCCCATCGCGGCGGGCAGCGTCCCGTCGGCCACCAGATCGGCGCCGGCGCGGGCGATGGTCCCGGGCGAGGCGAGCACATCGGGATGCAGCACCCCGGTGGCGCTGAGCACCTGCCACAACGTGAGCAACAGCAACGGCCCCACCGCCCGCCGCACCCACCGCGGAGCGGCCCGCAGCCACGACCGGCGGACGGACGCCGGAACGACCGCCTCCAGATCGGGCGGGGTACGCGTCGGCGCGGAGGCCTTCTCCGGAGCAACGGGCGCTGCGGTTGGGGGTGGCGCATGGCTGACGGTCATGGGGGCTCCACGGAAGGCCGCACGAATGCGGGGCGAACGGGCGAAAGGGCGAAGGGTGAACGGGGGAGGAGGGCAGGAGGGGAGGCGAAGCGAGGGGCGGGCGGGCTATCGCTGGCGCGCCGAGGCGCCCCCGTACGCACGCGCCATGCCCGACCGGAGACCGGCGGGAAGACGGAGAGCGGGTAAGGGCGGAGCGCTCAGCGGTCGGCGCCCGGCACGGTGCCGGACGCGACTAGGGCAGGGCGAGCGACGGAATACCGCAGGCGCAGCCGTACGACCGGAAACGATCCGGAAGTCGCTGGAGGAAGAGGCGCCGAAAGAACGTCAGCAGCCGCGACAACACGCGGCGGACGCCACTCGCAGCAGGTCGATGTGACCGCGCGAAGTGAGCAGAGCTGATCGGAACATGGCGCTGAACGTAGTCATCCGGTTGGGACACGGTCAATGGCGTCTCGGAGCGTGGACGCGTCATCTCACGCCCGTGGGGCGAAGATGGAGGCATGTCCGATTCCTTCACCACCACGGTCCTGAACATCACCACGGGTACGGACGAGAGCGTCACGGACCTGACACGCGCCTGCGAGGAGTTCCTCACCCGCACCGCGCCCGGCCGCGACGGCCTCCTCAACGTCTTCGTCCCCCACGCCACGGCCGGCATCGCCGTACTGGAGACCGGCGCGGGCAGCGACGACGACCTGCTGGCCGCCCTCCACCACCTGCTCCCCGCCGACGACCGCTGGCAGCACCGCCACGGCAGCCCCGGCCACGGCCGCGACCACGTACTCCCCGCCCTGGTCCCGCCCCACGCCACGCTGCCGGTGATCGGCGGCCGACTGGAGCTGGGCACCTGGCAGTCGGTCTGCCTGGTCGACACGAACAGGGATAATCCGGAGCGTCGGGTGCGGTTGAGTTTCCTGGGCTGATCGGTTGCCGCGGTGTCAACTCCATGCGCACGGCAGCCGACCCCGACGCCCGGAGCGCATCGACCTCGCCCACGAATTCGGGCTGGACGGCCTCCGACGGCCGACTGGCAGGGCACCCGTCTGCCGCGGCATCCGGCGGGGCTGCAGGGGTGAGTGCAGACGAGGTGACGGCATGTCTGCGGCTACGAGGGTGCGATGAAGCCGGGCCGTTGCAACAAGGTCCGATGTGTAGCGGCTGACGGCCAAGCGCTGTGATCCGAGAAGAGGGCGGGAATCCACCGATCCCGCTCGGACGTCAGCCGTAGGCTGTTGTGGGAAACAAGGGGAGACGGCGATTGAGCGTTTTCAGCGTCGCCTCTCCAGGGCGGAGGCTGAGGCGATTGGCGTTGTGGGTTGGGGCTTATGCGGGACTGACGGAAGACGCGCCAGGACTTCAGTCGTGCCATCTCCCGTTCGGCGGGTGCCTGGGCCTGGGGCAGGCTCGGTTGACTGTGCGCTGGGTCGGGCGCAGTTCACCGCCTGGAGGCCGTTCGTGTCCGGTGGTCACCCGTAGTCCGGCTCCCTGGTAGGCGCGGTCGGCCAGGGCGGGGACGCGCTGGCGTTCGCGGATCCGGGTGATTCGGTGCGCGCCGCTGTGAGGTCGTGGGCACGGCCGGGCAGGGCGGGCGAGATCCACAGCGTTTAGCCCGTCGGGTCGGTGACGACCTGCACGTTCACGCTGTGCCGACGGTGCTTGTGAGAGTAGTCAGCCCGTTCGTCGCCGACCCGGTCGCAGTCCGCGAGGATGCCCGTCGAGCAGTACGCAGTCCGGGTTTCCTTCGCGCAGGACTTTGAGCAGGCCCGGAGCCCGGTCGGCGAGGAGAGCGACCACGGCGGAGGTGTAGGCATGGGCAGTGCCGACAGAGATCCCGAAACCGGCGGCAATCTGGGCGAGGGGCCGTGCTTGCGCAGGTACACCTGGGCGACCAGCGCACGCCGATGCGGCAGCAGCTTGCAACGCCGGTCACCCTGGCTCGTGACCATGAGCATGATGACCCACTCGACCAGTGCGTGCGGGAGGTCGAGTGCGGTGAGCGGCGAGGATCTGCTGTGCCCGCGGCCCGGGGGAGCCATCGCGTCTGATGCTGAACATGCGCTGTCCCTCCGGAGGCGGACTCACATAGGTCTGACTCCGATGGTTCCCGTTGCGTGCCTCATTGCACGCATGGGCACCGAACCGTCGGCTCGGCCCGATGAATGCGCACAACGAGTCGCTCGAGGCAGGCGAATCCGCCGCGCTTCGCAGGCACGCGGTCTCCGTCAGAGCACAGACAGGAAGGGCGGAACGATCAGTGCCGGCTCTTCAGTTCGGCCAGGTTCTTGAGGCTCTTCTCCATTTCGGTGCACAGGCCCGGTTCGATCATCTTCCCCAGGGTGCCGTCGATCGGGCCGCCGAAGAGCTCCAGGACGAGTTCGACGGAGCTGCCGGACTCGGTAGGCACCACAGCATAGGAGAAGCGGGCACCTACTTCTGTGGGGCCTTGACCCGTGAGCTCCAGAAGAGTGCCGGACTTGTGGGTTTCGACGGTCCAGCGGACGGTGGAGGGCGGTCCCATGAGCTTGAGCTGCTGAGCGAAGACATCGCCGACCTTCAGGTCCGCAGGGCTCCCGTCGGGCCAGGCATAATGCACGCTGAGCCACTCGTCGTACCGGGTGCGATCGGACAGCAGCGTCCATACGTCCTCGGTGGACGCGGCCAGTTCGATCGTGCTGACCCCTTTAGCCATGACGGGTCCTTCCTTCGGATATTTTTGTCAGGCGGTCCATGATCTTGGCAACCAGGAAATCCTGCTGGTCCTTGAGGTAGAAATGGCCGCCCTTGACCACGCTCAACTCGAAGCTGCCCGAGGTCTGCTCTGCCCAGGCTTCTGCGTCCTCGACCGAGACCCTGGGGTCGGCGTCTCCCAGGATGGCGTGTATGGGGCACTGAAGCCGCGGTCCGGGACGGAACGCGTAAGTCTCCACCGCTTTGTAGTCGCCCCGGATCGCCGGCAGGACCATCTGTAGCAGTTCCGGATCGGAAAGCAGTGCGGAGTCGGTGCCGTCAAGCAAGCCGATTTCTTTGACGACGTCGCTGTCGGGGAGTCGATGGACGCTCTCCGGGCGGGAAATGGACGGCGCGCGACGACCGGACGCGAACAGCGTGAGCGGGACGATGCCGTGTTCCTGTTCCAGGCGGCGAGTCACTTCGTAGGCCAGCAGCGCGCCCATGCTGTGACCGAAGAGAAGCAGCGGTCGGTCGGCAAACGGAAGGAGCTCCCGGCACGCCGCGTCAGCCAGAGCCTGAAGATCGTCGATGCACGGTTCGCGTCGCCGGTCCTGCCTGCCTGGATACTGGACGGCCATGATGTCCAGGGCCGAGGGGTGCTCAGCCTGCCGCAAGGCGTGCGCGAGCGGAAAGAAGTAGCTGGCCGCCCCGCCGGCGTGAGGAAAGGCGATCAGCCGGACATCTGCGGTGGATATGGGCTGGAGCCGCTGAATCCAGCGACTCTCCAGGACGTTTCCCATTTAGAACAGCTCGCCCTTTTCATAGGTGAACTCCGAGTGGAAGACGGCGATATGGTTGCCGGAGGGGTCTCGCAGGTGCGCGAAGATGGCAGCACCATCGTCGCTGGGCATGGGCGGAACGATCACGGTGCCGCCCGCCGCACTCACGTTTTCGCAAGTTTTTGCGACGTCCTCGACCCGGATGACGCAAACCGCGTAGTTGGCAGGCAGTGGGTTGTTCTCTTCTACCTTGCTGTCCCACAGTCCACCCAGGGCGAGGCCGTTTTCCCCCTTGGTTTGGATGATGCTGTACGGATTGCCGTGCCCTGCAGTGAATGTCCAGCCGAAGACATCGCCGTAGAAGCGCTCAAGGGCCTCCGGGTCATCGGATCCGATCTCGAAGAAAGCGACTTCGTTCCCCATTGCGGCAGTATGGCCCTTCTTTTTGTCGCGCTGAACCGAATATCAGCGCCATACCCCCGACGGTAGGCGGGCAGTTCCCTCCGGCCAACCCCTAGAGTCCCTACTTTTCATCCCCTATGTGTCCCTTTATCTTCCAGGTAAGGGGCGTTTAGGGGTTGGGTGTAGGGGGGTCTGCGGATTAGCGTTCCGGTGCAGTCCGTAATACGGGGAGCTGCGCATCCCGAAACAATGGGGCAATCGGTGGATGACATCAACACGATGACCGAGCGGGACCGCCAGTTGCGTGAGCACTTGGAGAGTCTTGCCGAGGGGAGTGCTGGCGCACCCTTGGTGACGGGCCGACAAGACACCAGGGTCGGTTTCGTCTTCCCCGGTCAGGGCTCGCAGTGGGCTGGAATGGCCACGGAGCTGTTCGACTCGCTGTCCGTTTTCCGGAATGCGCTGTCCGAGTGCGACGAGGCGCTGTCTCCACACGTTGACTGGTCTCTGGTCGACGTTCTCCGTGGCTCGCCCGGCGCGCCGACGCTCGATGATGTGGATGTGGTCCAGCCGGCTCTGTTCGCCGTCATGTACGCCTTGTCCGAAGCATGGGAGTGGTACGGCGTCGTCCCGGACTTCGTCGTCGGGCACAGCATGGGTGAGGTCACCGCTGCTTGTGTGTCGGGTGCGCTGTCTTTGGCCGACGGGGCACAGGTGGCTGCGTTGTGGAGTCGTGCCCAGCGGGTCCTGATCGGTCGGGGCGACATGGCATCGGTTCTTCTGCCCCCGGAGCGAGTGCAGGAGTACCTCTCCGAGGAGACCGTGATCGCGGCGATCAACGGCCCAACCTCTACCGTCGTTTCCGGATCCCCGAGCTCCGTCGACGCACTGCTGCGGCGGCTCACCGCGGAGGGCATACGGGCGCAGAGGATTCCGGTCGGTCTGGCGGCACACTCACCGCAGTTCGATGCAATTCGAGCAACTTTGCTGCATGAGTTGCAGGGAATCAGCCCTCGCCCTGCTCGCATCCCGTTCTATGCCTCGACGGTCGGTGGCCTCTTGCCTCCCGACACACTGCTGGATGCGGACTACTGGTGCAGGAACGGGCGGAGCACGGTCCAGTTCGAGGCCGCCGTACGAGCGGCGGCCGCCAAGGCGGCCGACCCGGTGTTCGTGGAGGTCAGCCCGCACCCGGTCCTGGTGATGCCGGTCCGGGAGACCCTTGACGCGATGGGAGGGAGAGGGGCCGCCCTGGGCGGCACGTTGCGACGCGGCGAGGGTGGCATGAGCCGCTTCCTGGAATCGGTCGCCGACGTGCACCGGCGCGTCGCAGGGCCCGGGCCCGGACCGGCCGTTCTGGCTGAGCGCACCGCCGGTCGTCCCGAACTCGAACAGCGGCAGATCGTACTGGACCTGGTCTGTGAGGTGACCGCGGCCCTCGGCCAGTCGGAGTCGGTACAGGCCGGATCCACCTTCCGTGAGCTTGGCTTCGACTCGGTGAGGGCGGTCGAGTTCCACCAGCGACTCACGGCGGCATCCGGGCTGAGTTTGCCGGTGACGCTGGTCTTCGACCATCCCACCCCCGCAGCAGTCACGGAACGGCTGCTCGCGGAGCTGCGTGGCGACAGTGCCGTGAATGAGGTGCTGACGGGTCGTCTTGCGGACGAGGAGCCCATCGCCATCATCGGCATGAGCTGTCGGACCGCCGGGGGCGTGCAAACCCCGGAACAGCTCTGGCGTTTGGTGATCGAAGGCCGCGACGCCATATCCGATTTCCCGACCGACCGGGGATGGGACGTCCGGTCGCTGTATGACCCGGAGCCCGGAAAACCTGGCACTACGTACGTCCGGCGGGGCGGATTCCTGCATGACGCAGGGTACTTCGACAACGGACTCTTCGGAATCGGCCCCCGAGAAGCGGAGGCCATGGATCCGCAGCAGCGGGTGCTCCTGGAAGCATGCTGGGAATTGTTCGAGCGTGCGGGCATGAATCCGAAGGCGCTGGACGACGCCCAGGGGACTGGCGTGTTCCTGGGTGCCATGACCCAGGACTATGGGCCCCGCCTGTACGCCGCTCCGGAGAAGGCTCAGGGTTACCTGCTCACCGGCACTCTTGGCAGCATCTCTTCAGGGCGATTGGCCTACGCTTTCGGGCTGGGGGGCCCAGCCGTCACCGTGGACACGGCGTGCTCGTCATCCCTCGTCGCACTGCACCAGGCCTGCCACGCACTGCGTCAGGGAGATTGCTCACTGGCCGTGGCCGGAGGGGCGACGGTGATGGCCAATCCGGGGCTGTTCGTCGAGTTCAGCCGGCAGGGCGGTCTTGCGCCTGACGGCAGGTGCAAGCCGTTCAGTGCGGACGCGGACGGCACCTCCTGGGGCGAGGGAGCGGGTCTCCTCCTGGTGGAGCGTCTCTCCGATGCCGAGCGAAACGGTCACCCGGTCCTCGCTGTGATTCGAGGCAGCGCGATCAACTCCGACGGCGCGTCCAACGGGTTGGCCGCGCCGAACGGACCGGCGCAGCAACGGGTGATCCGGCAGGCGCTGGCCAACGCCCGTCTCGCCGCCGATGAGGTGGACGCTGTCGAGGCCCATGGGACGGGAACCACCCTGGGAGACCCGATCGAGGCGCAGGCATTGCTGGCGACTTACGGGCAGCACAGGGAGCGGCCCCTTTGGCTCGGCTCACTGAAGTCTCATATCGGTCATACTCAGGCCGCCGCCGGGGTGCTCGGCGTCATCAAGATGGTTCAGGCGATGCACTCAGGCACATTGCCGCGGACGCTTCATGTCGATGAGTTGTCGTCGTACGTGGACTGGACGTCGGGGGACGTCCAGGTACTGACAGAGAGCCGGCCCTGGCCGGAGACCGGGGAGCCCAGGCGCGCAGGGGTGTCCTCCTTCGGTATCAGCGGCACCAACGCACACTTGATCCTCGAGCAGGCCTCACCGTCGGTGCCCGAGAAGGTGTCGGCAACCGCGTCCGGACCGCTGCCGTGGGCGCTGTCCGGACAGACCGCCGACGCTTTGCGGGCGCAGGCCGCACAGCTGAGCGCATATCTGTCCGAATACGCTGAGCCGGTCGCGGAGGTCGGCTACACGCTGGCGACGGCACGTGCGGCGCTGGAGCACCGCGCTGTCGTAACCGGCCACGACCGGGCGGAGCTGCTCAAGGGCCTGAAAGACGTGGCCGAAGGCCGGTCCGATGTCATCCAGGGGGTTACCGACGACGGCCGGCTTGCCGTGGTCTTCTCCGGCCAAGGCTCACAGCGGCCGGGCATGGGCCGCGAGCTCTACCACGCGCTGCCCGCCTTCGCGGCGGCCCTGGACGAGGTATGCGAGGAGCTGGACCCCCTTCTGCCGCACCCTCTGAAGGACGTGCTGTTCAACGAAGAGGACCTGGTACACCGGACCGATTTCGCTCAGGCGGGTCTCTTCGCTTTGGAGGTGGCGCTGTTCCGGCTGGCGGAGAGCTGGGGCCTGGTTCCCGATTTCGTTGCCGGACACTCGGTCGGCGAGATAGCAGCCGCGCATGTCGCAGGGATCTTCTCGCTGGGCGACGCCTGCCGGCTCGTTGCCACTCGAGGTGCGTTGATGCGGCAGCTGCCATCCGGTGGAGCGATGGCGGCCATCGCAGCATCCGAGGCGGAGGTGGCCGACTCTCTCGGCCCGGATACGGCCATCGCCGCCGTCAACGGGCCCACCTCGACAGTGGTTTCCGGTGCGGTGGAGGAGGTCGAACGGATCGCAGCCCTGTGGCGTGACCGCGGACGCAAGGTTACGCGCCTTCAGGTGAGCCACGCCTTCCACTCCCCCCTGATGGAGCCGATGCTGGACGAGTTCCGCACGGTTGTCGAGGAGCTCACCCTGCACCCGCCCCAGTGCGGGACCGTTGCCGATCTGCACACATCCGAATACTGGGTCCGGCACGTCCACGACACCGTGCGCTTCGCCGACGGTGTGCGTGATCTCTACGACGTGGGCGTCCGCACCTTCGTGGAAATGGGTCCTGACAGTGTGCTTACCGCGCTCGGCGAGGACTGTCTGACCGGTGAAGTCGACGCTCCCCCCGCGTTCTTGGCCACGGCCCGTCGCGGTCACGACGAGGTGGCGACGTTCGTCGATGCCATGGCACGGGCCTACGTCCGCGGCGCGGCAATTTCCTGGATCCCGTCTTTCCAGGGGGCCAATCGGCTGGTGGGCCTGCCCACGTACCCCTTCCAACGCGCGCACTACTGGCTGCAGAGCGGCGCCGAGCGCGCCGTTCCGGTGGCCGATCAGTGGCGATACCAGGAGACGTGGAGTCCTGTGCCCGATGCCGCTGATACCGGAATATCCGGTGTCTGGCTGGTGGCCGTACCGCAGTCCGATGTCGAACAGGAGACAGTCCGGACCTGCGTCGAAGGCATGCGCCGCAGAGGCGCGCACGTTCGACTGGTGGAGGTGCCGTGCGGCACCGATCGTTCGGAACTGGGCGACTTGATCCGCTCGATCCTCGACGAGTCGGCCGTCGCGGGAATTCTCTCCCTGCTTGGCGATGAGGTGGGCAGGACCGTGCTCCTGCTGCAGGCACTGCTGGACGCCGAAGTGAGGGCGCCGCTGTGGTGCGTCACCCAAGGTGCCGTGAGCGTCGGCGCGTCCGACCGGCTGGAAGAGCCCGGGCAGGCACAGATCTGGGGCCTTGGCCGGGTGATCGCACTGGAACAGCCGCGTTCCTGGGGCGGTCTGGTGGACCTGCCGCAGACCGTGGACGGTGGCACGGTGGACAGGCTGGTGAGCCTGCTCGCCAACCCCCGCGGCGAAGACCAGCTAGCGGTGCGGGTGCCGGGTCTATGGGCCCGGCGCCTGGTGCCGGCTGAACGACGGACGTCCCGGCCGACGACTCATGAGTGGGGCCGCACCGGAACCGTTCTGATCACGGGCGGCACCGGGGCGCTCGGGGGCCACGTTGCCCGCCGGCTCGCGGCCCGCGGAGCGGAGCATCTGCTCCTGGCCGGGCGGCGCGGGGCGGACACGCCCGGCGTCAGCGACCTGGTGACCGACTTGAGGGCATACGGGTGCCAGGTCACGGTTGCCCCGTGCGACGTCAGCGACCGGACCGCAGTAGCCCGGTTGTTGGCGGAAATTCCTGAGCGATATCCGCTGACAGCGGTGGTGCATGCTGCCGGTGTCAGTGACTTCGCCGAACTGGCCACCACCACCGTGGCCGAGGTGGAGGGGGTGCTGGCGGCAAAAGTGGACGGCGTCACTCATCTGGATTCGCTGCTGGCGGACCACCCGCTTGACGCGTTCATCATGTTTTCCTCGATCGCGGCCACCTGGGGCAGTGCCACCAACGGCGCCTACGCCGCAGGCAACGCCTATCTCGACGCGCTGGCCCGGCAGCGACGTCAGCGCGGGCTGCCGGCCACCTCGGTGGCCTGGGGGGTTTGGGCCGGTGGGGGCATGGGTGAGGGGGCGACAGGGGAAGCCTTGGCGCGAGCCGGACTGCGGGCTATGCCGCCGGATGTGGCTCTCACCGAGCTCGACAAAGCGGTACAGCGGGACGAGGCCACGCTGACGGTGGCGGACGTGGAGTGGGAGCGATTCGCCCCGCTGTTCACCACCAGTAGGCACAGCCCGTTGCTGTCCGGTATCCCGGCAGCAGTCCAGGCGCTGCGTACTGCCGAACCTGCTGCGATGAAAGACACCGCCATCGAGCCGCCGGCACCGATTGCCGACGTCGTCAAGCGCGAAGTGGCCGCAGTACTCGGCCACGCAGACACGAGTGCGCTCAACTTCCGGAAGACATTCAAAGAGCTGGGATTCGACTCACTCGCGGCGGTGGAATTGCGAAATCGCCTCCGGAAAACCCTTGGCCGGTCACTTCCCTCAACCCTGATCTTCGACTACCCCACACCTGCCGCGCTGGGCGAACACCTGACCGCGGCAGCACCCGAACCCGCCGCCGATGTGCCGCGCCTGTCGGCTGCCGGGACCGTATTGGCTTCCGATCCGATTGCGGTTGTGGGTATGGCATGTCGTTTTCCGGGGGGTGTGGGTTCTCCGGAGGATTTGTGGGATGTGGTTGTTGCGGGGCGGGAGGGTTTGTCGGAGTTTCCTGATGATCGTGGTTGGGATGTCGGGGGGCTTCCGGGGTCTTGTGCTCGTGTGGGCGGTTTTTTGAGTGATGTCGCTGGTTTTGACGCGGGGTTTTTTGGTGTGTCGCCGCGTGAGGCGTTGGCGATGGATCCGCAGCAGCGGTTGTTGCTGGAGGTTGCGTGGGAGGCGTTCGAGCGGGCGGGGATTGATCCGGCGTCGTTGTCGGGCAGTGGGACGGGTGTGTTTGCTGGGCTTGCGGGCAGTGATTATCACTCGTTGGCCCAGGTTGCTGATTCTTCGCAGGTCCGGAGTGATGTCGCGGGGCATGTGCTGACCGGCAACGCGAGCAGCGTGGCCTCCGGCCGAATCGCTTACACACTGGGTCTTGAGGGTCCGGCGATGACGGTGGATACGGCGTGTTCGTCGTCGTTGGTGGCGCTGCATCTGGCCGCGCAGTCGCTGCGCAATGGTGAGTGCACCCTCGCCCTGGCCGGCGGCGTGGCCGCGATGATCACTCCAGAGGCATTTGAGGAATTCGCGCGGCAGGGCGGTCTGGCGGTGGATGGTCGGTGTAAGGCGTTTGCTGATGCGGCTGATGGTACGGGGTGGGG